>JBEKQO010000283.1:0-9588 GCA_049519635.1 Terriglobia bacterium | reverse complement strand
GGCCGTGACAATGTGCTGCCTCGAAAAATCTTCGCCCACCTCAGCCCCGGATCGCGCACCCCGACCTATAACATCCTGATCATTGGAGCGGTGGTTTTTGTTGGGGCCATAGCCCTTCAGCATGTCGGCAACGCCTTCGAGCATGCGGGCGAACTCCTGAACTTTGGCGCCTTCTTCGCATTGCTGAATGTGAATCTGGCGGCCTTTTGGCAATTTGCCTTCGTGCGGCCGCACAAGAGCAAGGCCCGGACGATTGTCGATTCCGCGCTGTCGCTTTTCGGCGCCGCGTTCTGCGGCATCATCTGGTGGAATCTGGATAGCGTCGCCAAAATCATTGGAGGCATCTGGTTCCTCATCGGGGGCATCTATCTCGCCATAACCACGCGTGGATTCACCGCGCCCCCGCGAATGATCGATTTCGGCGAGTCCGCTTAGTCCGGGTTACTGTGCGACTATAGTGAGGGGAGGGAATTAACCATGGTTGAAATTGTTCCGATCAAATTGCCGGACTTTGGCGGCTTGGATCAACCGCTGCCGCCGATCCCGCTGAGCGAGTATGAGCACCGCCTTGGCGCCGTTGTCGCCCACATGAAAGAAGCTCACCTGGATTTTCTGCTGGTCTATGCCGACCGGGAGCATTCCGCCAACATAGCCTTTCTCACCGGCTTTGATCCCCGCTTTGAGGAAGCACTTCTGCTGCTCGATCCGGCGGGTTGCAGATGGCTGCTGGTGGGAAACGAGTGCATGGGGTACCTGCCCGACGCCGGGTTGAAATGCCAACCCGTCCTGTTCCAGGAACTCAGCCTGATGGGGCAGCAACGCGGCGATTCCCGCAGCCTGCGCGCGATCTTCGCCGATTTCGGAATTGCCCAGGGCGCCTCGGTAGGATGCGCCGGGTGGAAGTACTTTCAGGGGCCGCTGATCGAGAACCCACGAACCGCGATCGAGATCCCCGCGTACATCGTTGACCTCTTAAGGAACATGGTGGGCGACCCGGCGAAAATCAGCAATGCCGGCGAGATCTTCATGAACCCGGCGGACGGCCTGCGCATGATCAATTCCGCGGATCAGATTGCCCAATTCGAGTTTGCTTCCATCCGCACTTCGGAAAGCGTTCTCTCCGTAGTCCGCAGTGTCCGCGAGGGAGTGGCGGAAAATGATTTGGAGAAATTGCTGATCGGCGCCGGCCTTCCGCTCTCCTGCCACGCCAACATCAGTTTTGGCGAGAAGGTCATGCGCGGACTCTCCAGTCCGTCGGCGCGGCGCGCCCGGCTGGGCGATGCCTTTGTGGTGGGGTTCGGACTGCAAGGGGCGCTGACCTGCCGGGCCGGAGCTATCGCGCGCGGGCCCGCAGACCTGCCCGCCGAGCTGCGGGAATTCTACCCGCGGCTGGCCGCCAATTATTTCGAGGTGGTGGCCTGCTGGTATGAGGCGCTTAAGATCGGCGCCCGGGCCGGCGAAATCTGGCAGCGCGTTGACTCCGTGCGGGACGACGCGGCGTACAGCTTCGCGGTCAATCCCGGGCACTACCTGCACCTGGACGAATGGGTTCATTCGCCCTTCTCACCGGGAAGCAACGTCCTCCTGCGCTCCGGGATGGCCCTGCAAATGGACATCATTCCGGTTTCGCGCGGACCGTTCTGCTTTATCAACGGCGAGGATGGCATCGTGCTGGCCGACGCAACGCTGCGCGCGGAGCTGGCCAGCCGCTTTCCGGCCTGTTGGAAACGAATCGAACTGCGCCGCAAGTTCATGCAGGAGATCGTGGGAATCCGATTGCACGAAGACGTCCTCCCGCTGAGCAACACGCCGGGATGGATTGCGCCCTACGTCCTGGAGCCCGCCAGAGCATTCGTTACAAGCCGGTAGCGCCGCGCGGCGGGCCGGGTGAGGGTCTAGCGCAGAGTTATCCCGCGCCGGGCGGGATTACTCTGCGCCCTTTCCTTCCTGGATGTTAGTAAATATGTTAAAGCTATCATTTTAAGAACCGCAGAGTAATGCGCTTCGCGCATGACTCTGCGCTACCCGCTCTTCGCCCTTTCCTTCCTGGATGTTAGTAAATACGTTAAAGTTATCATTTTAAGAACCGCAGAGTAATGCGCTCCGCGCATGACTCTGCGCTACCCGCTCTGCGCTACCCCAGATCCCCGCAGGGGATCTATTAAGTAGCCGGGGGCAACGCCCTCGGAAGACGCTCCCCAACCCGATCCGACCCTGAAAGGGTCGAATCCGGACGGAGTCACTTGCGTTCACCGGCCTGGGGTAGTGCGACCCCTTCAGGGTCGGGAGTCGAACGTCACGCTTTCCGGGGGCGTTGCCCCCGGCTATTATCTTGTGCCCTTACAGGGCACGGAAACCCTACGGGTTTTTCCGCAGCCTGTAAAGCCCCGCCCTTCCAGACTCGTGGTGGGAAAACCGGGATACCCGCTACCCGCTCCTTGGATGTCAGTAAATACGGTGAGGTTATCATTTTAAGAACCGCAGAGTTATGCGCTCTGCGCATGACTCTGCGCTGCCTGCTTCGATCGCTACCCGGCGCGTTCCGCGGTCTTGAAGGAAGCTTCGGATGGATTTGCATCCACGGCAACGCCGTCACGGAAGCTCACAAACCGGCCGGAATTTGCCGGAACCCTTTCCCCCGGCACGATAATTCCAACCAGATTCAGAGGATCGGCTGCCGAGACCGCGATGGTTTCGCCGGTAGCGGGAAATGCGCGCCTCGCTCGCAACGACTCCACGGCAACGGGCAAAGCAAATTGTTCCCCCAGAAAACCGGACACAAACCTGCCTCCGCGCACTTCGCCGCGCGCTTCCAATCTCCGCAGCACCAATAAAAGTTCGCGCCAGCGCGGCACAATCGCTTCCCGTGTCAGCACCTCGCGGAAAACGATGCCGTAGCGCTGGAGAAGCATCCAGCAGGTTGACTCGATCGCCGCTTCCCGGTTTTCCGCCGCGCTGGGAAAGAGCAGAGACCATCGCCCCGCGCTGTGGCGCGGGCGGGCGCTGCGCCCGCTGCCCTGGCCGGCGCGCCGCCGCGGGTCGATGAGGGCCCGCAAATTGTCAAATCCGTCCGCGGTAATGACGCCGCCCGCCACCAGTTCCCAGAGCGCGCTCTCCACTTCCGCTTTCAATTTGCGCGTCCCGCGCACGATATCGGCAAAGAAAGACGCACCGCGCGCCTGGAGAAACTCCCGGACGTCTTTCGCGGCGGGGCTCAGTCCGTTCATGCCTTCGCCGGCGGTCCCACCCTGGCGCGAAAGCATCCAGTCCGCGTCATCGCGGGCGAAGAAGGTGATGGGCGCGACACTGGTGGGCACCACCCGATGGCCGCTCTCGTTTGGTTCGCGCAGCACGGCGGGATGAGGCGATAACCGACCCCAGCCCAACGCACCGGTGAGGCAAAGCCGGTCAAGAACCTCCGGATCGTAATTCGCCACGCGGCACGCCAGAATCTGCCGCTCCCACGCATTTGCGGGCGCCTCATAGCCTTGAAGCTGGCGCAGGACCTCAAGGGTCCCGCGCTCGCCGGGAAGCTGCGTTCCCGGCGCCACATGTTGCCAGTGCAGCAGCCAGTCCATGAATTTCGCCGCACTTACGGGTTCGATCTCCTTGCGGAGCGCTCCCAGCGTCAGCCGGTGGATCCTTGCCAGCAGCCGGCGGTCGCACCATTCCATTTCTTGCGAGGCAGGTTCACAAAACCTTCCGCGCAAGACCGTGCCGCTCGCCTCGAGCCGCAGCAAAGTCATATCGACTTCCCCCGCGGAAATGCCCAACAACCGGGAAAGAGAGCTAGCGCGAACGGGGCCGGAGTGCGCCAACCAGCCGTTCACGAGCGCCCGGAGGGCATCATCGTTTTGCGGCGCAGCCCCCTCCACAACCGCGATGGGATTTATGAATCGGGCATCCGGGAAAATCCGGGCAAACGTTTTTGCTTTTTCTGCCGTCATCCAGTACCCGCGGCCCGAGGCTTCCGCACGCCCGATGCGCCGCTGCGCTAAAAGCTCATCAAGATACTTCTGCCACGCTGCGAGTGATTCGCGAACGGAATTTTGGAGGTAAGCAAAATCCGCGGAATGTTCATCCGCAGGGTTCGCCGGCAAAAGACCCTCTGCTCCGGAAAGGCTGATGTCCGGCATGGCGACGAGGCTTTCCAAAGCGTCGTGCAGCTCCTCAGCGTCGCGAACGTCCGGCCAGACTTCCGCCCGAACCTCAGAAATTGCGGACGGGTCAAGCCGTCCCATGTCGGAGACCACGGTATCCGGCAAGGCGCGGCGCATCTCCACAGCTCGGGCGCGCCGTTCCTCGAGCGGCGCATCGTCGAGATACGCGTAGGGGTTCGCGTTCAGAATTTCATGGGAGAACTGGGACGGCAGGGGAGTGTCAACGCTCAGGTACCGGATGCCGCCATCCAGGATCCGCCCGAGCACCAGCTTTAGTCCCTCCGCGTCCATCGCCTCCGTGAGTGCGTCCTTCATCACCTCGCGCACCAGGGGATGGTTCGGAATCTGCATCTCTCCTGCGAGATTCTCCGGGCACGCAGCCGCATCGGGAAAGACCGACGCCAGCAGGTCATCGGCGCGCATGCGCTGAATCTGCGGCGGAACCCTTTTCCCACCCTGAAAACGCGCTAATACCAGGGCGCGCGAGGCGTTCCATCGCCAGCGCGTGGTGAAGATGGGAGAAGCCAGCACCGCCTGCTCCAACACCTGCCCCACCGAAGCCGGGTGCAGAAACCGGAAGACGTCCGCCAGAGGAAAGCTGTGCTGTTCCGACAGGGAAATGTTGATGCCGTCGTCCGTCGCTGCCGCCTGCAATTCCAGATTGAACGAGCGGCAGAAACGCTTGCGCAGCGCCAGTCCCCAAGCCTTGTTGATTCGCCCGCCCAAGGGGGCGTGGATCACCAGTTGCATCCCGCCGCTTTCATCGAAAAATCGTTCGGCGATGACGGTTGTCTGGGTCGGAACCGCGCCCAGAATCGCTCGCCCCGCGACGATGTGCTGCACCACCTGCTCGGCGCCCGCGCCATCGAGTCCGCAATCCCGCTGGAGCCACGCTACAGCGGCTTGGGCCTCCGCCGATTCTCGCAGCGCCGTGCCGGGCCCCACTCCCGGAGTCATCGCGCTGACCTTCTCGCGCAATGCGGCAACTTGCTGCGAGAGCTCGGGTGTGCGTGCGGGCGCCTCGCCGCGCCAGAAAGGCACGTTGGGGGAAGCCCCGTGAGCATCTTCCACAAGAACGCGCCCAGCCTGGACGCGGCGAATTCTCCAGGAGGTATTGCCGAGCAGCATAATATCTCCGCGCAGGCTCTCGACCGCGAAGTCTTCGTCAACGGTGCCGACGGTAACGCCCTCGGGTTCTACCACCACCGTGTAGAGGGCGTTATCCGGAATCGCTCCGCCATTGGTGATGGCGGCCAGGCGGCTGCCGCGCCTTCCCAGCAGGCGTTGGTTTACCCGGTCGCGGTGAAGGTGCGCGCCCTGCCGGCCGCGGCGGGCGTCAATCCCCTCGGAAAGCATCTCCACAATTTCGTCGAATTCAGCGCGCGGAAGGTTGCGATAGGGATAAGCTCGGCGCACCAGCGCGAAGAGGTCATCCTCGCTCCACTCCTCCGCCGCGCACATCGCCACCATTTGCTGCGCCAGGATGTCGAGCGGGGCGTCGGGAATCTCCAGGCGGTCCAGGTCGCCTTGCCGCATGCCTCGCACCAGGGCTGCGCACTCGATCAATTCGTCGCGAGTGGTGGCAAAGATGCGGCCCTTGGGAATGGCGCCGTGCCAGTGGCCGGCGCGCCCGATTCGCTGCCAGGCAACCGAGATCGAACGCGTTGATCCGACCTGGCAAACAAGCTCCACCGCCCCGATGTCGATTCCGAGTTCCAGCGATGCCGTGGCGACCAATACCTGGATTTCTCCCGCCTTCAGCCTCCGCTCAGCGTCGAGCCGTAATTTCCGCGAAAGGCTTCCGTGGTGTGTGGCCACCGCGTCACGGCCCAGCCGTTCCGCCAAATGATGCGCCACACGCTCGGCGAGGCGGCGAGTATTCACGAATACAAGTGTTGAGCGATGCTGCCGCGCGAGCCCCGCGATGCGGTCGTAGATTTCATCCCACATCTCATGGGACGCCACAGGCCCCAGTTCGCTGGCGGGGACTTCGATAGCAAGGTCCACCTCTCGCTGGTGGCCGATTTGCACGACGGCGGGATCCGGCCTGCCATTTCCCGTGAGAAAGTGCGCGACCAGTTCAATGGGCCTCTGCGTGGCCGAAAGGCCGATGCGAAGCGGAGGCCGGTGCGTGAGCGCTTCCAAACGCTCGAGGGAAAGCACCAGATGCGCGCCGCGCTTGTCGTCCGCAACGGCGTGAATTTCGTCAACGATGACCGTCTCGACGGTTTTCAGGATTTGGCGGCTCTTTTCCGCCGTAAGCAGAATGTAAAGCGATTCCGGAGTCGTGACCAGGATGTGCGGAGGGCGGTTCAGCATGGCGCGGCGGTCGTGCACCAGCGTGTCGCCTGTCCGCACCGCCGTTCGAATCTCCGGCAGCGTGAGCCCGCGCGCCGTGGCCAGCTTCAGGATTTCTCCGAGCGGAATCTCAAGATTTTTTTGGATGTCATTTCCCAGCGCCTTCAATGGGGAAATATAAAGCACCTGGGTCTCATCCCGGAGCTCGCCCGCGAGCGCTCGCTGCACCAGACGATCAATGCAAACCAGGAAGGCCGCCAGAGTTTTCCCCGAGCCCGTGGGGGCGGAAATCAACGTGGTTTTTCCCGCCAGGATGTGCGGCCAGCCCTGCTCTTGCGGCTCGGTGGGCTGGCCAAGCCGGCCGAGGAACCACTCGCGAACGATGGGGTGCGCCCAAGCGAGTGCGGAGGAGGTAACCAAGCTTGAATCCGTGGTATTCATCGAAGAGCCGAAAGCCTTATCCACAAGTGCCCTCATTGCCTTCTTTAGCCCGGACTTCTCACCACGTTTGGACGATGCTGGAAGGGCGGGGCGAAACAGGCCGCTGAAAAACCCTTTGGCGCTTGGCGCTAGCATTTCAGCACCACCCCGGCGCTCGGCGCGCCACCCCTCCTCATCTGAGGAGGGGTGCGTTTTCAACAACTCCCCTCCTGATTCAGGAGGGGTGGCGCCTTGAGCGCCGGGGTGGTTGTACACCGGAGATAGTTTTTCCGCAGCCTGTAAAGCCCCGCCCCTCCAAAATCGTGGTGGGAAATGCGGGCTAATGCGTTCCCCGCAAGGGAACAATATCATTTGCCGTGGGTGATACCCACGGTTGAGGATATTGTCCGGTAGGGGCGGTTCGCGAACCGCCCCTACGCCCTATCGGGGGGGGCGAACCCTTGGTATCAGCCACAACTCCCCTCATCGCCTTCTTCCGTAGCGGAACCCTATTCCACCTTCTCGACCCCGCTGACCATGGCCTGGTGTTCCGCCGCTGAGTCGCGTCGCAGTTCTTGTGACCGCGCCAGGGCCTTGTCGGCAAGCTCAAGCTTGCCCAGCTTGCGGTAAGCCACGTACATCTGGTAATGCACGTCTCCGTAGAAATCCAAGGAGATTGCCTTTTCAAGCGTCGGAATAGCCTTGGCATCTTCTCCCAGGCGCACGTACGCGGTGCCCAGCAAGATATTTGCATCGGGCATGTCCGGCTCATAGCTAAGGGCCTTTTGCAGGTAGGGGACGGCCTTTTCGGTCTCATGCTCCTGCACGTACAAGCGCCCCAGCAGGCACAGAGTGCGGGGGCGGGAGGGATCAAGCCGCAGGCTTTTTTCCAATTCCGCCTGCGCCTCGTCGTAGGATTTCTTTTTTAGAAGCAGATCTCCCCGGGCTTCATGGAGCTCCGCCTCATCGGGACGCATCCGGAGGGCGAGTTGATATTCCTGGAGGGCGTCGTTCGCATCGTCACGCAGATTGTAGCCCTCTGCGCGCAGCTCCAAGGTCCGCCAGGACTCTGGAAACGACTCCTCCAATCGGTCATAACACTCGGCGCCCAGCGCCTGGTAGGTTAGCGCCAGCCAATAGCTTGCCTCCGCGCTTACCTTGTCAGTGACCAGCAGCAGCTTCGCCAAGATCTCCGCCGCGTCGCCGTATTGCTGCAATGTGTACCGGGTGGTTCCCAGCAACAAGAGGTCCGATCGGGATAGTGGCTTCCGGGATTCCAGCCAATGCGCGCAGTCAGCATATTGGTGGGCGTGACAAGGGTTCCGGTCCGGCCCTCCGCCGGCGGCGCCGCCCCTGGCCTTTTGCCACGCCAGGAAATCTGTTTGGAGGGCTTTCCATCGCTCATCTGCCTGAGCGGTTTCTCCCGCCGGGGTGCAGAGACCTGCCAAAAGAAAATCTCTGGGGGCTCCATCCGGTGCGGCTTCGAGGTCCCCCAACAAAGCCTTGGCGGCGTCGGGAGAAAGGTCAACCATGGGGAATCCTCGTGCCAGGGCCAAAAACTCGGGAGAGACTTCCCACGCTTTGCCCACCGCTTCCAGGGCCGCCGTGGCCTGACCCTTTGCCAGTCGCGTTTCCGCCAGCCCCACCCACGCCGGTTCGCTCCGGGCATCGCGCCGGAGATCCTGGTGAAACTCCGCCTCGGCCTGATCCGGTTTGCCTGCCTGCAAATATGCCTTGCCCAGCGAAACATGCAGGCCGGGCTCGCCCGGCTCGACAGCGAGCGCCTGAAGGTATTCTTCCGCCGCGTCTCGCCAACGGTTGCGTTGGAACAGGATATCCCCGAGAAAACGATGGCCCCAAGCCGAGCCACTATACAACCGGGATCCTCGAAACGCCAGACGGGCAGACAGATCCAGGTAATCGTGGCCCAGCTTATACCAGGCTTCCGCCTTGTCCGGATTCAAACTGGCTAGGTTCCGGTATTCATCCGCAGTTTGCCGGAATTCTGCCCGCGCGAGGTAACACCTGGCCAAGGCCCGGCGCCCCTCCAAGTTGGAGGGCTCCAGGTGCAATGCACGCTGGAGAACCGGGATGGCCTTTTCCGGCTCGCCCAATTTGAGGTAATCAATCCCCAGTATCACGGCGGGGCCCGGCAGGTCGGGGCTTTGACGCAGTGCTACGGACAAGTTGCTCGCCGCCAGGCTGTATTCGCCGAGCGCATGATAGACCAGGCCCAGGTTGACGCGCGCCTGGAACAAGCTGGGATCGAGGTCCAGCACTTTCTTAAACTCTTTCGTGGCCTGAGCGAGGTCCCCCTGCCTTAGCGCCTCCTGTCCCGCGCGGAAGTGTGCGGCTTCCTGATCCTCAACGGTGGCACAAGTTGCGGGCCGCTGGACAATAGACCCGACGACAAGGAGGAGCGCGAGAGTTGCGGGTTGTAACCAAGCTGGGTGGCGAGCCGGCGGCCGGTTACCGGCAACGCACAGCGTGGGTCTGCCAGCGAGGCGCGGATAACGGCTGAATTCCATTTCGGTTTGGCGCGAGCACGAGGTCGGGAAAATGACGGGGTTTTCGTGGCGGCACCGGCGAAGCTCAGTGGAATTGCGTCTATTCTCCAAATCTCTGCGCCTCCTCGTTTCTGCCCCTCAGAAGGGTAGCGCGGACCTGTTTTGTAGGTCCGCGGCTTTTCCTTGCCCCTCGGGAACGAGCC
>JBEKQO010000282.1:0-9638 GCA_049519635.1 Terriglobia bacterium | reverse complement strand
GCGCTAGGCGGGCATCGCGATCACTGCTCGGACTGCGGATATTCCGCCATCTCTTACAACTCGTGTCGCAATCGACACTGTCCCAAGTGTCAGGGCAATGCACGCCTGCACTGGCTCCAAGCGCGGGAACGAGAGTTACTGCCCACCAGCTACGTGCACGTCGTCTTCACGCTGCCGCGGGAACTGGCTCCGCTCGCGCTGCAGAACAAACGGCTGATTTACAACCTACTCTTTCACGCCAGTGCTCAGACCTTGCTGGAGATCGCCAACGATCCTCGTCACCTCGGTGCGCAGATCGGCTTCTTCAGCGTACTCCATACCTGGGACCAGCGACTGCAGCATCATCCCCATGTCCACTGCGTGCTGGCCGCAGGCGGCATCGCTCCGGATCACTCGCGCTGGATCTCCTCGCGCCGCTCCTTCTTCCTTCCCGTCAAGGTTCTCAGCCGCGTCTTCCGAGGTAAGTTTGTCGCCGCACTCAAGACCGCCTTTCATGCCGGCACACTCCAGTTCCACGGACATCTCTCACCGCTTACGGAGCCGCGCGCTTTTGCCTCGTGGTTGCGGGTACTGTTCCGTCACGACTGGGTCGTCTACTCCAAACGGCCCTTCGGCGGACCAGAACATGTGCTGCGCTATCTTGGCGCCTACACCCATCGTGTCGCCATCTCCAACTCCAGATTGATCGCTCTTGCCGATAGCAGCGTCACCTTCCGTTGGCGAGACTCCGCTCATGGCAACAAGAAGCGGCTCATGACTCTGCCCGTCGATGAGTTCTTGCGCCGCTTCCTACTTCACCTGTTGCCGCGCGGCTTTATGCGCATCCGCAACTTCGGCTTCCTCGCCAACCGGCGGCGAGCGGAGTTTCTTCCACTCTGTTCCCGATTGCTCCAGTCATCCGATCGGCCAGCAGCAGGCGTCACCTCGCCGACCGCTCTATCCATCCACTCGCTGTGGCAATGTCCGCTCTGCGGCGGAACCATGCAGGTTGTCGAGCGCCTCTCCGCCGCGCAACTCCTCCTCCGATCCCCGCCTTTACACGAGCACACTGCATGAATCCATATCCCCGGCCTCGAATCTCTCTCGTGCTTCGGCACACACACTGGTTCTTTGTCTCGTATTTGTCAGAATGCAGGATGGTGGTGCGATTCAGACTCTCCGATGCGCCGCCCCACACCAATTCTCTCTGCCACCCGCTACTAAAACCCAAGCGCTCTGACCGCAACGGCACACTCGCAAACGATCAAGACCGGCTCATCCAAATACAAATCCCATAGTCCCCCGGGGCGGCTTCCTTCAAGTCGCTGTATCTGAAGCGCCCCTCCACAGCGGCTCAACTCCCAACTCTTCACTCGCGGGCGCTTCAGATACAGCACTAAGACTTCCCGTTACCAATCTGGACAACTTCCCCGAAGCCCGTTTGTGGACAATAGACAAAAGTCGAACGTTCGGCGGCCACAAGGGCGTTTAGCATAACCATCTGGCATCACGGCCGGCCAGCTCGCGATCGACGAGCTTACGGTCGTAATCCAGCCAGCGGGACGGAAACATGGATTTACAGTGTGCGACCAGTCGACGAAACGACCTGCAACGGAAGAGTTAGCCGAAATGTTGTCCCTTGGCCCGACGGGCTTAGCGCTTCGAGCGTGCCATGATGGGCCACGGCAATCCATTGGGCGATTGCCAAGCCGAGACCTGAACCGTCGGCGTTGAGATAGCGGGCATTCGAGGCTCGGTAGAACCGCTGGAAAATGTGAGGAAGATCTTCCGGCGTGATCCCGATACCCGAGTCGATGACTTCGAACACTGCCTGCGTTGCGGTTGACCGAAGCGTAAGCCTTACGGAACCGCCGCGCGGAGTGTATTTAATGGCATTGTCTACAAGGATGAGAAGCAGACGTTTAAGAGACTGCCTCTCGGCGAGGGCGAGGATTTCTTGAGATGCCATCGAAACTGACCACTCCAGACCACCATGGGATGCGCGAATTTCGCTCCCAGGAATTATTTCTTGCACGACACTGCGAGCGTCAACCGATGACAGTTCCAGTTGAGCCGGACTTGCGTCAGCTCTCGCCAACGTCAACAGATTATCAATCAACTCACTTGTAAATTCCGACTCCGCGAGTATCTGCCGGACCATCTCTTCATATTCCTCTACCGACCGATGACGTTCGAGAATCACTTCCGCTGTGGTTCGGATCGCTGCAACGGGTGTTCTGAGTTCATGCGATGCGTCGGCAGTAAATCGTATGACTCTGCTGAAGGCCGACTCCAGGCGCGCCAACATTTCATTTAGGGTTTCTGAAAGCTGGCGCAACTCGTCATTCGCAGCGGGAATCTCCAGGCGTTGCGAAAGATTCTTTTCGGAAATTCCGTGGGCGGTGCTGGCAATGTTGTGCACTGGCTTCATCGCGCGTCCGCTGAGCCAATAACCCCCGACTCCTGCCACCAGCAATACAAATGGAAGAGTGAGAAAGGCGATCGTTCGAAATCCCCGAAGAACAGCATACAGCGGGCTAAGAACAGTAGCGACTTGAACTAAGTAATACTGCCCAGATACCTCCACGGTCGAGGACAAGACTCTGATATTGGTATACCTCCGCGAAATGGTCATGTACTGAGGAGGGCGATTCGAATCTGCTGGCTGACCTGGGATGGCAAGCTGCTGCATTGATGGCGCTTGGTATACCCAATTGCCGGAAGAGTCCATTACCTGATACAACTCCTCGCCCGGCTGTACTCCTGAACTCTTGCGGAACTCTTGCGGCATTTCGGACTCGCTATGCGCACGGTGACGCCATAGGAATTGGCGCATGTCCTCTGTGCGCTGGGTGAGTTGTCGATCAACTGTGTGTTGGATTGCACTCAACATGCCTAAGTACATACCAAGTGAAGACAACACAAAGGTCAAACAAATCACAGCGAGGTACCATCCGGTCAGGCGAACGCGTATCGGAAGCGGCTTCACTCTCCAACCCCCATTTTCAGACGATAGCCAACGCCGCGAACCGTCTGAATCAGTTTTTGCTCGCGGTCATTGTCGATCTTCGCGCGCAGACTTTTGATGAAGGCTTCCAGCGTGTTTTCCTCGATATCAGCATCGTTTCCCCACACGCGTTCGATAATCGAATCCCGGCTTAACACATGGTTGGCGCGCCGCATCAGGTATTCGAGAAGCATGTATTCTGTTCGAGTCAGCGCGATCAGCGTCCCCCCACGTGTTACTTCACCGGTCGCGGGGTCGAGAACGAGATCTGCCACTTCCAGGCGTACACCTTGTATTGCGGGACCTCGACGCACCACGGCTCGCAAACGCGCTCTGAACTCAGCCATCGCGAAGGGCTTGGTGAGGTAGTCATCGACGCCGAGGTCCAGAGTGGCGACGATGTCGTGGACAGTGTCGCGCGCCGTGAGAACCAGCACTGGTACGCGGTTCCTTGAGTATCTCAACCGCCGGACGATTTCGAATCCATCCATCTCAGGGAGCATCAAGTCGAGAACGATCGCGTCAAATTGCTCGGTCTCTGCGTGCATTAGACCGGTGCGGCCATCGAACGCAAGGACAACCGAATCACTCGTCTCCTCCAATCCTTTCTTGAGCATCAGAGCCAAGCTTTTCTTGTCTTCCACGATTAGCACATGCACGCAACACCGCCTCGAATAAAGACTAATTCAATCTTCAGAGTTCAAAACGAAAATCGTCTTTTGGCTCTTCAGCAGATCTTCAGCGAGCCCAAGTAGCTTGGTTGAAGAAGCGAGTCACAGACAACACTAAGAGGAGAAAACACCATGAAGTCCGCAACATTTTGCAAGAGCATCCTGTTAAGCGTTTCGTTGCTCTTAGCATCGAGCGCTTTTGCAGCCACAACAAACAGCTTTCAGATCGGCAATCCAGTCAACGTCAACGGAACAGCTTTAAAACCCGGAGACTACACAGTGAAATGGGACGGTAACGGTCCAAACGTTGAGCTCAGCATTCTTCAGGGAACGCGTCTGAAAGCCAAGGTGACGGCGCGGTTGGTGGAACTTAAGGCGCCAGCCGAAAGAAATGAAGCAATCGAACAGAAAAACCCAGGGCTAGCGAATACTCTCACAAGTCTCCAGTTCCAAGGTAAGACGACCACCTTAGAGTTTGGTGCCTCCGACGCACCTGCCGGAGTCTTGCTGGTTGTGAACCAGGGCGACGCCGATCTAGGTATTGTCGACCCCCACACCGCCCAACAAGTGGCAAGGATTTTGGAAGGCGACACCACTGGTCATGAGGTGGCGGTTTCCTTAGACGGCAAAACTGCGTATGTCCCGATTTACGGCGACTCCAGCGTGGGGGAGGCTGGAACGGATGGCAGAGACCTGGTCGCAATTGACATAGCGTCTCGCAAAGTCGTCGGCCATCTTGATTTTGGACACGGCGTACGTCCGCACTGCGCGGTGATGAACCCGAAAGACGGGATGCTGTACGTAACGACGGAACTCGACCAGACGGTTACGATCATCGATCCCAAAACATTGAAAATCGTGGGAGTGATCCCAACGGGCCAAGAACAATCCCACATGCTCGTCATTTCTCATGATGGACGGTTTGGTTACACAGCAAATGTCTCGGCGGGCACCGTGTCGGTGCTGGATATTCCGGCACGCAAGTTGCTATCCGTCATACCTGTCTCGACGAAGGTGCAAAGGATTTCGATTTCCGCCGATGACAAGTGGGTCTTCACAGCTGATCAGGCAAAACCGCAGTTAGCTGTGATCGATACTGCCACGAACAAACTCAAGACCTGGATCTCGATTGCTGCTCCTGGGTACGGCACTGCGAGTACTCTCGACGGGCGATGGCTGTTAGTCTGCGTGCCCGGCGCATCACAGGTGAGCGTTGTCGATCTGAGGACGCTGCAAGTGGTTCGCACGATCCCCGTGCCGAAAGTGCCACACGAGATCGTGATTTCGTTTGACGACAAAACTGCATATGTTTCCTGTATTCGGAGCAAAAAGGTTGCGGCTATAGAGCTTTCCGACTGGTCGGTGAAGAGCCTGATCGACGCAGGAGACAGCGTCGATGGAATGGCCTGGGCTGCTCCC
Organism: Terriglobia bacterium; assembly: GCA_049519635.1. Lineage (GTDB taxonomy): Bacteria > Acidobacteriota > Terriglobia > UBA7540 > UBA7540 > Bog-366. Next base: position 4,562 of record JBEKQO010000282.1, on the reverse strand, counting down.
GTCGCTATTCAGCAAATTGTCAGCGCGGCGAGGTAATTCTCTCCAAGAAGTGAGTAGCAGAGGATCGCTTCAAAACGCCTGATGGGCCATCCTGTGAAAAAGGTGCGTTATGACTACGACAACTGAGAACTCGATTTCCACGGCTGCTCACTCTGAAAGACCCGGTCGGCCAGCGCGCTCGTTCCGTCCACTTCGATGGTTGAATGGAAGCGTTCACTGGATCAGCGCGGTCGTGCTGGTTTACGCATTCCTCATCAATGGCGAAACCACGGGCGCGCTGACAGACCCGGTCGCGATGAGAGGCGAAGTGAAATTGGGCCTCTTTGTCGGCCTCATTTTCCTTATCCGGTTTATCTGGGTGCAAACCAGGCGCTCAGGTGGCGGGCGATGGGTCGGGTCGTCGGTTCGAATGCCGCAGTCCAAAATCCGGCGGATAACCGATTGGGGAATCTATCTCGGAGTGGCGGCCTCCGTTGTTTCGGGGCTTCTGATCGCATATCTTCGACCCGGCGCCGAGCTCATCCCACAGGTCAGAGGGTTTACCACCAGCAGCCCAGCTTTGAACGCTACGATTGATGCACACGCATTCATTTCGGATACTTTGGAGTGGCTATGCGGTTTCCACGCCGTGTACGCCCTGTGGTACTGGCTTGTAAAAAGAACGGAGTGGGGAAGGATTGCAGGGGGTTGGGTTGAGCGAGCCACCTCTAACGCAGGCCGCGTGGGCTGGTCGTATCTCCGAGGGCAAAAACTTCGCCTGTAGGATACCCGGAACTTCGATAAGAAAGAATTGTATTTATAAAACGAGAGGGGATCTGACACACAGGTCCCCTCGTCGCGAGCACTCATCGGGTTTGCAACAGTGAATACGACCCGCGCGATTGTCTCTGATTCTGTTTCTCGATTGATTCTTCGATTCTTCCGCTTGGATGAGACCTACCACTTCTTCAGTCCCCGCGAGTTCCGCTAAGACCTTCTGGCCCTATTCAGCAAATCTTCAGCGAGTCCACGTAGCTTCAGATTGCGGTTCACGAGGACAAGATGAGGCAGTTCTTTAGAGCGAGCTTGTTGTTTCTATTTTTTAGTGTGTCGATTGCCAACGGGCAAACTCCAGGAACGCTCACGGGCACTCCTCAGGACACCGGAAGTGCCAAGGCAGGGCAACAGTCGCAACCGGCGCAGAGGAGCACGGAAGGACAGCCCATCGCCGAAGCGGTCCGAATCGATCAACGTCCGCGTCTGGATGGCACGATCGACGATCCACTCTGGCAACAGGCGACTCCGATTACCGATTTCAAGCAGAGAGAACCCTACGAAGGCCAACCCGCAACAGAAAAAACTGAGGTCAGGGTGCTGTACTCGAACAATGAGATCTATTTCGGCATCACGTGTCACGATTCCGGGCGCCCCCTCGCTACTCAACTCCGCCGCGACGTGACACAGGAGTTGGACGACTATTTTGAAATCGTGATCGACTCCCGTCATGACCGCCGCAACGCCTATGTCTTCCAGATCAACCCGCTCGGCGCGCAACGAGATGCTCTGATCACAGATGAACAGGCCGGCGACCCTCAGGCTGGCCAAAACCAGGACGGCGATACCGGCTGGGATGGCGTCTGGACATCGGAAGCTCGCATCACAAGAGATGGCTGGACGGCCACCGTTGCTATTCCGTTTTCGACGCTGAACTTCATGCACTCTCGCGACGTGGCATGGGGACTGAATTTCAAACGGTTCATTCGCCGCAAGAATGAGGAAGACCTCTGGAGCGGTTGGCGTAGAACGTTCGGCATCAACAAGATTAGTCAAGCGGGTGAGTTGCATGGCATCCATGACATCGGCAGCGGACGCCTGTTCATTGTCAAGCCATATGCTCTCGGCGGATTCAACCACCTGCCAGCCGATGCCACGGCAAGCGGTCTAACTCCGGGAACAACCGGCGTATACACAGGCGGCGTCGATATCAAGATCGGACTGCGCTCTAATCTTGTGGCGAATCTCACGGCCAACACGGACTTCGCCGACAGCGATGTGGACGTGCAACAATTCAATTTCACTCCTTACAAGCTCTACTATCCCGAAAAGAGACCGTTCTTTCTGGAGAACGCGGGCGTCTTCTCCTTTCCCATGGGCCTGGCCAGTGGAGATCAGCTCTTTTTCAGCCGCCAAATCGGAATTGATCCGATCACAGGGCAGCAGGTTCCTATCAACGGAGGAGCCAAAGTTACAGGCTCGCTCGATGGGTTCGAGTTAGGGGCGATGGATGTGGACACACGGTCTTCCGGACCGAATCCTTGGGCAAACTACGCGGTCTTGCGCGTGAAGAGGTCGTTGGGCGAGAGCGGCTCGTACATCGGAATAATGGGCATCGACAAGCGTTCCGGAGAGGTAGACTCCGACTTCAATGATACGTTCGGCGCGGACGGTAGGTTCGTCTTGTTCAAGAACCTCGTTCTCGGCGGCTTCGCAGCCCAAACACGGACGCCAGGCCTTTCAGGCGGTCAATCGAACCTTGGGGCGAACCTTAGCTTTCAATCCAACTGGTTCAACTTACAGGCAGAGCACAGAAGAGTTGGTCCAAACTTCAACCCGTCTGTCGGCTTTCTTGAGCGGACTGATTGCATTTGCGACTATGTGGACGCCGAATTCAAGACGCGGCCGAAATGGGCTGGTGTGCGGGAGGTGCAATTTGAGGGCTTCCTCAATCATGCTCCCGATACTCACCACGCGGTCGAGACGCAAGAGTGGCTGAACACGTTTCGGATTGAGTTTCACAACGGATCCTTCACCGACGATGACATCGTCGACGTATTTGCGCAGCGGCTCACCACGCCCTTCAACATCTACAAGAATGTCAACATTCCGGTGGGCGTCTATAACTGGACGAGGCACCAGCTCATGTATGCCACTCCTCAGGATCGCCGCTTAACTGCGCAGTTCATCGAACGCTTCGGAAGCTATTACAACGGCAGATTGAATGAGCTCTCGGTGCAGGCCGCTTATCGCGCGAACCAACGGCTGTCCTTCGTTCTGAGCCCGCAGTGGAGTCGTTTTCGGCTGCCGGCTCCGGAGCGCAACTTCTCAGTTGTGGTGGGAGCCCTGGAGACCGACTATGCATTCTCCAGGTCGCTCTCACTCTCGACGATTCTTCAGGTGGACACTGCCAACGCGCAAGGCGCGAGCGCCAATATCCGCCTGCGATGGAACTATCGTCCCGACAGCGACCTGTACGTGATTTACACCGCGGGCCAGCAGTTCGCCAGCCTGGCTGCAGTTACTCCGGCACAGTTTTATCAGAACCGATTCGTAGTCAAGTACACCTATTCGTTTCGGCCATGAGATGAGCGGAATCGTGGATTACGGACTGTTGGTGGGGGTAAATACGAAATCGAGAATAAGGAGTGCAGAATGGATTCAGTTGCAGTAAGAGCAAACGATGTACGAAGCATAGAGGAAAAGCATCCGAGCGATGATTGTATCGTCCTAGATTTGACAATCCGTTCCGAACCCAGGCACACTAAAACTGCGACAATAGTAAGATTTGTCGCCGTAAGCGTTTCCGTCAATCAACGCACCTTGATCCAAATCCTAGCGAAGCCCTGTGCTCGCCAGCAGAAAGGTGCGTTATGAAGACGAATTCTCCGATTCCATTTCCTACCCTGTCCACCCCGCAGATCCGCAATGCACGACCGTCCGTCACCACAGGCGGTGCGCAATGAACGCGACAACTCTCAATCAAACTCAAGTTCAGGGAGTATTGTCTGGCCTCTATGCCGAGGCTCAAGCGAACGATTGCAAGGTTCAAGCCGAAGAGCAAGCTCTCTTGGCGGCCGGAGGAGGCGTCATCGATGATCAAACTCTTCAGTCGATCAACGATAGAACTTTCATGGCCGTCGCCCCGGAGGTTGGTAGGCTGATCTATCTGCTAGTCCGCAGTCGTCGGCCCGCGCTGGTCGTGGAATTTGGTACGTCGTTCGGGCTCTCTGCGCTCCACATCGCGTCGGCCATTCGCGACAACAGCTTCGGCCACTTGATTACGACAGAACAAAGCGCATCCAAGGCCTCTCGTGCGGCCACACACATTGAGCAGGCCGGTTTGTCGGACCTTGTGGAAATCCGGCAGGGCGATGCTCTTAAGACACTCACTTCGGTGAAGGAAATCGACTTGTTGCTGCTCGACGGGTGGAAACCACTTTATCTCCCGTTGCTAAAGCAATTGGAGCCGGCACTTTCTCCGGGCTGCCTGATCATCGCTGACGACGTAATCAGCCTGTCGGAAAAGCTCGCGCCATATCTCGCTTACGTGCGCGACGCGACGAATGGTTACGTATCGTGCCAGATTCCGTTGGATGACGGTCTCGAACTCTCAATCCGCTAACATCGATTGCTGTGGAAGCGAGAAGGATCACCCCATCCAGGGGTGATCTCCCTCGCAGCGGACGAGGGTCACTTTTCAGGATTACGGCCTAAATAGGTTATGCCCATGGGGAGGATTCTGAACTACGCTGGCCAGAAGCCCGCTTGTACGAAGTTTCACCACATCGGTAACGATAAACGCGCTT
>JBEKQO010000281.1:0-9647 GCA_049519635.1 Terriglobia bacterium | reverse complement strand
ACTCGGGTTCCCTCCGCGTGCTGGCGGCCGGAGGGCTGGTGCTCGGCATGTTTCGCGATGCCGAATACGCCAACGCAACATTCGGCCTTGCTCCCGGCGACCGGCTACTGCTTTTTACCGACGGAATAACGGAAGCCTTTTCTCCGGCGGGCGAGGAATATGGGGAAGAGAGATTGGCGATGGCGGCGTTGGAGCACCGGAGGCTTTCCGCGCAGGAATTGAATCAACGCTTGCTGGCAGAAGTGGGGGATTTCTGCAAGGGCCAGTTTCATGACGATGCCACGCTTGTGGTGATCGTGGCAAACCCGCGTGCCGGGGAAACTTTGCCTTCCTGAACTCCCGGCCCCCGGGCAATTCCGCTCTGATCTCGGGCCGCATTCGTGTTGCTAATGTTTGTGGGGATGCATGTGAGGGTGGGAATGAGTTTCGCCGGTGGCATGAATGTGGCGATGGGCATGAACGAGATTGGTTTGTTCGAGCAGTAAAGTCTGGCGCAGGATTTCCGCCGGCGTTCCCGAGGCCACCACGCGGCCCGTCTGGAAAACAAAGCAGTCATCGGCAATGTCCTCCACGGTATCGAGGTCGTGGGTGCTTGTGACCACGGTCTTCGCCCCCCCGCGCAAACCGATCAGGAAATCAATCATCTGGCTGGCGCTCTTGGGATCAAGGGCCGCTGTGGGTTCGTCCAGAAGCAGCACCTCGGGATCAAGAACCAGCACGGAGGCAAGCGTCACACGCTTCTTCTCTCCCGTTGACAGGTGGTGCGGTGAGCGGTCTTTGAGGTGAGTAATCTTCATCACCTCCAGCATTTCTTCCACCGTGGCTCGGACCTTTTCCTTGGGCCACTGAAGCTGCAAGGGCCCAAAGGCGACCTCATCAAATACGGTGGGGGAAAACAGTTGCACGTCGGGATTCTGAAACACCAGTCCCACGCGGCGCCGGAACGGATAGGCAAATTCGGGAGTCTGCAAGAGTTCTTCGGTGAGCGGCTCGCCACAGAAGCTGATTTGGCCCTTTTGCGGAAAGGCCAGCCCGTCCAGGATTCGTAGCAGCGTGGACTTGCCGGAGCCATTCGCTCCCAGAAGCGCTATCCGCCTGCCAGGTGGAACGACGAGGCTCAAGCTGTCGAGCGCCGTCACCTGGTGGTATTGAAATGTGACTTCGCGAACATCAAAGACCGGAACCGGCATAGGATTTACGATTTTGGATTTACGATTTTGGATTTTGGATTACGGATTGACCACGGCGTTTGCCCACGCTGCTTCAATCCAAAATCGCAAATCCAAAATCCAAAATGCAATGGGTAATCATCTCCCATAATAAAACGCCCCCGCAGCCAGCGCGGCAAAAACCGCCAGCATGACCCAGTCGAGCGCGGCGGTGTGGAAATCATCGAGCATATAGACTTCACCGCGGAATCCCCGGGCGAGCATGGCACTGTAAACGTCGCCGGAGAGCTGCAACGTCTTGGACATCAGAACTCCCACGCTGGCGGCGGCCAAGCGGCGGTGGTCAGGCCCGCTCATTTTGCCTACCATGCGGCTGCGGCGGGATTCCAGCATATCGCGAGCGCTTTCGAGCAGGAGGAAAATATAACGGTAAGCCATCCCCAAAATCACCACCAATACTACCGGAACGCGGAGCACCCGCAACGCCTTCAAGACGTGGCTCCACGGCGTGGAGAGGATCAACAACACGGAAAGAGTCGCTGCGGTTTCAACCCGAGTCACCAGATAACTTGCGCTCAACAGCCCTTGAGCCGTCAGCGGCCAGCCGAGCCAGCGAAGTCGCCAGACCACACGGCCCGGGATTAAGAAAGGTGCGGGCACCGCGATCATGCCGGTGAAAAGGAAGACTGGGATCCAGACCCGCTTGCCTAAGAGCAATGGGGAGACGCGGGAGGCTGCGGCAAGGATGAGCGCCATGGCGAACACCGCACCGATTACCCAGAGTTTGTGCGACATCGCCGCAGCGATAATCAGGGTGAGGATACCGATAACTTTGACGCGAGGATCAAGTCGTTGGAGCAGACCGTCCGCCTTGGCGAGGCCTTCGGCGTCAAGCGCCTGCTCAACGGCACCTAGGAAGCTGGCGAGAGAGTGCTCAAGAAAGCTCATGGCGTTTGCCCCGCGCACGCTCCGCCAGCCTCCCGACCAACAACGAAACCAAGATAATGGCGCCCGATCCAAACATGGCGGAAAGCGCATAGCCCAACGCCGGGCGGCGCACAAACGACGGCGCGTATTGCGGGAAGGGTGAGGTCCACAGGGAGGAGATGCGTTCCAACCCCCGCGGCGGCTGAAGGGGTGGAGCCGTATTTTGCGAGGCCACGGCCATCTTCTCTCGCGCTTGCAGATTGGAAAAATCCCGCGCGCTCCATTCGCCCCAGGCGGTCCCTGCTGCTAGAATTCCCAGCGGGGTCAGCACCATGAGCAGGGCCAGCCCGATCCAGAGTGGGCGCACCGTCCGCCACATGCTCTGGCGGTCCACGCCAGAGAAATCCTCATCGGCAGCCAAATTGCCGGGCGCCGTAAGCTTCAGAAGATTTGGGTTGGTTCGCTGGAAGTAAGCCACCACTCCTGCGGACAAGACCAACTCAGCGAGGCCGGCAAACGTCAAGTGGCCTATCATCATCGCTGGAATGGCGATGCTTAAAGGGTAGGGAGCGTAAAGGGGGGCGCCGCTCGGGTCTTTGAAGAAGAGAGGCTGAATCCCAAATTCCACCGCCGCGCAAAAAGCCGAGGCATTGATGGCAGTGTACCCTGCCAAAGCGGCTGCCACCACCCTCCGCGAAGAAGTCAGAGCTGCACGTCCCGCCACGAGGCGGTAAACCGCATACGCCACCAGTGAACCCACAATCGCCATGTTGAAGCAATTGGCGCCGAGCGTCGTGACGCCTCCGTCCCCAAAGAAGACGGCCTGAATCGAAAGGGCAATGGAAATGGCAAGAATGGAAGCCCACGGCCCCAGGATAATCGTGGCGATCGCCACACCCACAGCGTGCCCCGTGGTCCCGCCGGGCAAGGGCAAGTTGAACATCATTATGACAAAGGAAAGTGCCGCCATAACGGACAGCAAGGGCACCATGCGCGTCGTCAAAATCTTCTTCACTCGTTGCAAGGCGGTGTACCAGAACGGCGCGGATGCTCCATAGAGAACCGCGCAGGTCGACGGACTGAGATAACCATCAGGGATGTGCATGTTGGCTTTCTGAGACTTTGCGAGGGTCAGCGGGGGCGCTGCCGGCGCCTTTCACAATCCCCCATTGTAACTTAACTTAACCAACGCAGGAAAACCAACTGGCGAAACTCTCTCGCACTTGTTTGCCGCGGCAGGACATGCTGAAGATGCGGGCGAATGGTCCCTATGCTCTCACTGGCGCTTTCTAAATGTGCCGACCGGCGCTATCCGTGCGACAATATTAGGGTATGACAAATCTTTTTAGGAGTTGGTATTATGCCAAAAACTCTTTTAATTAGTGGAAGTCCTAAATCTGACGGAAATACGGTGCAACTCATGGCTGAATGCGCCAAGGTTATCCAGGAGCAAGGTGTGGAAGCCGAAGTCGTTTCCTTTGCCGGGATGAGCATTGGATCGTGCACCGCCTGCGGAAAATGTTCGGAAACCGGCGAGTGCGACCTCCATGACGATTTGAACGAAATCATCGAAAAGGTTCGCGGCGTGCAGGGCCTCATTGTGGGTTCTCCTGTTTACTTCGGCACGGCGCGCGGAGATGTGATGTCCGCGCTCCAACGCATCGGATACGTATCCATGCATTCCAATAAATTCCTTTCCGGAATGGTTGGGGGACCGATTGCGGTTGCGCGTCGAGGTGGCCAAACGTCCACTCTCCAGGAAATGCTGATGTTCTTTCTCATTAACGATATGATTGTGCCGGGATCAACCTATTGGAACATGGTGTTCGGGCGGCTTCCCGGCGAGGTGTGGAAAGACCAGGAGGGAATTGACACCATCCGGCACTTTGCCGCCAATGTGGCGAAACTCGTCAAGAAACTCCATCCGTCTACGCGCGATGCGAGCTGACATCCGCGACAAAGATGAGTAGAAACCCCGTCGGAATAACAGTTCACGCGCTCCGGCGGCGGTGACGTTCAGGAACGACAACAGAGAGGGATTGATCATATGTTAGCTGCGGTTTTATACGATGTTGATCGGCTGGTGCTCGAGGAACGGCCTATTCCCCAGCCGGGACCCGATGACGCCTTGGTGCGAATTAAGTCCTGTGGCATTTGCGCCACCGATTACAAGGCTATCAAAGGCATTCGGCGCAATGTGCGCTTCCCGCTCGTTCCCGGACACGAACCCGCCGGCGTGGTGGCCGCCGTGGGAGCGCACGTACGAGGTGTGAAGGAGGGCGACGAAGTCATCGTTTGCCCCAGCGGCTATTGCGGATACTGCCGGTACTGCCGGATGGGTCTGGCGCACTATTGCGAGCACATGTATACGACAGGAGGCGACGGTCCGGAAGATGTGCGGCCTGGCAGTTTCGCGGAATACATGGTGACGGGAGCGAATACGCTTTTCCCCAAGCCCGCCGGTGTTAGTTTCGACGCCGCGTGCCAAACGGAACCCCTCAGCGGCGCATGGAAGGGCGTCATCCATTATTCGGAAATGCGGGTCGGCGATGATGTGATCATCATCGGCACCGGTGGAATTGGTATGTACTGCTTAATGGTGGCCAAGGCGGCGGGTGCGGGCCGTTTGATTGCTGTGGACGTGAGTGATCACGCACTGAAAACAGCCCGCCGTTTGGGTGCAACGTACACTGTGAACCCGAAGCGCGGCGATGTAAAATCCGCCGTGTATGAGATTCTCCCGCTGGGGCCGGACCTGGTGCTGGAAGCCGCCGGGCCCATTGAAGCGGTCAACCTGATGGTCAGTCTTTTGCGGCGCGGCACGCGCTGGAACATCTTTGGCATCACCACTCATGAAAAGTTCGTTTTGGACGGTGGCCTGATGCATTTTCTGGAGGCGCGAATGGACTCCAGCTTTTCCACCAATCCGCTGGCCATGGAGAATGCCATCCGGCTCAAGGAGCGCGGAGTGGTGAATCCCGAGGAGGTCATCTCGCACCGCTTCCCTTTGAACGAGATTGGCAAGGCCATGGAAGTGATGGGAACTCCCGACCGGAACAAGGTGGTCATTAATCCTTGAAGTCTGGCGTATAATCTTGGCGCTTTCAGACATCAAATAGAAATCCTGGCAGGGACAAACCCCCAATCTCGAAGAGGTCGATGGAGGCGAATTGGCAGCCAACCCACAATCCAAGTCGAAGGGCCTGTTCACGCGGCGAGAGATGATTGAAGGGGTGTCCCTGGCGGCGCTCAGTGCGGCGGTGGCGTCGCAGGCGGATGCTCAACAGACGAACGAAGGGGGTCAGAAAACCACACCGCCTTATCGCGTGGGTAAGGACCCGGGGAAGCACGAACCGCTGGCGGATTTCAAATACGACTTGGAAATCTCCACGGGTTGGGTGGGCGAAGCCGGGTCCGCCAAGGAAGTTACCGTGGAGGAGTTTCCCGCCTCAAAGAATATTGCGGGTGTCTCCATGCGTTTAAAGCCCGGGGGGATTCGCGAGCTGCACTGGCACGCCATTGCCGCGGAATGGGCTTTCGTGATCGAAGGGCGGGTGCGAACCACCGTTATTGCTCCTAACGGTCAAGCCGCTACGGATGATTTTGAACCGGGTGATATTTGGTATTTCCCCAAGGGGCATGGCCACGCCTTACAGTGCCTGGGACCAGAGGAAGCCCATTTTATTCTCGGCTTCGACGATGGGCGCTTCTCCGAATTTGGTACCTTCAGCATTACCGATTGGATCGCCCATACACCTCCCCACCTGGTGACGCGCAATCTCGGCCTGTCCCCGAACACGGTTCAAAATCTGCCTAACAAGGAACTCTATATTCTTCCGGGCCGAGTGCCACCGGCTGAGCCGGAGCCTTATCTTGCTGAAAATCTTGAGACCAGCCAGTCCGCCCACAAATTCCGCCTGGCGAAGATGAGGCCCATGGAGTTCTCTGGAGGCTGGGAGCGAATTGTTAGCGTGAAGGAATTTCCCATCAATACGACTCTTACCTCGGTGCTTCAGCACCTCAATCCGGGCGCATTGCGCGAGCTGCATTGGCATCCCAATGCTGATGAATGGCAATACTACCTGCGCGGCAGCTCACGGGTTACGGTTTTTGGGGCGCACGGCAGGGCCAAGACGGAGGAGTTTGGGCCGGGCCAGGTATGCTTTATCCAGCAGGGTTTTGGCCATTACGTGGAACAAGTCGGTGACGAGCCGACGGAACTCGTTATTCTTTTTAACAGCCCGGTATTTGAAGAAATTTCCATTTCCAAATGGCTGGCGGGAAACCCGGCGTCTCTGATTGGTGATAACTTCGGCATCGCCAAGCAGGATGTTGCCCGCCTTCCTAAAACTGCTTTGGGAATTATCGCGTAGTGGGTATCGTTTCCCTTGAACCGATTTGCCGGGCAGCCTTGAAGATCTTCAGTCCCGTGGTAAACTTACCCAATGATTAACGGCGCCCACTTTCTTATCTACAGCAAGGATGCGGAAGCAGATCGGGCATTTTTCCGCGACGTTTTGGAGTTTCGCTCGGTGGATGTTGGGGAGGGTTGGCTGATCTTCGCGCTGCCTCCGGCGGAAATTGCGATTCACCCTGCGCGCAGGAATTTTGTGCAGCGTCAGGGTGGCCACGCACTGATGGGGACAATCCTGTACCTCATGTGCGACGATTTGCGCGCGCTCATCAAATCGTTAAAAGCCAAGAAAGTTAAGTGCGCTAAAATTGCCAAGGCGCCGTGGGGATCGTTTACGACCATTCCGCTCCCGAGCGGGGGCGAGATCGGTCTCTACCAGCCGACCCACCCGACAGCGCATAGCCTTAAGTCGAAATGACCTGCGGCCTGACTTAGAATTGTTTGACTGAAGGATGGGTTTTTACAGGTCTGCTCATTGATTCCCGGTTGACTTGATGATCATACAATCCCCCATTGCCCTGGTGACAGGCGCCTCGCGAGGAATCGGACGGGGAATTGCCATGGCCCTGGCACACGCCGGTTACAGCGTCGCGATCAATTTCGCCTCAAACCGCGGCGCGGCGGCGGAATGCCGACAATGGTGCCAAGCGGCAGCTCCGGCGGCCTCTGGGGCCTCTTTCGAAACGTTTCCCGGGGATATTTCCGCCGCGACCGGCCGCGAGCAATTGCTGAATGCGGTCAAAAACCGCTTCGGTTGGATTGACCTTTTGGTGAACAATGCGGGCGTCGCGCCATCCGAGCGCAAAGACTTGCTGGAAGCCACGGAGGAGAGTTTTGACCGCCTGATCAGCATTAACCTTAGGGGCCCCTTTTTTCTGACGCAAGCGGTGGCAAACTTCTGGCTCGCCGCGCTGGCACAACATGCTGCGCGCCCGCGGCCCAAGGTCATCACCATCTCTTCCATCTCCGCCTACACGGCGAGCATCAATCGCGGCGATTACTGCATAAGCAAGGCGGGGCTCTCCATGATGACGCAACTCTTTGCCGTGCGGCTGGCGGGGGAGGGAATTGGCGTTTACGAGATTCGCCCCGGGGTCGTGGCCACGGACATGACCGGCCCCGTAAAGGAAAAGTATGACCGCCTGATTGCCGAGGGGTTGACCCCTATCGCGCGATGGGGAAGGCCGGAAGACGTCGGTCGCGCCGTCGTGGCCATCGCCCAGGATCACTTCCCGTTTTCGACGGGCGAGGTCTTCAATGTTGATGGCGGATTCCACATTCGGCGGCTGTAAGGAATCGGCTCATCGGCTGATCGGGCCATCGAACCATTTCGTGGCCGTTTTTCGATTGCCGATGGAAAATCTCCCTGTGCGGGGCAGAACTCGAAAATCGTCAATCCCAATGACCCGATGATCCGATAACCCGATGGCCCGATAAGCTATGATTCGTATTGATACAGATTTGACGCCGGAAAAGTTGCTTCCCCGGATTGACCGTCTCTTCGATCTTTCCGCGGGAAAGATCCGCGAGATTGCGGCCGCCTTTGAAAACTCGCAAGGTTCGCCGGTTTTTACCGTGCAGGGTTCCTACGTCGGGCGCGACTGGACGGAGTGGACGGAGGGCTTCCATTACGGTTCAGCGCTCGTGCAGTATGACGCCACGGACGAGGCGTGGTTTCTGGATTGGGGCCGGCGCAAAACCGTGGAACGTATGGCGGCGCACGTTACCCACACGGGCGTGCACGATCACGGATTCAACAACGTCAGCACCTACGGAAACCTGCTGCGTCTGGCGACCGAAGGCAGGATTGAGGCGGGCGAGTTTGAGAGGCACTTCTACGCGCTGGCGCTGAAGGCAAGCGGCGCCGTGCAGGCGGCGCGCTGGACAGCGACGCGCGACGGCCGCGGGTATATTTGCTCGTTCAACGGCGCGCAATCACTTTTCGCCGATACGATTCGTTCCTTACGATCGCTGGCGCTTGCCCACCGGCTGGGGCACGCGCTGAGGGGTGAAAACGACAAGCGCATCTCGCTTCTGGGCCGGCTGGTGCAGCACGCGGCAGTGACCGCTGAGTTCAACGTCTATTACGGAGAAGGGCGCGACCTCTATGACGTGCGCGGGCGCGTGGCGCACGAATCCCTTTTCAATCCTGCCGATGGCGCTTACCGCTGCCCCTCCACCCAACAAGGCTACTCGCCCTTCACCACGTGGACGCGCGCTTTGGCCTGGATCATGTGCGGATACGCAGAACAATTGGAATTTCTGGAAACTCTCCCCGACCCGGAATTGGAGCCGCGGGGGGGGCGTAGTAAGATCGAAAGCATGATGCGGCGCGCGGCGCAAGCAGCGTGCGATTACTACCTCGAGCAGGCCGCTACCGACGGCGTCCCTTACTGGGATACCGGCGCACCCAATCTCGCCAAGCTCGGTGACTGGCTCGGCCAGCCGAGCGACCCGTTCAATGACTATGAGCCCGTGGATAGCTCCGCGGCCGCCATCGCCGCGCAAGGGCTTTGGAGATTCGGAACCTACCTGAATCGCCAGCCGGAACAATCCGGCAGCGGCGACGGTTACCGCCAAGCCGCCCTCACCATCGCCAAAACGCTGTTCGACCTGCCTTATCTTTCCACCGATCCCCACCACCAGGGATTGATTCTCCACTCTATTTACCATCGCCCGGGGGGTTGGGATTACGTCCCGCCAGGGCGCCAAGTGCCCTATGGGGAATCTTCCATGTGGGGTGACTATCACGCGCGCGAACTGGCACTCCTGATTCAGCGCGCGGCCAAGAATGAACCCTACCTCGCGTTTTTCAATGTTCAAGAAAATGGTGAATTGCAGGTGTAGCGCGGACCTGTTCTATAGGTCCGCGGCCTTTCCCTGCCCATGGTGGACGATCCGCGGACCTACAAAACAGGTCCGCGCTACTTCACTATTAACAATCCACCATTTATTATTCACCATTCACTATTTACTATTGCTGGCAGTTTCCTTATTTCCAATGACCTCGACCAGCAGTGGAGCGGAGGGGTGCATGGTGGGCGAATTCGATTCAACCTCACCGACCACATAGATGGGTTGGGTGATGGGCTTGGCCCAATCCTCCGCGTGTAAGGTGAAGGTACGGGTAGACTGCG
>JBEKQO010000280.1:0-9691 GCA_049519635.1 Terriglobia bacterium | reverse complement strand
GACTTGGATCGCTACTATCCGCCCGAGTGCACACTCCGTCTGGTGCTGGACAATCACTCGGCACATCTTTCCAAAGAGACGCAGGCCTACCTGGCCACCCGTCCCAATCGGTTCAAGTATGTGCTGACGCCCACCCATGGTTCCTGGCTGAATATCGTGGAGACGCTTTTCGGCAAAATGGCACGAACCTTCTTGCGGCACATTCGCGTGCAATCGTGGGAGGAACTGCGGGCTCGAATCCTGCTGGGGGTTTCCGAAATTAACGCTGCACCCGTAGTTCATCGCTGGAAGAAGTTCGACGCTTTGTCGGCATGATGTGAGCATGTTTTAATGAAACTTTATACTATGCGCAGGCAGCGGAATCTCCCAAGAGCCTCGGGCCCTCGCTCAGGCCGGGTTCGAGGTCATCGCTTTGGATATATCACCTCAAGCGGTCGAAATCGCTCGAGAATTCGAGTTTCCTGCTGAAGGTCTCGAGTATTTCTGCGGACCAGAAATGCGCCGGACGGGGGGACACGTTGACTTTGTGGCGGGTGATATTCTGGATTCCACCGTATGTCCTGGACCCTTCGATGTGATCATCGAGCGACGTACTGCTCAGCTCTATTTCAACCACGATATTGGAGCCGTTCTGGGTGAACTCGCAAAACGTCTTGGTCAAGAGGGCATTCTCCTCAGTCACTGCCACGATGGTGGATGGAAGCCACCCGCCGAGCCCCGGCACTTGACGCAACTATGGTTTCAAGAGAATCGATGGACGATCTGGAACGGAAGTCCCGGCCGAAAACCTCCGGGTCGAGTGGCGTGGCTATTCACGTCGACCGGGTAGGAGAACGGGATAAGCGGTCGCCGCCCTCCTCGCCAAAACTCGTGCGCCTGCAATATCAATAGGTTAGGCGCCCAGCGCGTCCATGCGAATTGCCAATCTGCACGGAATTCCGCGCAAATTGGGTTCTTCCTCACTTTTGTTGCAGGTTGGGCCTCCACAAATCATCTATCTATCAGATACCACGCAGTTTATTAAGCTTCCCGCGGTTGCTGACGGAGAGGTGATTGGCCTCCGATCCCAATGCCTGCAAATCACAGCATTCAACGCCCTTCGAGGCGTTGGTCCCCAGGGTTGCAACAAAAGTGAGGAAGAACCGATTTAAGCGCAGCGCGACACCTAGCGATCCCACGGCGCGGCGCCTCGTCAATGGACGCAAAGCGGCCTTTCGAAAGATTTGAGTGCGATTTCCTGGACTGCCCGACAGACTCTTACTTACAGAATCCGGCAGAAATGGTGGAGTGGGTCACGGGATCGAATGCCACAAAAAAGTGGGAACCGTCGGCAAGAGAGCCACTGGCCAAGTACCACGAATAGCCCTGGGCAGGAAGGCCAAGGGTCTGGGAGTTTTCAGGGCAGCCGATTTGATGCTGGTGAGGTGGCTCTTCCAGACTGAGGGCGATGGGAGAATTGCCGAGAACGCGCCGCGTACTTTTCGAGAGCGGGAAGACCTTGTCCAGATCCTCCACCGTGAGTTGCACTGGATGCGCGGCATTCAGCTTGGGAGCGCCAGATTCGAATTTCTGGATTGCCAGCATGGTTTGGAGGAGCGCTCCGCTTTTGGGGTTCCAGGCCGCTCGGCCCACAAAATTGTAGAAGGCCAGCGAAAAACAGCTACAGAGAAAAATCGTAACGGCCAAAGGCACTAGACTCCTGACCACAGAGAAAGCTCGGTCCTGGATCTGTGCCCGGAACAGCCGGTAACTCTGGATGACCGCGTAGAGCAGCGTGGGAACCAACATCGTGGCGGTTAGCACAAATTCGGCTTGTAAGCTGTCTGTCATATTGCTTGAGGCAGCATCGACGAGTCGGAGGAACACGCTGGAATGGAGGCGCCAAACGGCGCTCGCGAATTTCACATTGGCGAAGGGATCGAACCTAAAAAAACGAGTTGCGTGAGTTCGAAGCCCGCCCACTTGCCGAGCTCCCCGGCGAGATAGATGGCGATCATCACCGGAACAACCCAGAGGACAGCGCGCGCCGTAGGCGAGCCACAGACCGGAGCAGATTTCCGCGGCGAGGTAGGCAGGGGAGGGAAAGGTGTCCGAGGCACAGGTCGAAAGAGGGTCAGTTTCGAGTTTTGGGATGCTGCGGAGAGACAAAACTGGCCCGTTCCATGGCCCGTGGAAGCACCCAGCACCGAAAACTCGACCGCACCTTGAATTCAGAGGCGTTCGGGTGTACATTTCCGGTCGGGCGAAAACTTAAAACGGAAATTCCGGCTATAATGATGACTCCTCGGGAGCTGCCAACCTTGACTCGCCAGGGGACGAAAAAGATGCCGGGCGCCCAACAGGTATACTCACACATTTACGATTCGCGCGTGCTGGGGGTCATTCTGCCCACCTGCACGCCGGAAGAAATCGCCTATCTATTCGGACCCGTCATCCGGTTCGCGACCGAGAATGAGAAACCGGAAACGCTGCTGGAACTCGTGCGGTGGGAGACGGGAATGAGGTCGAATGTCGTGAGGCTGGCGCCATCGGAACCGGGCGAAGACAATCCCGCCGCACCCGCGCCGGCGGAAAAGACCCAGCCACCTACGAATCTTAGGTGAATGACCCATGCTAACTCTACGTTCCGCACAGGTGGAAGCATTCGACGCAGCGGCCGTAAAGGATTTCGAAGAGTTGATGGTGCCGCATCTTAAGAAATTCTTTCCGGAATTCTTCGAAGCCGCCGGCGAACCCAAAGTGCGGGAATTCATCCGCTATGGAGTCAAGCGCTCGGGATCGTATCAGATCACGGCGAAGCGGGACGTAAGCCGATACATCGACCTGATGGTCAGTCTCGGCCGGGACTTCGATCAGGACCCGGACCTTTCCTGGGCGGGCGAAATCTTAAGAACCTGCAACAGTGCGGATACAAAAATCACGGTCTTGCTCAAGAATGCCGAGAAGCACCTGAAGGGCGCTTAGAAACATGGGCAACGGCGATTCAGCCTCAACTCCGGCCTCCAACCCCTCTCCAGCGCAAAGCTTGTCGTCCGCGACGTCGGATTCCGCCACCCAGAGCGCGGCAGGCGATGCCGGTAGCAGCGTTGTCACGTGCGGCACCCCCGCCGACGCCCCCGCCGGGCAGCCTGCTCCCGCGGCGCAAAAGGCCCACCTTGTGGTGCAAGTCAAAGACTGCTCCGGGAAGGCCGTCCAAGGTGTAAATGTCGCGGTCTCGGGAAAGGGCTGGAACGGCGTCACGGACGCCAGCGGTAAGTTTGATTTTGGCGATGAGAATCCGGACACCTATACGGTTACGGGCCTTCTGACGGCCACCTCAACACCCGCCTCCCAGACCCTGGCGGCGCCGGCTGGCCAAACCACGCAGTACAATTTGGTGATCTGCAACATCACCATCGAGATTCAGATCAACAACACGGGGACGGCAAACGATGACATCGTGCAGGTAAAATGCGCCCACCCCGCTCATCGCCATAAGGTACCCTGTCAGATCAAAATTGCCAGCGGTGCAGCGCACGATCATCAAATCACCCTGGGCAACCCGGACGGACGCTTGCGTTTCCCAGAATCGGGGGATACGACGAAGAACGTGACTCTGCCGGCGGCCGGAACTTGGGTTGCCTTCGAGATTTCGGGCGAGAACGCGAGCAACGCCATCGGGGACGCCGTGATTCAGGCCACGCTGGGCGCTGCCTGCCCCGATGGTGGAGCGGGCAACGTGGGAGACGTGAAAGGTTCCAAGCCCGCCACGGTGTTCTGGTTCGACGCCGCAGATATCAAGATGACTCCGGGCGGGAACTACGTAATTTCGGGCAACCTCTACACCCCCAACGCCGGCCACGCGATAGACCATTCGGCGAAGGCTACGATCAAGCCGGCGGGCGTGGACTGCTCCACTCCCCAGGTCAAGGACCTGCGGGTCGGAATCATGCAGTTGGCGCTTCAAGGTGTGCAACGCACCATGACCTGGAGCAATCCCACTATCGCGTGGGTGGCGGGCACCGCCGCCGGAACGTCGACAACCGTTCCGGCAAGTATTGTGTTCAAGCGGAACCATCCCGTCAACGCCAACGATAGCGCGGGCGCTGTAGATCCGCTTTACGACCAGCCCGGTCATCCACATGTCACTATCGACGCCAATTCAGTCCAGGTACCCGGGGGATGTGCGGGAGGAGGGGCGGCGGCAACTTCATCGGATACGCCCAGCGGGGGGGCGGCGCCCGCCACCGTTAACCTGCCGGCGTCGACAGCCGCAGGTGTGAATGTGGGCACCGTGACGTATACTCTCACCAGTACGAAGATCGATTTGGATTTTCTCGTGTGGGCGGTTATCTTCAACAAGTCGACAAACCAGTTTTGCGCAGTGAGGGAGCGATCGTGGAATCTCCATGCTGATAGCGCCGCCGCAGGCGACCAGAAGGCCAAGACGGATGCTGCTGACAGGGCGCCCACCACGGATCCAGTCGGCGGTCAGCCATTCTCCAACGACGTACTGAATGATCCTGCGAATAAGAGCACGACACAAGTGGGTTCAACCGTTTTTACGAAGTAGACCCCGGGGGTCTGGAAAGGAGACAGGCATATGCCGGCAATGAGTGCGACTCCACCTCCGCGATCTCAGGACGCGACGATCTTACTGCTCCACGATGCCCGCGCTGTCCATGACACGGCTTCGATTCGCCTCCGTGATTATATGCTTCAGGGGACGCCTGGCTGGATTGCGGCGAACATATTACCTGGCGCTCGCTCCGGCTCAGGGACCATTCCAGGCGCGTCGATCGACGCGAACACGGGGAAGCTAAGAAACCCTAATAACGCCGCCCCGGAACTGTTGAAAGAAGGCAGGTGGAAGGCGGTTGCCAGTTCTTCGCCCGCCCAAGAAACCGCAAGTGGCGAATACGCGTGGTCGGAGCCGGTCGGCCAAGTTAAGCGAATACCCGACCCGGAGGATTACTACTCGCCTTTTGTTGAGGGGGGCGAGATCCTTTGCCAGCCCGTCAAGGGGCCGCAAGGAATCGAGCAGTTTGGACCGGTCCGCTTGCTCTTTACCGGTTGGGGAGAATTCGTCGGACCGGCCTTCGGTTTCCTTCAGTCGCATCCTTCGCTGTTATCCCCAGGCGTTCCGGCGCCCAGCGAGGTCAGCCAGCTTGCGGAAGTACTATCTGGAAAGAACCCTCTATTGGCGCTACTCGCGTTTCGTCACTTACTGACGGCGCATCAGTTGACGACGCGGCAAGCTCAGGACCGGTTGAATTCATCCGGTGCTAATCTGACTGCCGGATTGGTCTATCTGTTGATAACCAATCCCTCCCTGGACGATCAGAAGCGTCCGCTGGTGGAGGCGGTCCCGGCGTTTGTCAAAGACGCATCGAAGATCACCCAGCTTCGGCCGGTCGGCTTGGCCGCGTACGCGGTCGGGCTGTTGGATATCGCAAACCCGGCTGCCCTGGCGGAGACGAAGCGCGTGGTTGCCGCTTTGAGCGATCGCACGAAAGCCTTAGGTCCAGACGCTGAAACCGACCCCTATCTGCATCTCATCTTCGAAAAGATGGGGGTTGCGCGCTAACGGACCCGGTTCGCAAACTCGCGGTGGGACCGGGTGGGGGAACGTGCGTGTCCCCCCGAGAAGACACGGCAGGCGGCCTTCCCTGCCGTTCCAGCACCGGGCAGACGGGTAGCCACGGTCAACGCATTTATCACCGTGGGCTTTTCTCATGCCAATTACGGCGATCACCCCTTCACGCTCCGCCCCGGCAACAATTCAACATTACAAGGGTCCCCGGGGGGTTCTAAAAGGGGCGACAGTTCATCGGATTGTGTCCAGCGCCCTCACTCTGGCCAAAAAATCAAAAAAATCGTGTAAGAAAATTGGACGAGGATTTTTCCCGAAAATTTGCACTGAAGTATTTCATCATCAATGGTTTACAACATCATAAGAAGCCGCTTCGGTGAGAGGGGCAGAAAGCCATCCCGGGTTACGGACGCGCCCTGATTTGGCAGCAGTATCCGCAGCTGACTTGGCGAGTGTTGCACGACTTCAAAAAGCTCGCGACGCTGGAGCTTCAAACCTTGCGGGGCAGCAGGGGACTGTTCTTGGAACACAAGTTTTGGGATCGCATTTTACGTCGCGGGAGGGAACTTCGGGAGCCACCGTCACCGGCAGCGGGTAAGAATACATATGGTTGACTTGTAAACACTCACCCCGTGCAGCCGGTCCGGGTCGTAGGTGAGTTGCTGGCCGTTCTCGCCCTCGACGGTGAGCAAATTCTGTTCTCGGTTAACGCCGGTGACCTGGACGTATTCTCCAGCTTCGACGCCTACCGCTTGCCCTTCTCGGCTTGCCGGGATTGAAGCGGTAGAAAGGTATTGGAATGTAATACCAGGCTCGCCTCGGCTTCTCAGGCTCTCCTTGTCGTTCGGACTGCAGTTACTGCAGTCGGTTTCATAATAGACGCCCAGCGAACCAATGATTGGCAACCGTCATCGGTCCCAAGTGGATTTTGCCGTTACCTGGGCGGCAGATTGAGACTGGACGCGCAAAGGGTGATGATTCAGCCCTACAGGGCTGTTGATTCAGGTCCAGAGGGCCGTTGACGGGCGTTCTCACCAGCCGTCGCGGGCCGGATGAGGGGTCTCTTCCCGAGGGGGCCCCGCCGCCAACAAAGATTATTCCTCCATCCTCCTCCACACTTCCGCCGATAAACGAAGCGGGGGAGTGTCGGGGGCACTGCGAGGGGGCCAAGGACGGGACACGGGGCTCGTGCTCTCGACTCGTCACTTGTCACTGTGTTCGCGTCCGGCTGCTGGTTCGCGTGAGCGCGCGGGGAACAGCCGCACAGGAATCCGTCGGCCGCTAAGCCCGGCAACCGACGGGTCCGGAGACCCGTCCTCTGACGGACTGATAGATACTCGTGCGCTAACCGCTCGGAAAAAACCCATGACAGGCTGTTTACGTCTCGCACACCCGATATACTGGCGCCATGGGGTCACGGGTCGTAGAGGCTGAATACGAGAAGGGCATGCTCAAGCCGAGCACGCCGTTGACGCTTCGTCCGGGAGAGCGTGTCCATCTCATCGTGATGCGGCAGCCGGATCCGAAGCGCTGGGACCTGTCCCGTCTGGCCGAGAGCCCCGCGGCCGAGGAAGCGGTTCTCGCCGAGCAGGGCCTGGGGGGCTGAGCGGCGGACCTCGATGCAGAGGATCGCTAATCAGTTACGTGCAATTCCCCAGTCGGCTCTCCAGAAAAAACTCCGGGACTTAACCGAAGAGGAAACGGCTGAACTCGAACTGCCCACCGACGAGGCTCTCGGTAGGGTTGAGCCACAGCCCAAGTAGCAGCACCCAAACCCCGGGGAAGAGAAAGGGTACCTGGAACGTGTGAAAAGACCAACAATCTCACGCAAAGACGCTAAGGCGCAAAGACTCGCAAAAAACAACCGCTTTATTTTCTTTGCGCCCTCTGCTACTTGGCGGCTTTGCGTGAAATGCCCTTGCTCTTGCCCAAATTATTTCACACGTTCCCGCTACCTTTTCCAACCCCTTTCCCCCCTACTCGTCGTGCGCGGGGTCTAACCCGGAATACCATAGGCCGGGCACGGGGTTCGGCGGCACCTTTACAGAGCCGACGGTAACAATGTGGACGAACGCTTCAGCATATTGGCATCCGTACTCTGCACCGCGAAACCTCACACAAGTCTCGTAATCGGCCCAGATGGCTTTCGTGTCTTCGAGCGTGTTGCCCATGATCGCCTGGCGACTTACATCCAGGACCGATTCGACGTCCACCCAGCGATTCGGTGCGAACTGCTGTGCCGTCTGCTCGCTGGCGAGGTAAGTTTCGCAGAAATAAAACTCAAATTTATTTCCGCACTGTAACCACGCGTTGAAGGCGAGATTGCCCGCCGCCCGGTGATCGGGATGAAACTGCAGCGGCCACAGGCCGAAGACGACGTCCGGGTTCTCGGCGGCCAAGGTCTGGTTGAATTGGATGTACGCCTCGGGATCGACGTGCATCTTCTGGTTGTGCTGATCCAGGATTTTGAACTGCGCGCCGAAGAGTCTGGTTCCTTTCATCGCATCCTCCCGCCGAATCGACGCGAGTTGGTCAACGGACATGTGACGCGCGACAGCCATACCCTGTGAGTCCCCGGGCGTGAAAGAGAAACAGAGGACCTCATGCCCCTCGCGCGCATAGCGGGCCAGGGTTCCCACACAGAAAATCCAATCATCGACGTGCGCGCCCACCAGCACCACCTTCAGTTTGCGGTTCTTCTCCGCCCCCGGCAAAGTGTCCACGGGTTTGCGTGCCTCCGCTGAAGACGGCTGCCCGCAGGTAAGCATAGCGTGTCCAAACACGCCGCTCGCTGCGCCCTTGAAGAGTGTCCTTCTCGTCATTTTGCCTTCCTCCTCGCTGGAATGTCGGGACGTAACGATCGGCAAGGTAAAACTGGTTCGAAAGGGAAAAAGGGGTCAGGAACCTGTGAAAAAATCGTCCAGAATCTCCCCACCGCAGCGCCTCAGCGGTAAGAACGCTATTTCTTCACAGCTTCCGGGTACCTTTTCTAGTATGAAGAAAGGTGTCAGTAGAAACCCGCCAACATCAACTCGCCTAACGCTGCCCATTTTGGCATTCTACCGCATCGTTCCTGAGAGGTAAGAAAAAAGGTGGCTGGAACGTGTGAAGAAATTAACCAGAATGTGTAACTGGAATAACGTGGGTGCCGTACATTGCAGGCATGAACACAAATGACCTGGTTACCCGACCCCGTTTGGCTGCGATAAATCGGCGTCAGATGGTGATGCGGACGATTGATGTGGAGCGACTGATTGAGGAGGATCACCCGGCGCGCTCGATTTGGGAGTTGGTGGGGCGGCTGGATTTAAGCCGGCATTATGCCAAGATCGGCGCGGTGGAGGGGCGGGCGGGGCGCGATCACACCGACCCGCAAGTCTTGATCAGTCTGTGGCTGTATGCCTATAGCCGCGGCATCAGTTCGGGGCGCGAGGTAGCGCGGCGGTGCGAATACGAGCCGGCCTTTCAGTGGCTGTGCGCGTTGGAGCCGATCAGTCATCGCACGCTCTCGGGTTTTCGCTCCGGTCATCAGGCAGCGTTGCAAGATCTGTTCGTGCAGGTGCTGGGGATGTTGAGTGCCGAAGGTTTGATCACCCTGGAGCGGGTGACGCTGGACGGGACGAAGATCAAAGCCCATGCCGGCGGCAACACTTTCCGCCGCAAGGAGAAACTGGAAGCGCACCTGGAATTGGCGCGCGAGCAGGTTCGGTTGATGGAGGAAGAAGCGGCCGCAGAGGAGCGGATGGCCCGGCGGAAGGTGGCGGCGCGGCGGCGGGCGGCGCGGCAACGCCAGAGTCGTTTGGAGGCGGCGGTGCGCGAAGTGGAGCGCATGCAGAGCGAGAAGAAAGAGGATGGCGACAGTTTTGTGGCGCGCGCCTCGACGACCGATCCGGAAGCCCACCTGATGAGGAATGGCGAGGGCGGCACGGCGCCGAGCTACCACCTGCAACTGCTGACCGACACTGCCCAGGGGATGATCGTCAATGTCGACGCCACCACCGAGGGTGTCGATCATCATCAGCTCGCGCCGGCTCTGGAGCGCTGCGAGCAAACTCTGGGACGCCACCCGCAGCAGGTGGTGGCCGATGGCAACTATACCCATCATGCTTCGGTCGCGGC
>JBEKQO010000279.1:0-9691 GCA_049519635.1 Terriglobia bacterium | reverse complement strand
TTATTGCCCTCGCCCCTTTGGGGGAGAGGGTGGCGCGCATCCGGCGTAATCGCCAGCCGGGGCGGGCCGGGTGAGGGGGTCTCGCCTATTGTCAATTCTTACGTGGGACACCACACTAGCACTGTCAGCGCCACCCCTCCTCATCTGAGGAGGGGAGCGTTTTCAATAACTCCCCTCCTGATTCAGGAGGGGTGGCGCGCCGAGCGCCGGGGTGGTTGTACGCCGTGGACGGTTTTTCCGCAGCCTGTGGAGCCCCGCCGTTCCCAACCCGGGGCGAGAAATCCGGGCTCGCCAACAGGTCCGTAGGGCACCGTCAAAGTCTTATGGGGTTGAAAGTGACCCCTCACCTGCCCTCCTCCGTCGGCACCCTCTCCCCGGGAGAGGGGGGACCGCGAGGCGGGGGGTGAGGGGTTTCTTCGCGGGTGATGCATTCATGGCCATAGAGGTATCTGGCGCCCGCAACTTTGACGGAACCCTGACAGGTGCTACCCTGGTTTTCTTCCCACCCGCAGGAAATCTGTAAATTACGGCCCGAGAGTGGCCCGCAACGTGCTAGCCTACAGCTTGAAAGGCCGGACCGGGGTAAAATCGCCCAAGGCTGGCCCCATTTCGCACGGCTCTGGGTCCGGCCCGCGGGGAGGAAATCTGGCCCCCCATGGGCGCTCGAATAGGCCACCCGATGATTTGCCGCCTTCCTTCCCGCGAAGCGGGACACCGTGAGTAGCCGTAGGTGAAACCTACGGAAAACGAAGGAGAGAAAGGAATTCGGCCCTAAAGGGGCCGACCTTTCCCACGGTCAACGCCGTAGGGGGTTGAAGGGACCATGGGGTTCTGGGAGCCGCAGGTTAAAACCTGCCGCTGCCCACGGTTGGGCCCTTCGGGGCCGGATCGGAAATTGCTTAGTCTAGCGCCTATGCGCCCCCTCGCAACCCGGATGAGTTTATGAAAACAAATAAGTTAGCGAATGACGGGAGAGTTATGACGGCCGCAGCAATAAATCAAGTAATTGAAAATAGGGTAGTTATGGTGATGAGAATCGGGAATGGAGCGCTGCCCCTTAAAGATGTTAAAAATGAAGATAGGTCTGGATGAGTTATTGATAACAAAGGGGAAAAGAAGTGCTCTGGATGGTTTGATGAAAACAAACGAGTTATCACATATTATGGGTGAGTCATTGAAAAGTAAGGAGATATCGCCATTTTCTTGCCGAAAGACCTTGGGATTTGTCATGGCAACAGAGCGGCAGAGCGCGATCTTTCGCCGACTTTATATTGTGGGGAATACCCCAGGGCCGCAGAGTGGCAGTTGGCAGGGAAGCCTACTATAAAAATGCTCACCTCCTCTAGTTGAGGAGGGGTTAGGGGGGTGCTGATTGCGACTTGATGTTTTTGGCTGCAAGAAGAGGACCACCCCGGCGCCCGGCGCGCCACCCCTGCTAAATCAGGAGGGGAGTCATTTTCATCATTCGTGGCGAGCAAAGGCTCATGCGCGCCTCTGCGGTTGGCCAGGCGGGAGAATTCGTCCCCCCATTTGGAGCATTTCCGGGGCGACGGTGCTACATACCCCCGAGGTGACACACCTCCCCGAATCGGCTATCGGCAGTTTCGGATGAGAAGATGAATCAGTTTGCCGACTTTGAAAATCGCAAATCACCCATCGCCAATCACCGTTGGACCGGTCGCCCAATGATATTGAGGATAAACAGGTTTGATAGCCGCAAGAAAAATTATGAGGCCTTACGGGCAATTAGAAATGCCCTTGACCGAAGGCTGAGGTGTATAATAAGGTGCGCGGTATAGAATGGGCTGGAATGGCGGCGGGGGACATCCAAACCTCATCCTTGCCGATAAAACGAGTACCGCCGAGTCCCAGGGTTAGCATAAACGGGTCGTGATTTTGATTTCTCCTCCTCTCCCTTGGGGAGAGGGGGGACCGCATGGCGGTGGGGCGAGGGGTTCCTTCCGGGGTGACGCAATCATGGCCCTGAAGGTATGCGACACCCGCGGCATTGACGGAATCCGTAGCTGTTCCTAAGCGAATTTGACTTTATGCACCAACTTCTTTTCGCCGTTCTGATGGCGCCCACAAACCCGGTGGTGAAGTTTTTCTACAAGGTCTTTCACAAGGATCCATTCCGCGGCATCTATCAGCCCAACGCCTTCGACCTTTCCATTCTTATTCCCTATTTCACCATTCTGATCATCCTTTCGATCTACGGCGTTCATCGCTATTATCTGGTTTATCTTTACATGAAGAATCGCGGCAAGGCGCCGAAGCCCCTGGGGCATTTTGAGGCATTGCCGCGCGTCACCATCCAGCTCCCGATTTACAATGAGCGCTACGTGGTGGAGCGCCTGCTGGAGGCGGTGACACGCATCGAGTACCCGCGCGACCGGCTGGAAATTCAGGTGCTTGACGACTCCACGGACGAGACGCGCATTGTCTGCTCGCGGCTGGTCAGCGAATACGCGAGCGCCGGCCATCCCATCACTTATCACCACCGCACGCATCGCGAGGGCTTCAAAGCGGGCGCGCTGGCCGAGGGCATGAAGAGCGCCACGGGCGAATTCATCGCCATCTTTGACGCCGACTTCGCGCCGCCGCCAGGCATTGTGCAACAGATGGTTCATTACTTCACCGATCCCCAGGTGGCGGTGGTGCAGGGCCGTTGGACGTGGATCAATCGCCACTATTCGACTCTCGCGGAAATCGAAGCGATTCTTCTCGATGGACACTTTGTGATCGAGCACGGCGGGCGGAATTTTTCCGGCCGGTTTTTCAACTTCAACGGCACCGCCGGCATGTGGCGGCGCACGGCCATCGACGATGCCGGCGGCTGGCAGCACGATACGCTGACCGAAGACACGGATTTAAGTTACCGGGCGCAGCTCAAGGGGTGGAGGTTCGTTTACGCCCCCGACATCGTCTGCCCGTCGGAGTTGCCCGTCGAGATGAATTCTTTTAAGACGCAGCAGGCGCGCTGGGCGAAGGGGCTGATCCAGGTGGCGAAAAAAATTCTTCCCAGGGTCTGGCGCAGCCACGAACCGCTGGAAATCAAGCTGGAAGCCACGTTCCACCTGACGGCCAACATCGCCTACCCGCTGATGATCGTGTTTTCGGTGATTCTGCTGCCCGCCATGATCGTGCGTTTCTACCAGGGCTGGTTCCAGATGCTCTACCTTGACCTGCCCCTCTTTCTCGCCTCCACTTGTTCGGTTTCCAGTTTCTACATGGTGGCGCAGCGCGAACTTTACCCGGACGAGTGGCGCAGCCGCATCAAGTACATTCCGTTTCTAATGGCCACCGGCATCGGCTTGGCCGTTACCAACTCCAAGGCGGTTATTGAGGCGATAATCGGCAAGCAGACGGAATTCGTGCGCACCCCGAAGTACCACCTGGAAGCGCGGGAAGAAGGCTGGGAAGGCAAGAAGTACGTGCGCCGCCGCGCCGGCTGGATTCCTGCCATCGAGATCTGCCTCGCCGGCTACTTCCTCTTCACCACGGTTTATGCCATCACGGCGGAGAATTATCTCACCACCCCGTTCCTGCTGCTCTTCTTAGTAGGCTACGCTTATATGGGGACCATGTCGTTGTTCCAGGCCCCGCTGCGGCGCCTCGCCCACGCCCTGCCCGCGTTCGGCCGCGCGCGCGCCATCGAGCATGCCACGTAATTCTCGCCCATACCACCACTGCCAGTCTGCAAGGGTTCCGTCAAAGTCGCGGGCGCCGCATGCCTCTATGGCCATGAATGCATCACCCGCGAAGAATCCCCTCACCCCCCGCCTTGCGGTCTCCCCTCTCCCCAAGGGAGGGGGTGCCCGACCAAGGAGGGAGGGTGCCCCACGTTTTGCAGGTCGTGGGGGTGAGGGGTCCCTTTCAGCCCCCTTAGACTTTGACGCCGCCCTGTGCCAGTCCGAGGTTTTCCTTGCGCGAATCCCGGGGTCTGCCTATACTAGTAAATCTGTCGCGCGGGCGGCGCAAACCTCTGTGCCTGTTCCCTCGCGAGTAAGAACGGGCCTGTAGCTCAGGTGGCTAGAGCGCACCCCTGATAAGGGTGAGGTCGGTAGTTCAACTCTACCCAGGCCCACCAATCAATTCAATAAGTTACTGACTGCCCCTTTTTGGGGCATCCCAACTTGGTTACCTTTTTGGTTCCCCTCACCCTCAAAAACGGCTGCTTTTCCACCAGCGGGCTCAGGCAGGCGCGTTGAAATGGCATCCAAGGCGGTACGCTTGGCGGCTATACGAATGTGGGAATAGTGTTCAAGCATCTGGCGGGACACATGGCCTGCAATCGCCATGACGGTTTGGTCGGAAGCTTGGGACTCAGCCAGTTTGGTGATGGCGCAATGTCTCAAATCGTGGAATCTGAACTCTGCCAGTGGGTTCTTGATACTGCGGAGGTCCGCCTTGCACTCCGGGTTGCGGCAAGAGTCGGTGGAGCGCTGTCTCCTGCCGCAGTTTGGACAGGCGATGTTTCGAGTAGCGTTGCGCCATGCCGTGCGCCATGATTTCAGCGGTCGGGAGGCGTCCACCCGGCTGTAATCCGGGTTTGCAGTATCGATCCGGGCGTTTTCACAGGCAGGAAACACATAATTCTCAGGCTCAGGCTTGGGGAATCGTTCCGACCAATCCGCCAGCGCTCTGACCGCGGCGGGATTTAAGGGAATCACCCGGCCGGTTCCGGCATCGGTTTTAGACTTCCCGACGGTTAGGATTCTGTCAAAGAGGTCAACCTGATGCCAGCGAAGGCCCTTTATTTCATGATCGCGCATGGTTGTGTTTAGGGCCAGCGTGACCACGGCGCGTAAGAGCGGATTTTGCTCGCAGGTTGTCAGCAACGCAGATTCCTCGTCGGGTGAAAGAGCTTTGCCGACCTGCTGTAACTCACGCTCAAACCGCACGTCGCCCTGAAGGTTTGCCCACAACTTGTGGCGCTTCAAAATCTGCCGGAGTACCTGCAACTCCTTATTGAGCGTTCTCGCCGACGCCTTAGCCGACTTTCGCCGCGCCTGATATGACGCAATTGCGCTCGTGTCAACGTCGCAAAGCAGCAATGCCCCCAGCGCCGGTTTCAGATGGCAGCGGAGAGCCACGTCATAAATGTCCTTGGTACGTTCGGCCAGGTGGGGTTTCACTGCTTCATACCAATCATCGGCGGCCTTTTCGAAAGTCGGCGGCAAGGTCCGCTTAGTGATCTTGTTCCACGTTTCTTCAAGCTGGCGCCGTCTCTGTTTCTCGGCTTCGCGGGCTACGGTGCGGCTGTGGCTGCGGCTGGATTCATGGATGATCCTCCCGCCAAACTTAAATCTGTACCACCAGATTTTCCCCTTGCCTCTTTGCTTGAGCATGTTAACTCCCTCCCTTCGCTGATTCCCCTTCCCGTCGCAGGCGGGCACGCTTTCCCGCCTCGCTGAGTTGGTTCCAAGGCTTGGTGGGCCTGCCGCCCTGTTTACCATTCTCGCGGGCAATTTCCCGGATGCGCGCAATGCCGAGCCGCTGCAATCGCACCTCGTAGCTGCGCTTCCCAAGCCAACTTGTGAACTGCCGTAGATCGCTTTCAGTCATGTTATTATCCTAAGCTGATTGGGTTAATATGTCAAGCCCCCTTTTCAGCGTGACTCCGCGCGAGGCCGGGAGCCCTCGTCAACAATGCGGCGTAGTTCGGACGACCGAAGGCGCACAAGTCTTCCGACCTTTACCACCCCAACTTTCCGAGTGAGAATCCACTTCCGAACGCAGGCCCGCGTTACCCGCAATTCGTCAGCGAATTCTTCGACTGTGAGGAGCGGGTCCCGGCTTCCGGCCGCAGTTTGGCTCCCGTGGGGCTCCATCCCTCTCCGCTGTGGCTGTGGCCCTGGCTGTGGTGCAGGCATCGCGCTCGGCCAGCTTGGGGAGCCGGTGTCGCTCGCCTCCATGTCGCCATTACGTGCGGCCAGAGGTCTTACGGGGAGGGGCGTCAATTGCATTTCGTGTTTCACGGTTCGTTCCTCCTTGCTGTCGCCGGTTTGTGCTGTGGGAAATGACCAGGGCTCACTCATCGCGTTCCTCCTAATTTGAGATAGTGGGTGGCACCGTCCAGCGGAACCGCTTCCCTTTTGTGTGAGCCAGCATGAGGAGGTCGAGAGCCTCTTGGTACTTTTCATCGTGGGCCTTATCAACGATCTCCTGCGCCTTTTGGGTGGATACCTTTCCGTCTCTCCCCACTGTGCAGAGCAAGTGAGTGACGATGGCTTGGGTTGCCGTCATTTCGGCCAGGAGACCGAATTCAACAGGGGAGGGCTGCCGCCGGCTCGCCAGGCGCTCAGCGTATCGCGGCACCATTCGCCCAGAGTTTTCTGGTCCGCATCGGCGACTGCTTGCAGGCGCTCGAAGGCCGATTCATTCACTCTCGCGGCGATATACTTGGTGCGCCTTAGCCAATTTCTCTCCATTCCGTCAGCCCCTGGTAACCTTTTTGTTTATTGGCAATTAGCCATCTCAAAGTCTGTTGATTGCAAATGCGACCAGAACATCGCATTTGCGACCAACGAGGCCGCAACTCCTTGCGGCAACGGCACATCGCATTTGCGATCACGAGATCGCAAACGTGACCCTACCAAGGGGTGGGGTGTCAGGGTCCGGTTCTTTCGGACCCCACCTACAGCCGCTGCGAAGCAGCGTCTTTGCCCCACTACGGCGCTGAAAACTGGATGCGCCGATCACAGCGAATCGACATGACCTTGTGCATGCTTTGGTGCCTGAGCCCGAGAATCTGTGAGAAGCAGCAAAATCCCCCCTATTAGTAAAGACCAGAAGCGCAGCGAAAAGTGGAGCACATCAGAAAACATTTTTTCTTCAGAATGGCACGTTAAACTACGGCATTGTTTCTAAAGGCGTAGATATTCGCACACCCCAAATGCTGTGATCGCCGATGCCTTCCTGCATTGCCCCTCTACTGTAATAGGGAACATCAAGAAGGGAAAAAGTAACAAAGCTTTGCAAAAATATTTTTGGCGATGAACCCGACCCTGGCCGCCGGCGCCGTTCGATGCGCGCGGAAGACCTCAAGCGGAAGCGCCGGTCGCATCCCAATGCGGCATGGCAAACTGGTAGTGAGTAAGCGAGCAAAGGGACCACGGGCGGCCCCGAGCGCGAATTCGCTTTGACGTCAGGGGGGGATGGTAAAATGCGTCCGTGAACTGGTCGGCTAGGGTAGCTCCCGAAGAGCGGACGTATCCCGGCCCGCCTGCCGACCTTCTTCATTCCGGGACCCGCGCGGGAGGTGGGTATGAATAAGTCCGCAAGAGCTGTCTCTCACTCTCAGAACGAAATGAGTCTTCGGGAGAGGGTCAAGGAAACCCAAGCGACTGAACAGGCATTTCACTCGCTGGTCAAGTCTGGATGTGACGAGGAGAAGCTGGCGGTGTTTCTTGATGCTGTCTGCGCATGGCTGAATGATCGTGGTCATACTGGACCCAAGCTCTTTCGGGGATACGATAAGGACTTTCCGCGGCGGCTGGCAGAGTTAAAGACGGCGGCGCATGTGTTGGAAACCCTCAATCAGTCTTTCTTGGGCCGCATTTTTATTGAAAGGTGCGAGACGAATCAGCGTGAGTGCTTCAAGTCGATTCCGGCCTTGTTACGCGGGTATTCAGGCTGGTTGGAACGAAGCTGGAAGAACCTTCCAAGGCAATTCGGAAAGAGTCTCCCAGTCGCTGCGCTGATGCAATATGTATATCGCGCAACTGGTGGCTGGCATGACTCTGAGGTCGCTGACCTGGTTGCCCTTGCTGGGGACAAGTTCGCATATACCGTGGGTGCGCTTAAGAGCCGACGAAGCGGATGGCTGCGCAAACCAGGTTTTTGGAAGGAAGCTGGGGCCATTGCCCAGATTATGGCTCAGTGACCGCGCTCAATTCTGACGACACACAAGTGTTGTTTTCACCCCTTAAATCCCAGCCGTGTTCATGTAAGGTTTGAAACCCAAAATAAAGAGTAAAACCACACGCGGCACAACCGTACCACCGTGTCATCATCCATCCGTGATGCTCCCGATTCCAATAGTGATGGGAGCGTATTCGAGCGAATGGAGGTGGACCAATGCTCACAGTGGCGCAAGTGGCACAGCAACTTGGTGTGCGTGAAAGCACGATTCGCAAATGGGTACTGTGCCGAAGAATAAGATTCGTAAAGCTCGGGAGGTGTGTCCGAATTTCGCGTGCAGAAGTGGACCGGATCATCCAAGCGGGCACCATCCCGACGCGCAAGGGCAACCAATGAATCTCACCTGTGAGCAAGTGGCGCGCACCGGATTGGGCGAACCGGTAAAGCGTGAAGGTGTGGAGTTGCTTTACCGTTGCCATCACCCCGAACGCCACAAGAACGGGGACTCCCACCCAAGCCTCAAGATCAACCCGAAGAAAGATACGTGGGGATGTTTCGTGTGCAACGTTGGCGGCACCGCTTGGCAGCTTGCGGCCTTCATCGCGGGTTGTGATCCGGGCGACAAGACACGTGTTAAAGCGTGGCTCACGGAGCACGGGCTATTGAATGGGACGAAGCGCAAGGCGAAGCGGGAAGAGCGCGGCCCGGTAGTCGCAAGGTTTGTGCACGAGGACGCGGAGGGGCGTCCGGTCTGTCGGAAACTCCGCCACGAGCCGGGCGCAAACGGAAAGGAAAAAGACTACACGTGGGAACACTTCGAGGGCGGTGAGTGGAAGGTTGGCCTCGGCAACCCGAAGATTATTCCGCCGCTGTATCGCCTCCCGCACATCAAAGGCGAGCACCTTGTGTTCTTGTTCGAGAGCCACACTGATGCCGAACGTGCGGCGTCGATGGGGATGGCCGCCACCACCAGCGGCGGTGCTGATTCCTGGCGGGACGAGTACGGGGACGTTTTAGTCGGAAAAGACATTGTGTTGATTCCCGATAACGACGCGGCCGGCGCAAGATACGCGGCCGTTGTGTGCCAGTCACTTTATGGCAAAGCAAAGTCACTTAAAATGATTTCAATTGAGCCCTATCCTGACCTTCGACGCTGGGCAGACGCAGGCGGAACGGCTGACAAGCTGCGCGATATGATGAACGTAGCTCCGCACTGGAAACCGGCAAAAGGCGCGGAAATCCTGGATGCGGTTATGGGTTTCGTTCGCCGGTTCGTTTCGTTGACCGAGTCGCAGGCGCGTGTTGTGGCGCTGTGGACCGCACACACGCACGCGTTCGGCGCGGCGGACTGCACGCCTTACCTTGCTGTCAATTCGGCTGAGAAGCAGTCCGGAAAGACCCGGCTTCTGGAAGTCTTGCGTTTGCTCGCTTGCGGTCCGTGGTTCACTGGGCGCGTTACAGCCGGTGTGCTTTCGCGGAAGATTGACGAGGTGCATCCAACACTCCTGCTTGACGAGTCCGACGCGGCGTTTAAGGGTGAGAAAGAATATGCGGAAGCGCTTCGTGGGATTTTGAACACGGGCTACCGGCGTGGAGGCGTGGCGTCCTGCTGCGTGGGGCAGGGAATGAACATAAGCTACAGGGATTTTTCGACGTTTTGCCCGAAGGCAATAGCGGGCATTGGAAAGCTGCCCGATACAGTGATGTTGCGCCCGGATGATAATGTCCCCATCTGGCCCGGGTAGAAATGTCCCCTAAACTGACGGTCTCCGAAGGAGGCCGAATTGAAGAGGACAGGGATGAGTGAACGGGAACTGAAGCGGGC
>JBEKQO010000278.1:0-13657 GCA_049519635.1 Terriglobia bacterium | reverse complement strand
GATTCGCGTCGCCGGCCCGGCTCGGGGCGCTGTGGGTGGCTGCGCAACCCCCCTTCGCCGCGGTCGAAACCCTGATGCGATCCAAGGCGCGCGGCGCTGGGGGTGAGCCGGGCGGGTTGGCGGGATCGCCTCTGCGGGAGCGGCTGGGAGTGGCCGACGGGGATATTGATGCACGCCTTCTGCAGGACCAGGAGCGGGGCTTGCCGCCGACCCCTAACTTGTACCCCTTTCTTCGCTGGCCGGATGGCCGCTCTGCCAAAGTTATCATGCGGCAGATGTACGGGCGTGCGGGCTCTGAGCTTCTTAAAGCTCGCGTGCTGCCTCTGGTGGTGGCAGCTCAGAACGAGCACGATAGCGACGACGACGATAATACCCGGCAGAATCCGGGGGGAGGCAGTGGAGGGGGCCCCGATTCCAAGCCGTTAGAGGGCCTTTCTGATTATTCCCATGTCTCGCGCCCCTCGCAGCTTGCGGCTGTAAGCTGCGAGGGGCAGGGGCCCGCCGGGTGCGGTCAGGCTCGCCGTCTTCGGTCTCAGCCAAGGTTGACAACGGACCACGGACTTCCCCAATCCAAGCTATAATCTCCCGCATGCGACCGGAATTCGCGGCAATAAACTTTGAAGATCCCGGCAAAGCGGCGGGCAACTTGGAACGCCTGGAGGAACAGTTGGCGCCCACGCTGCTGACCCCTTTGGCGTCGCTGCTGTCCCCGTCGCCTGATCCTGACGGCGCGCTCAACCTTCTGGAGCGCTATACGCAGGTTGCGCCACCGCAGGTTCTGGGTGAGTTGGCGCGCTACCCCGCCGCCCTCTCCTACCTCATTGCGATTTTTGGTTACAGCGGTTACCTGGCGGAGACTTTGCTGTCCGAACCGCAGTTGGTGGTGCAGTTCGCGCGCGACCGGAATTTCACCAAGCTGAAATCCAAAGAAGACCTGATGCAGGACTTCGCGCGGTTTTCCACCACCAATCCGGACCCCTGGCTGGCGGCCTTGCTGGCTCACTTCAAGCGGAGAAACTACCTCCGCATCGTGCTGAAGGATGTGCTTTCTCTCTCCACGCTCGGTGAGACGACGCTCGAGCTTTCCACCCTTGCCGATGTGATTCTTTCCGATGCCTACCTGTTTTGTGACCGGGAGCTGGAAAAGCGTTATGGACAACCGCAGTACCGCGATGCGCAGGGCCGCATTGGGCGCGCGGGCTTCAGCATTGTCTCTCTCGGCAAGCTGGGGGGAAACGAGCTGAACTACAATTCCGATATCGATCTACTTTTCCTTTATTCCCACGATGGTGAGACGGCAGGGGGAAACGAGCGTGAGTCCATCGTTACCAACAAGGAATATTTTGTGCACGTGGCGCATGCCATTACGCGAACCATCACCCAGGCGACGTCGCAAGGCGAGGTCTTCCGCGTCGACCTCCGGCTGCGCCCCGAGGGCGAGCAGGGCGACATGGCGATTTCGCTGAAATCCGCCCGCGGGTACTACGAACACCGGGCGCGGGACTGGGAATTACAAATGCTTATCAAGGCCCGCCATTCCGCCGGCAACGCCAAGCTGACACGCGATTTCCTGCGCAGCGTGGAGGAGTACGTTTATCGCTCGCCCGGGGATTTTGTGGCAGTGGAGAGCATTCTGCTTTCGCGCGAAAGAATCTCCAAGAAATTGCGGGAAAGCCGCGGGCAGGCGATTGACGTCAAGCGTCATCGCGGGGGCATCCGCGACATCGAGTTCCTGGTGCAATGCTTGCAGCGGCTGCACGGTTTGCAGGATCACTGGGTGCGGTCAGGCGGAACCCTTTTCGCCCTGCGCAAATTGAACGATAAAGGCTGGCTTTCCAACCGCGATTACGCCGCCCTGACTTCCGCTTATGAGTTCCTGCGCAAGGTCGAGCACCGCATTCAGATGGAAGCGGGGCAGCAAACGCATCGGCTTCCCACGGACCCGGGCGCGCTCGACCGGCTGGGACGCCGGACCGGCATTGATGCCGGGCCGCGCGAGCGCCCGGGCGATGTTCTGGGGCGCAAAGTTTACGAAGCCTTTGGGGTGGTGGATGAAATCTACCAGCGGGTGATTCATCCCGCGGACGCGGCTGTGCCGGGAACCGCTTTTGAGCTTAAGCCTGCTCCCACGGTCCTGCTGGATGCCGGCCGCCAGTCATTTGGCTCGCTGCTGAGCTTCCTGGATGTTCAGGCCCCGGAAGTGGCGCTTATGGTGCGGGAAGCGGATCTGCCGGAACGCGCGCGACGGAATGCGGTTCGCTTGCTGACGGCCATGGCCAGTTCCCCGGAACGCTTTGCCCCGGCGCGCGCCAGGGCCGCCAGTCTGAGCCTTGCGCTGGAAGTGGCAGGCGACAGCGCCTATCTGACGGAATTGCTGGTTCATCACCCCGAGGATTTGGAAATCCTCGATCTCGCTGACCTTGTGCCTTCCGGCGGCGCCGAAGCGGGGCAGTTGGAGATGGGCCTGGAAGCTTTTTCCATGCCCGAGGCTTATGCCTGGGCCGCCGAAGCGGGGCTGGATCTGCGTGAA
Organism: Terriglobia bacterium; assembly: GCA_049519635.1. GTDB lineage: Bacteria > Acidobacteriota > Terriglobia > UBA7540 > UBA7540 > Bog-366. The sequence continues at coordinate 11,127 of JBEKQO010000278.1, read as the reverse complement.
AAAATGGCCATCTTGCGGCGCCAATACCGCACCCGGCTGCTGGAGTTGGCCACGGCTGACTTGTCCGCCGGCGGCTCTGCCTTCCCCATGTTGAAGCGTTGGACGGTCAGTGCCGCACGTTCCATTGCGAGCGCCCAGGTGATTGCGCTGAGTTCCTGGATGCACGAAAAGGTGTGCCCCGGCGGCGGGGAGGTGCCCTTCGTTATTCTCGGCATGGGGCGCTTGGGACTGAGTGAGTTTGATCTGGCTTCGGACGCCGATTTGGTTTTTGTCGCCGGGTCGGAGGCGAAACGAGAGGACCTGGAACACTGGACGCATCTGGCTGAGAAGACGATTGAGGTGCTTTCCAGTTACACCCGCGATGGCACAATATTCCCCGTGGATACGCGCCTGCGCCCACGCGGACAAGAAGGGGAATTGGTGGTGACTTTGGAGGAATTCCTCAGCTACATCGCGGATGACGCTCAGGCATGGGAGTTGCTCACCTACTTGAAGGCCCATCCTCTGGCAGGAAACCTGGAACTCGGCCAGACGGCCGTGGATCGGCTCCAGGCGGCGATTTACCACCGCTTTTCCGCCTATGATGATTTTGAAGGTGAACTCCACCAAATGCGGCGGCGGCTGGAACGGGAAGTGGAGGTTCCCAGCAGCAACACCAAAACCGCCCCCGGGGGCTACTACGACGTGGACTTTGCCGTATCCTACACGCGATTGCGGCGCCGTGTGGGATCCTTGCCCGGAGCGAACATGGCGGAGCAGATTGCGGCCCTGCGAGCGGCAGAATTCATTTCCGCCGAAGACGCCACGGCCTTAACCGAGGGGGCCGGATTCCTGCGGTCCGTGGACCACATCCTCCGGCTGGTGACGGGGAAGGCCCCGAATGGCTTGCCGGAAAATAGCTCCCAAGCGGAGACGGCCGAAAGCGTGGCTCGGCGCTGGAACCTGGTGGCGGAGGGACAGACGCTGGCCGCGAAGCTGCATGAGACACAACAGCAACTTCGGTATGTCTACCGCCGGTTGGTGGGCTCGGAGTAACAGTGGCTAGTGGCCAGGGATTATTGGCTAAGTGGGGTCCGGACCCTGCTAGCCACTAATCCCTAACCACTAACCACTCAACGCTTTTATGCTACCAGTCGCGGCGCCGCCCGCCACCGCCACCGCCCCCGCCGCTGCCGCCACTGCCGCCGGAATGCCCGCGGCCAGGGCCACGGCCACCTCCACCACCTCCTCCAGGGCGGCGATTGCCCCCGCCTCCGCCCCCGAAGTCATTGCGCGGTGGACGTGCCTCGTTGACGGTTAATCGGCGGCCTTGCAAGGATTGCCCGTTCAGACCGGCAATGGCCCGCTCCAGGTCCTCGCCCTCCGCCAGTTCGATGTGCCTGAAAACCTGCCCCACTGACGAACTCACCCAGTTCACTGTCTGTCACTTCGTGGGGAAGGTTCCCCACGAACAACTTTTGCGGCATGAGATGCTCCCGATGGCGAGGCGGCCTCGATCCGCCACCTTCGCCTTTTTGATTTGCACGACTCTATTGGTTTATGGATCTCGAAACTCCGGTGCTCATCTTCCGGAAAGGAGCGAGATCCGACACTTGTATTCGCCGGTGGCGAAATGAAGCCTTTCCTTGCCGCCTTGGCAAGAGTTGATTTCATCGCGCACGCGGCAGCCTCAAACCTCATCCCCATCCCGTTCTGACTATACCGGGAATGGCAATTTGTGCAGCAGGGATGATGCGTCAAGACTAGAACCCCGCCTAATGCCGCGGGTCGCGAGAGCAGATGCCGTTTTAGCCGGATGGCTGCTGCGAGACACAGCGGTATTGAAACTGCGAGGGGGATTCTAGCACGCATTTTGGCAAACGAGAGAAAAAAACAGCAGAAAAAGCAGTAGCGGCCCATCCTCCCCGCCAGTTTGTTTCCCCGCCGTGGGCCGGCGCCCGGCCCGCCATGATGATCGCAGGGGTGGTTCGCGAACGCCCTTACGACAAATATTCAAACCGATACAGTAGCGCAATTAAAGGGCTGGCAGGGAATTTACAAGCTTTACGGTTTCAACGCTCACGCGAATGACTTGGCCCACGAGGCGCACGATGTACTCGGGGTCGTCGGGGCGGTTGGGGTCGGAGCGGATGCCGCTGTGCTTGTCCTCCGTCACCTGAAATTGGTCAATCACCCATTCGAGCGCGCTGCGATTGCCCAGGCGGTATTCAAACGTCTCGGGGGGAATGCCGCCCAGCGTCAAGGAATCGTTTATCTTCAGGGAACGATGGTCTTTCGCCAGCCGCATCTTGTCCTCGACGCGATAGGAAAGCGGAATCGTAGCGCCGACCTTGAGGTCGGCACTCTGTAGGGCCGAGCGGCGCTCGGCGTTTCGTAGAGGCGGCTTTACGCCGCCATGGCGAGGTAAACTCGCCGCTTCGGAAGCATTCTGTAGCGGCGGCGTCTCCACCGCCGTCCGGCGGTCAGAGACCGCCGCTAGCATACTACCCACATTTTGCAGTCCCTCGACGCTTATCCTTGGCCAGTTCTCCAATTCTGCGGATTATTTTTTCCCGTGTTTTTTCTAACTCCCTACCTCTAAGTTCGTGCTCCCAGAAAGCCAACACTCTATAACCCATTGCACGCAGTGCCCTGCGGTTTGCCAAGTCGCGTTTTTGATTACGAGCAAGCTTTGGAAGCCAGTATTTCCGATTCGATTTAGGCTGATGTCCGTGCTGGGGGCAACCATGGTAAAAGCACCCATCGGCGAAGAGCACCAAGCGCACAGATGGAATGAAAACGTCGGGTTGACCCGGTAAAGCGCGTGCGTTTAAGTCTATTCGCCATCGGGCACCGAGGGTTTCTCGAACCAAGAGGTAAAGTCGCCTCTCCGGAGTTGTCCCAACGCTTCGGATTCGGGACATAATCTCACTGCGCTTTGTAACACTGAAAATGTCAGCCATCCGCGTTCCGCAAATTTTCTAGCTCCGCCTGGATGGCCTGTTGATAGACACCCGCAGGGGGAAGATTTGCCGGGGCGGTGAAAGCTAGAGCGACTTGATCAATGGTTGTTGTGAACTGACCTTCCGGGGTAAGCAATCGAATTTGTCCGTCGGGGGCTTCGGGACCCACATTGTACCAGCTAAAGGTGAGTGCTCCAGGCTGATATCGATAAGCCAGCATCTCTCCCCCGAGGCGCTGCGGTACCTACTCACCTTCGTAGCCCGCGAAGCGGGCGAAAGATAGTTAGCCCATGGCGCAAGCCGTGGGTAAGGAATTCGAGTAAAATGCCCCCAAGCCCCGGAGGGGCGAAAGAACATGTCACACACGTACACAAACCTCCTCACCCACGTGATTTTCAGCACCAAGGACCGCGCGCCTCTTATCACCGCACCGCTGCACGACGACCTTCTCGCCTACTTGGGCGGCATTGTGCGCGAGCTTGGCGGTGCGCTCCGGGCCGCGAACGCGCGACCCGACCACGTTCACCTGCTCTGTTCGTTGCCGCCCACGGTGGCAATGGCTGATGCCCTGCGGGTGTTGAAAACCAATTCCTCGCGCTGGGTGCATCGGAGCCGGAACTATGCTGGCTTTGAATGGCAAACCGGCTATGGAGCGTTCAGTGTCAGCCATTCCCTGGCGCCAGCCGTGGTGCGATATATTGGCGACCAGGAGAAGCATCACCGCCGCGTGACCTTCCAGGAGGAGTTGATCGTCTTCCTCAAGAAGAATGGCATCGCCTACGACGAGCGCTATATAGGGTCGTGATTTCTTTCGCCCCTAAAGGGGCTTGGGCGTGGTGGGTCGGGCCGATTTCCCACGGCTTGCGCCGTGGGCTATGATCTTTCGCCCGTCGGCTGACGGGCTGGCTGAACATGCGATCAATCTACGCGCGATGCCAAAGGGAGGAAGTGGCACATGATCTGTGCCGTATTCAATCGCTCTGATGATTTCACAAAGACGGTTGCCTTCAGTGCATAGTCAATAGCCGATGAGTAAAATACCCTTGAGAGGAAGCTGAAGTCGCCCGCTGACGTAGAGCGTTTCAAGAAAGCTCTCAACCTTGGCAAAATCGTCCGATTTGCGATACGTGTTGCGGACGGCTATCGCAAGATGGAGAACATCGTGCATCATGCAAGCCTGAAAAATACCTTTCAGAAACTGATTGTTGTTAACGGCCCGACCGGCTTCGACCTCAAGAACCCACCCCTTACTGGCGGCATGGGCGTCAGCATTGAAACACTTTAAAATCTTGCCTTTGCGCCCGAAGAGCACGGGGACAACTATCTTGTCGTCGCTGGATTTCCCTTTCTCGACCCGGAATCCAAGCTTTTCTAGGCCTGGGGCGATTCGTGCCATCACGATGTCGCTATGTTGGTCCGCCTTCGTACTCGAATCGATGGCGTCGGCCATCTCTTCGAATAGTCTGACGATAAGGACGCCGAATTCAGGCGGAGGTGACGACTTCGGAAAGTATACCCAATTGATCATGAGCAGCATTACTCATCGAACATTGAACTTGCCAAATGTTTCCTCGTACCGGCAAGCGTGACATATAGCGAGCGCGTTATCATCGTACTCGATTGAACCGTTCTCGGCATCATCGCTGCCGTTGTCATAAAGCAGAACTCGCATTGAAACTACGACCTCAAATGGGCAGTAGGAGCCGCACTTTGGACACCGCTTGCCATCCAGACAATTGACATTGGGGCTAGCTTCGTTTTTGCTGGCACTGGCCTGATTGGCCTGATGATCCGTCACGGCGGGGACTCCTTATTCAGCACTGGTAGGACAATGCGTTGCGGCGATCATCCAAAAACCGTTCGGGCGCGTTTATTGAAAATCCCTGGCAAGGCGGCCCGCCAGTTAAAACGGTAAGCTCGCCTCTTTCCATGTGCAGCATCTGGCGGACTGAAAGAGGGTCTATAGCCTCGACTTCACGCGAATCTGTGTGTGTCTCCGGGTGATTAAGCCTAAAGGTCTCTATCGCCAATGGATTGCAGTCGTTGCCGTAAAGGCAGCGAAAACCAGCGAGCTTGAACCCTGCGGTGAGACCGCCCGCCCCGCAGAACAGGTCTATTGTAGTGAGCACCCTATCACACCAGTCAAAGCCAAGTTTCGAGTATAAATCTAATTCAATCTGATGGGGCTGGCCAAGCATAAAGAATCAACATCTTGAGGTAACACCTGATGGGGCCACAATATGTAGTGCTCTGGCCGTGCGATTCTCGCCAACCATTTCTATCGGCTGGTGATGCGGTTCACATGAGGGAACAAGATTGGACCGGATAGGAGGTCCGCGCTACCCTTGCTCTGGCCCCGATTTCTTTCGCCCCTGGCGGGGGTTGGGCACGTGTAGCGCAGGGCCCGCTCTCCGGCTCCTTCGACAGGCTCAGGGCAGGCTCTGCGGCTTTTCCAGCGGCGCAGGCTTTAGCTGCGCCGCAAACTCGTCTCCCGTCCCACTTAGGATTTGCCAAGCGCATACATAGAAGTCAATGTATGCGCCACCCCGGCGTTGTCCGTACTGTAAAGAATTAGCCGGGACAGCACACTAAAGGAAGACCCGGTGTTTTCACTATTGACTTTTACCCTTTGCTCTTTGCCTTTTGGTTTTCTCTTGCCGTGCGGCGCCGAAGTTTTCGGCGCCGAAGTTGGCGTTGACGCCCGGCAAGCCATAGGGCATATTTTGAGATGCGGTTGGGGCGGGCTCCGTCCGCCAAATTGCAAGGCGCTCTCACTCCGCGTTGTTGCCGAAAGTTGATCGCGCATTCATGATCGCCCAGTGAGGCGTGCCTTGCTCACCCGCTAGAAGAGCGATTGATATGACTGAAACCTCAGCCGCCAATAGGAATCTTGACGGTTTGGAAGTAGTGACTTTTGAGAGTCGGCGCGCCCCGGAAATGGCCGCCCTGATTACCAGATTCGGCGGAATACCGCGCGTGGCGCCGGCCCTGCGCGAGGCGCCGCTAGAGGAAAACGCCGCCGCCCTGGCGTTTGGCACGGCGCTGTTCGCGGGCCGGCTCGACGCGGTCATTTTCATGACCGGGGTCGGTACGCGCCGGCTGATTGAGGTGCTGGAAACGCGCCACGCCCGCGACAAGATCGTGCAAGCCCTCGCGGGAATTACCGTGGTGGCGCGCGGGCCCAAGCCGGTCAAGGTCCTGCGCGAGCTCCAGGTGCCCGTCACCATCAGCGTGCCTGAGCCCAACACCTGGCACGAAGTCCTGCAAGAACTGGACGAAAATCCGCGCGGATTCACGCTGGCGGGCAGCCGCGTGGCGGTGCAGGAATATGGCGTGGCCAATGAAGCCTTCCTTGCCGCACTCAGGGACCGTGGCGTCGAGGTGCTGCGCGTGCCGGTTTATCAATGGACGCTCCCCCAGGATATCCAGCCCCTGCGCGACGCCATCCAAGCCCTGGTGGACGGCCGCGTGCAGGTGGCGCTGTTCACGACCTCGGTGCAAGTGGAGCATCTTTTGCAAGTGGCCGCTGCGGAGGGCGGCAAGGAGCGGTTGCTCGCAGCCCTGGAAAAGGTCGTGGTCGCCTCGGTGGGCCCCACCTGTAGCGAGACGCTGGTGAATCACGGGATCGCCATTGATCTTGAGCCCGTCCATCCCAAAATGGGGCCCCTAGTGCAGGAAACCGCGCAACGGGCCAAGGAGATCCTTAGGCGGAAGGCAGAAGTCAGGAGTCAGGAGTCAGGGGCCGGGAGTCAGGATTTAGAAGGCCCCGAATCCCGTGTCCCGAGTCCCGAATTACGAGCGCGTCCTGCGTGGGAAGACTCACGCTTCATGAAAGCCTGCCGTTTTGAGGCGGTTGACGCTACCCCCGTCTGGCTGATGCGCCAGGCGGGCCGCTACATGAAGGAGTATCGGGAATTGCGCGCCCGCGTACCCTTCCTGGAGTTGTGCAAGAATCCCGCCCTGGTTTCGGAAGTCACCGTCACCGCGGCGGAAAAGCTGGGTGTGGATGCCGCCATCATCTTTGCCGACCTGCTGCTGATTGTTGAGCCTCTGGGCTTGCACCTGGAATACGACAAGGGCGAAGGGCCGGTGATCAGCCCGGGACTTCGGGATGCTGCCGACATTGACCGCCTGCACGAGGTTGACCCGGAACAATCGCTGGCATATTTCTACGACGCCATCCGCCAAACGCGCTCCGACCTGAATCAGAAGATTCCCCTCATCGGATTTGCCGGCTGCCCTTTCACTCTGGCTTCCTACCTGATCGAGGGGGGCGGGTCCAAAAACTACCGCCACACCAAGGCCCTGATGTACCGCGACGCGGGCGCCTGGCGGGCGCTGATGGAACGCCTGGCGCGCAGCCTGGCCAGGTATATCAACGGCCAGATCGACGCCGGCGTGCAGGCCGTGCAGGTTTTTGACACCTGGGTGGGCTGCCTGGGGCCCGCCGACTATCGCGATTACGTGCAGCCCTATACGCGCATGATGTTGCAAGCCGTTAAGCCCGGTACGCCTATTATCCACTTTGGAACAGGAACGGCCATGCTGCTGGAAGCCATGCGCGACGCGGGCGGCGACGTGATCGGCGTGGACGCGCACGTGGAACTCGATCAGGCCTGGCAGCGCCTGGGCGACGGCGTGGCCATACAAGGGAACCTTGACCCCGTCGTGCTCTATGGCGAACAGAACTTCATCCGCCGGCGCGCCAAGCGTGTTCTGGATCAAGCCGCCTACCGCACCGGCCACATCTTCAACCTGGGTCACGGCCTGCTGCCGGATACTCCTTACGACAATGTCGTGGCCCTGGTTAAAATGGTGCACGACATCAGCAGCTACCAGATCTCCAAACGACATCGGCCCCCGCGCGTCGGGAAAGGCGCGCGTAAAACCTTGCCTAACCCGCACTTCTCACCATGATTCTGGAAGGGCGGGGCTTCACAGGCGGCGGAAGAACTGCCCTCGGCGTACAACCACCCCGGCGCTAAAGGCGCCACCCCTCCTGAATCAGGAGGGGAGTTGTTGAAAACGCTCCCCTCCTCAGATGAGGAGGGGTGGCGCGCCGAGCGCCGGGGTGGTGCTGACAGTGCTAGCGCCAAGCGCCGCAAAGTTTTTCCGCAGCCTGTGAAGGCCGGCCCTTCCAGTAGTCCAATCCTTTTGCGGTGAGAAATGCGGGCTAAGGATTGACCCAGCGTCAGTTTTGAATGTGCAAGGTGTTCCCGCGCCAGAAAAGCAACCGCCGTCAGCGGCAAAGCACCGTGCCGGTGAGGGGCTTACGAAACGGGGGCGTAAGCCTTGACCGCCGCTTCCGAAGCGCTGTTCCATTTGACGTGCGGCATGATGACCTCCTGCCGGATGCGGTCAGCATGGTCGCGGATGGTGACCAGCATGCTATCGATCAGGACGTCGGAGAGCAAATGGGGCTGCAGCCCCAGGCTGAGAAGTTTCTGGTGGCGCGGGTTGTAGTAGTGCTCTTCCGCCTCCACGCGGGGATTAGGCAGGTGGTTGATCGCGACATGGAAGCCGAGTTTCTCGGCCTCGTGTTGGACGGTTTTGGCGAGATCGAGAACGCTGAACATCTGCGTGAACTGATTGAAGGCCCGGTACTCGCCGACTTGAGGTGGGTTGAGGATGGAAAGCTCCACGCAGCGCAGGGTGTCGCGAATATTCAAGAAGCCTCGCGTTTGGCCGCCCTTGCCGTAAACGGTGAGGGGAACGCCGGCAATCGCCTGGACGCAGAAGCGGTTCAGGGCGGTGCCGAAAACTTCGTCATAGTGGAAGCTGGTCGCCAGGCGCTCGTCCAATTCCGATTCGTCGGTGGCGACGCCGTAAACGACCCCCTGGTGGAGGTCGGTTGAGCGCAGCTTCCACACCCTGCACGCGAAAGTTATATTGTGGCTGTCATGCACCTTGCTGAGATGGTAGAACGAGCCGGGCTGCTTGGGGTAGGGAAGGATGTCTTTGCGGCCGTTGTGTTCGACCTCGATGAAGCCCTCTTCGATGTCGATGTTGGGGGTGCCATACTCTCCCATGGTGCCAAGCTTCACAAGGTGGGCGGTGGGCGCGTACTCGCGCATCGCCCAGAGAATGTTCAGCGTTCCGGTAATGTTATTCACTTGGGTCATATTACAACGGCGCTGGTCCATCATGGAGAAAGGCGCCGAGGGCTGCTCACCGAAATGGACAATGGCATCGGGCTGGAACTCGCGCAGAACTTCGCGGACCATGTCGTATTCGCACAAATCGCCGACAAAGGATGAAATGCGGCGGCCCGTGACCTCTTTCCAGGCGTCCACCCGGTCCGGGAGCGTATGGATCGGGATGAGGGGCTCGACGTTGAGTTCGCGTTCCCAACTGCGCTTGGAGAAATTGTCGAGGACGGCAACTTCATGATCGCGTGCGGAAAGATACATGGCGGTTGGCCAGCCCAGATAGCCGTCCCCACCCAATACTAAAATTTTCACTGCTGTCCTCCCCAGGATGAATCAATACCTGCAAACGGCGGTAGTCACGCCCGTACCCTAAAGGTTCCCCTTCGATATGTTACAAGACCATTGCGAAAGGTGAAAGACATCATTTGGCGGGGTTTCGTCAAATTCGCGGACCTCGCATACCTCCATGGCCATGAATGCATCCCCCGCGAAGAAACCCTCATCCACCGCCTTGCGGCCCCCCCCTCTCCCCAAGAGAGGGGGCGAAAAATCAGAATCACAACCCTCTCCGAGGGGAGAGGGTGCCCGACGGAGAAGGGCAGGGGAGGGGTCCCTCTCAACCCCTTTAGGCTTTGACGGTGCCCGCCTCTTTCACAATTTGGCTCGGGACCGCTGGGCATGGCGAGTCGCCCTTTAGTTTCTGCCGCGAGCGGGCAGCGCCGCCTCAGAAGGCGGGAGCACAGGCTGCCTGGACAGGCGTATCCATGCGCGCGCAGAGGACTTGCATGGCCACATGGAAGAGCATCATGTGAATGTCCTCGACCTTTTGCATGTCGTTCACCGGAACGTGTACCGGCACTTGCGCCATGCCGGCCAGCTTCCCGCCGCTAAAGCCGGTCAGTCCCACGGTTATCGCGCCCTGTTGGTTGGCGTATTCAATGGCCTTTAGAATATTGGGAGAATTTCCGCTGCCGGAGATGCCAATCACCAGATCGCCGGGATGAAGGAAATTCTTGAGCTGCTCGACAAAGGCGTCGCTGTAGGAAACATCGTTGGCATAGGCGGTCAGCGTCGCCATGTTATCGTTCAGGCTCATCACGCGAAAACGCTTCTCCCGGCCGTAGGAAACGCCTTTGTTCAAATCGGCCGCCGCGTGGGAGGCGGTACTGCCGCTCCCCCCGTTGCCCATCAGAAATACCTGGCGGCCTTCCAGGTAGGCGCTCTCCAGAAGCTCCAGGAACTTTTCCGCGGCGTCCGCGGGGATGGCGTCAAGCGCCCGCTTGAGGCCCTGGCAATAATCGAGAAACTGTTCGCGAATCATTCGCTTCCTCCCTGCCTGGATTATTCATCATCGTTCCGCGAAGGGCAAGCGCCGCGTGCTCTGAGCTGATGGGATCATCGAGCCATCGGGCCGTCGGGTGATTGGCGATTGGTGATGGGCGATTTTCAAAGTCGGCAACCTCATTCATCTTTTCATCCGAAACAGCCGATAGCCGATACGGGGTAGTGTGTCACGCGGGGGGATTGGCCGCCGGCGCTGCCGGCCTTTCCGTCCTTGGGCTTTGCCCGTTTCGTGTCACGGGTCGCTTGGCACTCGACGCCCTCGGCGCCATACCTTTATGCCCTTTTCAGCACCACCCCGGCGCTGAGCGCGCCACCCCTCCTCATCTGAGGAGGGGAGTTCTTTAACCGCTCCCCTCCTGATTCAGGAGGGGTGGCGCGCCGGGCGCCGGGGTGGTTAGCCGCGGCGGGGCTGAACAGGCGGCGGAAAAACGCTTAAATGCTGTCATCCTGAGCCCGTTCGCTGTCATTCTGAGCGCAGCGAAGAATCTCGCTCTGCCCGCTCAGGGTAAACTACGCGAAGGATCTCGCTCTGAGTATTTTCCAGGCAATGCGAGATTCTTCCTTCGCAAGGCTCAGGACCGCCGCTGCTCCTCTGCCGAAACTCGACGCGTAAGTCCTTGGAATTCAGCAGGCGTAGCGCGGACCTGTTTTTTAGGTCCGCGGCTTTTCCTTGTCCATCGGGGACGTGCCGC
>JBEKQO010000277.1:0-9817 GCA_049519635.1 Terriglobia bacterium | reverse complement strand
CAAAAACGCCAGGAATTGCGTCACGCTTTCTTTCCAAAGTCTAGCATTCCAGGGTATGGGCTTCATGCGCCCATACTAAATCCTGTGACGGAGAAATGCAAGACTTACTTAACATAGTCATATTAGATGACTACTGAAACTGGAAAACAGGAACTCGACTTCTCTGGCGTTAAATCGATTCCAATCGACGGCGGCACGAATGTCCCCTCGTGCGTCTTTTACACGGATCGCGACGTCAAAGTGCAGCCCCACTCGGCTCAAGGGTCGGTCCATTAAAGTGCGAATATCTGAGCCGGGCCACCACTTCCCACCACAAAGAAGGTGAATAGCGGGTTTGGTTTCTCATCCATTACGTATGGACTTCCGGAGTGCACGCGTTGCATTCAACCGGGTACCGCGGACGCTCGGGGTAGCGCTGAGGCATCCGTCAGCCGACGGATTCCTCAACGGTTCTTCCTTGATGAACGGCCACCGTCGGGTAGGGAACAGATTCAAATTTGAGATTTGAAACCCGGGGAAAGCCGGGGGCGCCCCGAGGTGATCAGGGTTTTAGAGGGAAAAGTTTGATCTCGCGGAAATAGACCTCCGCCCCTTCCGATTGGACCAAGATCTTCCCCCTCGCCGGATAGGCTTCCGAGCCCTCATTCACCAGCCGGCCATTGACGTACTGTTTCACGTGGTCCCCTTGCGCCACCAATTCCACCAAGTTCCATGCACCGTGAGGTTTTTCGACTTCCCCGGTGGGATCACGGTATCCGGTGACATCCCGCAAGGAGCCCGCCCCGATCCGGGGAATGCGGACGGCCTTGCCGGGAGGTCCGGTCACCCGTTTTCCATCGGGCCCGGTCAGAGCGGCGCCATCCGTCAGATAGAAGTAACCGGTTTGCCCCTCGCAGATTTGAAATTCGATGGAAGTCGGCCAGACCTTTTGCGGACCTTGGATGTGATAGAGAATTCCGCTGTCGCGAGCCTTACCCTCCCGGGGAGGGTGCGTGGCTTCTCCCCACTTGAACTCCGCGCGCAGGTAATAATTTGCATACTCGCGCTTCGTGATCAAATAGCCGAATTCCGTTCCCGAGATGTGGATCATGCCGTTCTCAAGGCTGAATACGTGCTCGGGATCACTATTCAACCCTTTCGTCAGGAGAAAACTATCGAAGTTGTCGAGACTTGTGCCGTCAAACAAAACGATAGCTGGGCCATGCGGTGGAATGTCCGGCGTGCCCTCGGCCGCCTTCTCCACCCATGCCGAGCCTCCGGCCACATACGCGGCGACGAAGGCCGCGACGATGATTATTCGGTGCATGGGATTCATCCGGTTGAGCATGTTTACCCCCTCCCCGCCAGTTCCAATTATCTCCAGCGCGATAAGTGTGACGGACATCTGAAGGCAATCGCGAACCTTCCGAGAACAGAGATGGCTCCCGATTCTCGGTACGATCGGTTTGTCGCTAGAGTCCCAGCTTTTTGGCAGCTAGTTCCGTGCCGATCACACGGGCACGAATCTTCTCAAAGGCCGTATCCCGCCCTGTCGAAGTGTCGTCGCTGAAAGGAGCGAAACCGCAGTCGTCCGTCGTTCCGAGTTGTGTCAGGGGAATGTATTCGGCGGATTCGAGGACCCGGTCCCGCACCTCTTCGGGTGTTTCGACCCGGGGGTCAATGGGATCAATGACGCCAACAAAAACCTTGTGGTCGGGTCGGGCGTAGTCCTTAATTATTCTGAGAACCCGAGGCCGGTCTTTCTCGCTCGCGAGCTGGATGTAGAAGTTGTTCGCGTTGAGCCTGAAAAGTTCAGGCAGCAAGTTGGCGTAGTCCACATCAGCGCTGTGGGTGGCATCCTGATCACCGCCGGGGCAAGTGTGAATGCCAATCCGGCGTCTCTCCTCCGCGTTAAAACGGCTCAAGACCTGGTTGTTGAGGTCGATAAACTGTTGCAATAAGTGCCCTGAGGGAACCAGCTTGAGGGACAACCGGGCTTCCGTGAAGTCAATCTGCACCTTGTAGGCGCCTGCTCGCAGGCAATCACGAATATCCGTTTCGGCTTCGTTGATGAGATCAGTGAGGAATTCTTCTCGCGGGTAGCCGTTAATATCTTCCTGAGGGTAAAGGAGACTTAACGCCGAAGCGGAGATCACTGCTTGCTTTAAGGGAGTTCGCGTGTACTGTTTCGCTGTTTCCAGATAGCTCACCGCATGGGTTTTATAACGAAATGGCCCTGACGCCAGGCGAGGCAGCTGTCGCACATGGCCATCCGCAAAGGGAATCGAAACGCCGTCCGGCGCCAGGTTCGTAAGGCCGTGGATGGGATAAGTGGCAAAACTCGGCTTGGTCTGCTCCCCGTCGGTGATCACTAGTGATCCGGTGGCCTCGAAGCGCTGGATCGTATCGCGGAGCGCTTCCGCATAGAGCGCCTCGAGCTTCTCTCTCGCGAGGCCGCCCGACTGAAAGGCCGCGACCGCTGCAATCAAGGGCAGTGGCCTGGGAATACTTCCGATGGGTTCCGTCGGGATTGGCATGGGGCGAGTTTACCTGAGGACAATGAACATGTCAAAAACCGGAATTCCCGTCAAAACTACCTTCACAATTAAATTCGCGCAATCAGGATTCTTGGCGACCAGGGCTGCTACCAACAGTTATCCATCAGTCCTGGTCTGCCTGCGCCACTTTCCATGAAGCGGACCTTTTCAGCAAGGACCCACGGTCAGAAAGGCACTGACCGTGGCTACTCCCTACCCCGCTATTCGCTCTCCGGGCTAAGCCCCACGCGGCCCTCGGCCGATTGCGGGCGAACGTCCGCGAAATAAATGGCGACCACGCCGGACAGGGCAATCAGGCTCCCCGTGTACAGCCCCCATGACCATCCAGCTCGGGATGCGATGTAGGGCGTTACGACGGGAGCGAACATCCCGGCGATTTGGGGGCCCAAATTCAGAATGCTGGAGGCGCCGCCCACCTGGTCGCCCGCCATTTCCGTCACCGCCGCCCAGAACGGCCCTTCGCAGGACGCCGACAGGCCGAAAGCCAGGGTGAGGCAAAACGCCGCGCCGGGAATTCCGTCAATAACCGTGCCGGCGTAAGTAAACATTGCGCTCAGCACCAGGCCCCCCATGGGTACCATGCGGCGTCCGAATTGGGCACCGTAACGGCGGGTCAGACGGTCGGAGAGCAGGCCTTCCAGGGGAAGGATCGCGCCCTCGGTTAAGAAGAGAATGGTCGTATACTTGGCACTGCTCTGGGCGCCAAGATGCCGCACCTCGCCGAAATAGTAGTAAATCCAATAGAAGAAGATATATTGAAAGTAACCCAGGGTGCTGTAGGCATAGGTAAGCAACATCAGGTTGCGGTTGGCGAAGAGCTTCATCCAGCGCGCGCGCCCGCCGGAGGTGACACGGCCGGGCATGGACTGCCGGGGTTCCGGCGGAGAGTCGCGGGCATAGACATACCAGGATGCGCCCAGCGCGGCGGAGATCGTCGCCGCCAGGAGAAACGATACGCGCCACTGGAAATGAAACAGCATCCAGGCGAACAAGACGGGCGAAATGGCAGCGCCCAGTGACGAGCCTGCGATGATGAGCCCTTGCACCCAAGCGCGGTGGACGATGGGGATCCAGTTGGCGGTAATGCGAGCGCAGGCGGGATAAAGAGGCGCCGTCACCATTCCCAGCCCCAGGCGTATGGCAAACAGCGCCGGCACAACACCCAAAAAGGTTCCCAGGCCTGGCCGGCCGCCGAACACAATCAGAGCCGTGAACGCGCCGGACATTACACCCATGAAAGCCAGGGTGAGCCGGCCTCCCCACCGGTCGGTGAGGTGCCCGCCCGGAATCATCACCAGCGCATAGCCCAGAATGAACGCCGAATAGATGCTGCCCATCTGCATCGGCGAAAGCCCGAATTCCTTCATCAGCGTGGGGCTGGCGATGGAGATGATGGTACGGTCGAAGTAGCTTACCGTGCTGAAGCCGCAGAGCAGCGCGATAATGGCTACACGCGTGCGGTCGAGCCCGCTCTGGGCGGCGTCAGATGATTCCGGCATAGTCAGGCTGGGACCGGCGGCAAGAGGTCCGGGCGCGTGCAAGCCTATTGTCGCGCTGTACTTAAATAGGTTCTGGCGCACTCTCGGTGCAACTGCCAAGCGCCAGAACCCTTAAATCAGCGCGGCACCTGCCAACCAAGTCAGCCGAAGAGCCTTCGCATGTCTCTTTCCCAGTTTGCGAACCCTTCTACGAAGGTCCGCCTAAAGCCACCGTTCCTTCTCGCCATGTTCATAAAGAAGGGCACTAAGAAGGTGTCGTAGCAGATCAGCCGTTGTTCGTCGGAGAATTTCCGAAACAAGGGGAAACTCCCCAACCCGAGCAACTCTGATGAATCCGGCTTGAAGATGGAATCTTTCGAGCCGATGGCCCAGCCAAAACGCTGATTTGCTTTTTCTACCCACGACCGAAAGTCGCGCTCGAAAGACTCTCTTACCATCGGGTCCACGCAAGCAATGCCTTCGATTGTGGGTACTAAAAACCCGATGTAGCAATCCAGCTTCTTTCGCTCGTCAAATCTTCGTAGCGTGCTGAAGACACCGCCACGAGTGAGAGACCAACCCAGGGCAATTATTACGAGAATCACCGAGACAAATAATAGTTCCACGTGGTACTTTGTCGCTCCTCCACAATCAACAGCGCCTTAGCCCCAATGACATAGAAGGGACGCGGCGTGCCACTGGCCGAGGACGTTCATGCTTTCGTGCGTTCCGTGGAAATGCGGAGCCGCACTATGCGCTCAAGGTCAGGGTCGAGCGGAAAGTTAGTGGAATGGAGTCGCGTGATCGCCTGATCAAAATCGACAAGGCCGGCCAGATGTGCGTCGGCCAGCACACCCAACGTTCCGGTAACGCGCAACCGGCGACGCGCGGCTTCGGCGCGTCCCGCCCGATCGTCGATCAGCAATTCGTCGGCTTTCAGTAGCTGAGCCAGTGTCAGGGCTGCACTTTCGCCCGGATCGAGGAAAGCCAGTGTGGGATCGGGTGGCGGGTCAGGCCGCGCTTCGAGCCAAGCCGGAGGCCGAGCGATCCAGGTGCGCACGGCGGCGGGCGCTCCAGCCGCTCTTAATTCATTCACGACAGCTTCAGGCACGATGACGCGGATGTAAAGCGGTTGCAACACTTCCACGTCTCCGGTAAGCACGAGGTAATTGAGGGGACCGGTGTCAGCAATAACGATCATGCCGGGCTGTCGGCCTTTTGTTTCACTCGGAGTTCGCGGATAGCCGCCAGGTCCTTCTCGAAATCTTCCAGCGTGTAGTCGTACACCTGGCGCTCTTTCAGAAAGCCGTCCAGCTCGTACCGGGAACTAATACCGAGCAACGTCCGAAGCTGGTAGCCGGAGAGACGCTGCTGACGGTACGCTTCGACGGCAATGGCTTCAAGAGCAGCGCGGGCGGGGTCCTGGCCATACGCCGAAAGTGTGGCAACGAGATCGTCGGGAATCTCGATCGTGATCTGCATGACCATAGCTTAGCACAAGTGGCGGACAGGGGTCAGGCGTCTCGACGGTCGCGTTCATAAAGGCGTGCCGAACTCCGCTCCGCGGTCTGACCGAAATGGTCAGGGCAACTTTGACCCGGCAACAAGCCCCACATGAGGAGCCCTTCTGCCTGCCTCATCGACACCTGCCCAAGCAGACAGGCAACAGGGCCGCACGACGGCCAATTGAATTAAAGAAATCTCCGCCGCAGGGTTGCACCGAAAGTGCGCCAGAACCAGTTTAAGTACAGGCGGTCTGGGTGGATTGTCCGGAACGGTGGCCTTCTCCTGCACGGGGAATCCCGCCGAATCAAGTTGCTCGGTTTCACCAAACCCGGCAACGGTGGGGAGTTCTCCGACCACGATCACCGTCACCGTTCCAACCACCGCCCCTTCGGCCGGCGCGCCGCCTTCTCGGCCCCTTCCCCCGGTCCTGCCTCTGTCGCCGGGCCTGAGGGGCATCCTACTGGTCGCCCTGCTTCTTGCGGCAACGGTTTTGGCCGTGGCGCGCGGCAACCAACCCGGCGTAAGCCGATGGCAGCCCGCAATGGTCGTACTCGCCGCGGGACTGTTCCTCGCACTGGCGCTGGCAGGATGTCGCGCTCCGATCATAAACCCCGGAACGCCCCCCGGAACCTACACGCTGACGGTGACTGGCACCACAGGGTCGGGTTCTTCCGCCTTGTGCCATAGTGTGTCGCTCACGTTGACCTTGAAATAGTGGAAGCAAGACGCGGTATTCTGAATCCATGCGCTCACCCGTCTCCCCAAGCAGCGTTTTCTCCGTACTCTTAACGGCGGCTTGCAAGGCCCAAAAGCCGCGGGCCTTGGAAAGCAGGTCTGCTACGGTCCTGTGGTCTGAGTGTGAGCTTTGACGGTCAAACCCGATTGACGGCGAACTCGAAAACAACGGTGAGGGAGTGCAACGTCACCTTGGCAACGAAAACACCCATCCCGCGCCGGAACTCAGCCAAACGCCGGGATTGTCGATAGGAAGGGGACTTCAGGTCGAATCCACTCGTGGGGCTATCAGCCACATGAAAATCACCGGTGGGAGGTGAGTTTATCAACGGGAATTGGCATTACTAAACACTATGCCGTTGGAAGTCAACGATAACATCGGGTAATCGTCGAGGACAGGTTCATCTACTACGATTCGGCACGGTTGCACGGTGCTTGTATGAATTGGCCGTTACATCGAAGTGGATCGTTTCATCTCACTGTTACGTACCGTTGCTTTACTCCATCGGAGGTCGAAGGATCGTGGTACATTATTCCTCACAGTTTCCGGCCATTAATCTCCACAGATGTGTTAGGAGGAGGGTTACGATGAAAGCAATCCGATGCATGCTTCTCTGCCTTGTGTTGCCAATGTTTGCAGTCTCTCAAGGCGAGGCGCAGGACGCCCAAGGCTGCAAGGACTCACCCTTGATTAGCCGTTTCCCGGGTAGCGTCATCGCTTCGTGCGTCGATAAAGACGACGATGTGGCTGCCATGCCGATGGGGTCGGGCAAACCAGACAAGAAGATTGAGGGCGAGTATCACGAGCTTAATTACCACTTTCCCAGCACCACCGCCAAGGCTCAGGTGGTGCGCAACGTTACCACCTCACTGCGGACGGCGGGGTATACTGTCGACTACGACTCGGGTGCGTACGGCGATTTCACCGTCCATATGGGTAAGACGTGGATCTGGGAGTCAATAGGCCAAGGACGCTATTCGCAGATCATCGTCGTGGAAAAGCAGTTGGAACAAGTGATGGTTGCCAACGCCGCGGCCCTTTCCAGCGGCTTGAGCGCCAACGGCCATATCGTGGTGAACGGGATCTACTTTGACACGGGAAAATCCGAGGTTAAGCCGGAGTCGGCCGCCGCCCTGAAGGAAGTCGTCACGTTGTTGCAGCAGGACGCGAAGGTAAAGGTCTATGTCGTGGGCCATACCGACAACGTGGGTGCCTTAGCCGCGAATATGGAGCTCTCGCGCCAACGCGCCGCCGCCGTGGTGCATGTGCTCACCACGCAGTATGGGGTGGCTGCTGCCCGACTCTCCCCCTTTGGCAATGGTCCCTATGCCCCGGTGACTTCCAATGACATGGAAGACGGACGCGCCTTGAATCGCCGCGTCGAACTGGTCAAACAATAAACTGCTCACCTCCGGGATCGTCGCACTCGGAAAGTAAGCTTTGCGTGGTCCGCTGGGCGGACTGTTGTCCCGAAATATGGCTTCGGGGAAATAGAGGTTCTGGCGCACTTTCGGTGCAGCTTGACGCGTTTGATATGTTGGAGTTATGCGCCAACCCATTGATATTGTACACGCATCCTTGCCCGCGCCGGAGTCCTTGGTGATGGACGGAGTCGATTAAACCGAAAAGGGCATTGTCCTCCAGGTTCGGAGCAAGAGAACGGCGCGATGTCCAGCCTGCTCAGGTTCCGACGTCGCTTACCACCGCACTTACCTTCGCCGTCTGCGCGATCTGCCTTGGCAGGGGCAGCCCGTTAGGATTCAGGTGAAGACGCGCCGCTTTCGATGTCGCAATCGACAGTGTCGACGCCAGATCTTCGCAGAAAGGCTGCCAGGCATCGCGACCCAGGGGGGCGCGAGAAACCGATCGGGTGACCCCAAACCTGAGGTTGGTCGGCTACCTTTTGAGTGGCCGTCCGGGATCGCGCTTGTTGGAGCGACTGGGGATGAAAGCTAGTCGCGATACCGTCCTGCGTCGGATTAAGCAGGGGTCAGCTCCGAAGGCCCAGGCCCCGGTGCGTGTCCTGGGGGTGGACGACTGGGCTTGGCGCAAGCACCAGGAGTACGGGACCCTGCTGATGGATCTGGAGCAGCGACGGGTCATTGATCTGCTTCCGGTCCGATCCGCCACGAGCTTTGCGGACTGGCTTCGGCAGCACCGTGGAGTGGAGATCGTTGCGCGGGACCGATGCGGCCTTTATGCCGAAGGCGGGCACGAGGGAGCTCCTGGCGCCGTGCAGGTCGCCGACCGGTATCACCTGATGAGCAATCTTTCGCAAGCGCTGGAGCATACTCTGCAGCAGCTTCAGATCCAAGCGCGCGCGAAACTGGTACCAGAAACGAGGCCGAAGCCCTCGCCAAAGTTGAATCTCGTCGAAGCCCGTTACCAGCGCTGCCGCCAGGCGCGCTATGAACGCTACCGGGCGGTGGTCGATCCCGGACGCCAGGGTCACACCCAACTCCAGATTGCGGAGAAGGTCGGGGTCAGGGCGGGCACCGTGGCACGTTGGCTGAATGCGCCTGGATTTCCGGAGCGCCGCATCCGCAGTGACTGGCGGCGAGACCGGGAGCGTGGCCTGCAACCCGCTTTAACCCGAACCCATTTCTCCGCTGGTCGGATAGCTGCTCTGGTGTTGACGCCCCCTCGAGACCTGTCGGCAACTCGACGAACCTATCGCGACAGCTTTCTGCGGTTCTGCCCCGCTGCCTATAAGGTCCGCAGGCTGGTTCTTCAGTTTCGGACGATGCTGAGATGGTGGCGATCGGGCCGGCTCGTTCCATGGATTAAGATGGCGATCAGCTCCGGATTTCCTCGCATCGCGCAGTTTGCAAGGACCCTGAGTCGCGATCTCCGTGCGGTGAAACTGGCGGTTACAGAACCGTGGAGCAATGGGCCTCTGGAAGGGCGCATCAACCGACTCAAGATGATCAAGCGCCAGATGTACGAACGGGCCGGCTTCGCGCCGCTGAAGGCGCGGGTCCTCCCCCTGTCAGCCTGATGTTCGCGGAAGTCTCTCGCCGAAGCTCAGAACCGCGGAGCGCATCGCACGCTCTGGCGGTGAACAAGGTCAGGTACCTCGAAGTTCGCGTTCATAAAGGCGTGCCGAACCCCGTTCTGCGGTCTAACCGAAATGGTCAGGGCAAGTTTGACCCGGCAACAAGCCCCACATGAGGAGCCCTTCTGCCTGCCTCATCGGCACCTGCCCAAGCAGACAGGCAACAGGGCCGCACGACAGCCCATGGAATTGAAGAAATCGCCGCTGCAGGGTTGCACCGAAAGTGCGCCAGAACCGATTTAAGTGCAGCGCGACAGCACCGGAATCGCGCCGATGCCTCAATTCGTCAATGAGGTTGCGCCTCAGGCTCCGAAGCTGCCACGGAATATTTCTCCGCGAGGGTGCGAACGGCAACGTCCTCCTTCTTTTCGAGCCAGTCGAATCTCGTGGGCGCGTCCGCAAATCGCCGGATGCCGGTTGCCTTGATTGCCGCGTCCGGTACCTTATGAAGGGGGTTGTAACGGGGCTGGTGGCAATCTCTATAGGGGTCGTTCCGAGCGGCGTT
>JBEKQO010000276.1:0-9935 GCA_049519635.1 Terriglobia bacterium | reverse complement strand
CGGCAAACAACTGGGGCGTCCACGCCGGGTGGTGGACTTTGACGACATCGCCCGGTTGAAAGCCGAGGGTCACAGCCTGCGCACCATCGCCGAGAAAATCGGGGCAGGGTACGGGACAGTCCGCATGCGGTTGGCGGCTGGAGGTGAGCGAAAATCCCCCCTATCCATGGCCGCTGCCACAGTTGAAATATAAGGCTTTCTTATGCTGGTCCGGGCGGGCGACAAACATTAGTTTTCCGCTCGCGGGGGACGTTCCCCGTTTCCAGCAGGTCCGCCGTAGGAGCGCACATGGTCTACAGGCCCAAGGGTCGCAGGTTCTACCTTGTCGAATTCCGGTACCATGGGAAGCGAATCTTCAAGCGCACGAAGGTGACGCACATCGACGATGCGCGGGCGATTGAAAACGCCATCCGCACGGAGCTTGAGCGGGGCAATTACGGCATCCTAAAGCCCAAGCCCCCGCCCTCCCTTGCGGGGTTTCTCAAGGGAGACTTCTTGCCCTTCATAGAATCAAGGTTCCGGCAGTCGAAGCCCAACTCGGAAATCTACTACCAGAGAGGCGCGAAGATGCTCCTCGCCTCCCCGCTCGCCAGCACGGCGCTCGATGCCATCACCGACCGCGAGGCGGGTCAGTTCATCGCGGCCCATCCGAACTGGAAAGCGGCCTACGTCAACAAGGCGTTGCGATGCCTCCGCCGCTCGCTCAATCTGGCGCATGAGTGGGGAAAGCTGAACCGGAAGCCTAAAATCACCTTGGCGAAAGGCGAGCGGCAGCGGGACAGGGTCCTTTCCCGTGAAGAAGCCCACACCTACCTCGCGGCATGTCCCCAGCCGTGGAAGGATGCGGCCACGGTTATATTGGGAACCGGGTTGAGGCCGGGCGAGTGTTGTACCCTCCGATGGGAACATATCCTGCTCGGCGAGGACAACGGGCTGCTACAAATTGCCGAGGGCAAGAGCAAGGCGGCACGCCGCATCTTGCCCATGGTGCCCAATGTGTTGAACGTGATGAGGGCAAGGCACAGGGCGCAGGGACGCCCGGCGAAAGGCTGGGTCTTCCCGTCGAAGTCCAAGAGCGGGCACCTCGGCTGGTGGGGCTACCTCGACCAACACAAAAGGGCGCTGGCATCGCTTGCAAAGGCGCACAAGGCAGACCCTTCCCTTCCCACGGTCACTCGGTTCGAGCCGTATTGCCTCCGACACAGCGCGCTCACGTGGATTTCCCCCCACACGGACCCCTTCACGCTGGCGAAGATTGCCGGGCATAGCTCAATCGCCATGACGATGAAATACATTCACCCCGAGGCCGAGGCCGTCGAGCGGGCGTTCAAAAAAATGGCGGAGGGGATACCAACCAAATGACCAACCAACGGGAAAGGAGAGCGTCCCACGGGACGTGATATGCTCTCGTAATCGTAGGGAAAAATAATGGTGCGGAGGGCGGGAATCGAACCCGCACAGTCCTTGCGGACCGAGGGATTTTAAGTCCCTTGCGTCTACCAGTTCCGCCACCCCCGCACGGCACTTTCACTGCCCATGCTACCACGAGTTGGCCCCTTTGGCGGAAGACCTCCAGCATCCCGTCTGCTGACTCGGGCCAATCGAATTGGAAGGCAGCCCGGTCATATCGAATTCTGGCTGCCTCCATACCCGGTTCGGAATGCGTATAGACATTCCCGCGCCCCGAAGGCACAATGAAATTTCGGTTAATGGAGATAATGCACGTGGGCTTATTATGAAGAAACCATGGTCGTTTCATTGGGTTATTGCAGGGGTTCTGCTGGTGGCCGCGGCCGGTGGGGCGGTGGCTGTTCGCCTGCTCGCGGCCCGGCACACCAAGGCCAAGGTCTTGGGCTTGAACACGGTGATCGCTTTTACCTACAGCCCCGGCAAAGACTTTGATCCCAAGCAATTGAACTCCGTAACGCTTATTGGCCCCGTGAGGCCCAGCGACTGGGAATATTGGCAGTCGCGAGGTGTGGTGGCGGGAATCGGGCATACTTGGTACGACCTTTTGCGCTCGCCCATCGACAAAGCCGTGGACCTTCTGGCGGGGCAAGATTATGCCGGAAATCCAAAGCCCGTGATGATGATTGACGAGTTTGGTTTCGACTTCGGCGGCCAAATGGATGAGAAATCCGCGCGGATTTTCCGCCAGGCGAAGCTTAAGAAACCGGACGCAGCTTTGACGGTGTTTGAAATGCGCGGACCGATCCCGCAGGTTTTGGCAGAGGCCTACCGCGACGCTGCGGACCTTGTCATGTTGGAGGGTTACGTCGCCAACCAACGGCAGTATTGGTTCATCGCCACGCAGGTTTGGTCCGCGCGGAGGTTTGGCATTCTGCCGAAAACGATTGTCATCCTCGGGTTGGGGAAGGGCGGCCATCCCGGGGAGACTTGGGCTGACACGAAAGAGGAACTCGAACAGCAGATTCGGTTCATTCGCCTGATTGCTCCTGAATCGCCGGGGGTGGGGTTTTTCGGCGGCACCCGCGAACTACTCACGGCCGCCGACAACCTGTGTACCCATTTCTTTGATTTTCCGACCAATGGGTCAGGGCTGCCCGCCGAGGTGCGCGGTCTCGCCAAGACCTTTTCCCGCCGCTATGAGAAACCGACGCTAGTCGTTTCCCCCAGTCTTGTGGAGCCCAATTACAACGATAATGGGACCGGAGCACTGGTTGACCCGAAGACGATGCGGGCTTACATGATCAATCTGGGCGACCGGGACGCCCAAAATGTAAAGGTCCGACTGCGCAACCCGCCCGGCACGGGTGGAAACGTGTTTGCCGAAGGCGTGGTTCCGCTCATCCCCAAGCGGAGCGAAGCCATTGGCGTCCTCCTCGTCACGGCGCCATGGCGCGCGTGGGTGGGGCAATGGGTCCTGGAAGTTGACGCCCCCGGTGGTGACGTCATAACCTTCAAGCCCTGATCCGGCAACCAAAAAATTTGAACTGCGCCGCGAATTGGCGTATTTTCTTGTCGCAACGCGGAGCGGGATTCCGGCGGAGATTGGGCGCCGCTCGATTACCCCTGCGGCCAAATGATGCGGAGGAGTTAAAACCGATGAGACCACCGAAGATGTCCAGGCGTGACCATTTGCGGTTTTTGGGGACCAGCGCCACCGCGCTGGCGGGTTCGGCGGCGGGTGTCCTGCACTTGGGTAACAATGCGGTGTGGGGAGCGGAGCCCGCGGGCATGCGCCCGGCGAGGGCGGAGGAGCAAGCTGCCCGCGACCGGCGGATGAAGTGGTGGCACGAAGCACGATTCGGCATGTTCATCCACTGGGGTCTTTATTCCCTCCTCGGCCAGCACGAGTGGGCCATGGAGATTGAGGGCATTCCCGTGGCGCAATATCAGCTTCTGGCGAAACATTTTACGCCCAAGCCTCATGCGGCGCGCGAGTGGGCAAAGCTCGCCAAACGCGCCGGCCAGAAATATATGGTGATGACCACCAAGCATCATGAGGGTTTCTGCAATTTCGACACCAAGCTCACCAATTATTGCGCCCCCAAACAAGCGTGCGGCCGCGACCTGGTGGCGGAGTTCGTGGAGGCGGCGCGCGCCGAAGGGTTGCGTGTGGGCTTTTATTATTCCTTGATGGATTGGCACCATCCTGATGGCGCGCGGTGCTTGACGGATGAGGCGGCGCGCGCGCGGTTTGTGGAATACACCCACGGCTTGGTCCGCGAACTCATGACGCAATACGGGAAGATTGACGTCCTCTGGTACGACGTCGATTGGCCGCTCAGTCCGGAACAATGGGAATCGGAGAAGATGAACAAGATGGTGTTCGGGTTGCAACCGGACATCATTGTCAATAACCGCAACGGCCTGCCGGGGGATTTCACCACGCCGGAACAGGAAATCAATCCTGCCCAAGGCGGCCGGGCTTGGGAAACCTGCATGACCATGAACGAAAGTTGGGGATACCAGAAGGCCGACAACGACTGGAAATCTGCCGAGACCATCGTACGCAATCTCTCCACCTGCGCTCACGACGGCGGTAATTACCTGTTGAATATCGGACCTAAGCCCGATGGCTCGGTTCCCGAGGAATCGGCGCGCACCCTGACGGAAGTGGGCGAGTGGATGGACAAGAACGGTCCGACGATTTACCCGTCGGAACCCTGCCAATCGGACTGGCACGTCTACGCAAATTATACCCGTCGAGGTAATACACTTTACATGCATATTTACCACTGGCCGGGAGAAACTCCTGCGTCAAGCTGGCTGGATTTCTTCAACCCTGCCAGCGTGGTCGCGATCGGCGGGCTGCGCGCCAAAGTCAAATCGGCGCGGCTGTTCGCTTCCGGCAAGCCCGTGACCTTCGAGCAGGGTGATGAATACGTAAGGTTTACGGGATTGCCGATCGAGGCGCCGGACAGCCCCGTCACCGTCCTGGCCATCGAGTGCGACGCGGAACCCGTCATCGACCACACCGACGTCCGCAAATTCCGCAAGCGGGAGGGAGTGGGGATTTGAGGCGTGGGGGGCGGAGCCGTAAATGAAAGTCTAAAGGGGAGAGGCATAACCCAATACGCCAAGCCGGGCTGCGCCGGCGGTCGCTATCGGGGGTCTGCGGCCCGGGATCTCTTTACCCGAGGCTAGGACGCGGGCAGATTCTCCGGCAGGGGGCGCTGCTGCAAACCCACCGGACTGAGCCGCCGGCTCCCCCCAGTCCCTTCCGTAAATCGCCGGCTCCCCAAGAATCGGGGTGTGCGCCCGCCCGCGTGGCATTCAATCTATCTCCTGTGTTTTCATCAATTTATCGGCATCGCGGGGAATTGCGCGGAAATCGGATAAATAAGTTGTTTGTTTTGATCAAGTTATCGGCATCGTGGGAGTTTGAGGGGTTCCCCCGTGTTTTTGCGGCCCCGAAACTGTCATAACTCGTGCATTTTCAGCAACTCATCGGCACATTTGGTAAGTCTTCTGTTTTCAATGACTCATCGGCTTCGGACATTTGGTCGCTTTATTCACCCTTTGTTTTCATTAACTTGTCGGAATCGACCTTCATTTTGACATTTTTTTGTGCCAGACCCTTCATCATCGTCACCGTAGGGGTCGCATCGACAATATGTCCGCCCCTTTGAACGGCGGCCGACCCTTCGGCCTCCGGGCGAGTAGCAGTCGGCGTGCGAGACTTTTCGAGAGGCATGTTGACACCTAAGTTCTAATCTCCTTGAGCATATACCCTATCAATGCTCGTGTCAAGTGCAAAAACACTATTAGAGCCTAGCTCCGGGTTGGCGCGGGCGGTGGCTTTTTGCCGTCTGCGGTCCGGGCTCTCTTCCCGCAGGGCGACGACGCGGGCACATTCTCCGGCAGCGGGCTATTCTACCAGCCAACGGGATTAAGCCGTCAACTCCCCTAGAGCAGTTTTGATTTAAGTGCTTACTTATCCTGTAGCACAGACCGTTAGCGCCAGCACTGAGCGCTTAAGAGGTTGGAGGAAATTATTGATCCATCTGTTCCGGAAAGGCCCCCTCACCCACCGCCTTGCGGTCCCCCCTTTCCCCCCTGGGAGAGGGCTTTTAAGAATTAATTTTAGCCCTCGCCCCCTTGGGGAGAGGGGGGACCGCAAGGCGGTGGGTGAGGGCGCCCCACGTTTTTGTTTGCGGATTTGCCGAGATGTATATACTTAAATTAAAAATTCTCTAAGTCTCATCGCTACCCTTGCTCGTTGCAACGCTGCCACCCCAGCCGTAGAATGCAGGGGAACGATGACGATACAATTTTTGTCGAATAACCCTCGGGGGTGTCATCCATGCTACTTTCCCTCCTTCGGTGCATTCTTCTCATGTTGTTTTTCGGACCGTTATTATTTGGACAGGGGGTTAGCGACGGGGGCAAATCCCCTCTGCCCGGTCCCGGCTCTACGTTGCCATCCCCGGTTGCGCCGTCGAATACTTCTCCAACCAGCGTCTCTACGGTTCCCGGTTTAGGTCACAACCCTTTAGCCGAAGCGATGCAGCATTACCGCCGTGGGGAGTTTGATGCCGCCATCCAAAGCTACAATCTGGTCTTGCAGGATAACCCCAAGTCTCCCGACGCGTACGCGGGTCTGACCCGCGTATACCTTAAGCAAAAAGATGTGCGCCAAGCGTATGAAACGGCTGCGAATGGAGTGAAGGTCACGGACGCACCAACCGTCCACGTCGCCTTGGCGGAAGTTTATTTCCGCCAAGGAAAGATCGCGGAAGCGGAACAAGAGTGGGTGAACGTCATCAACAGGGGTTACCCCAGCGCGCGTGCTTTTTGGGGACTCTCACGTGTGCGCCGCGCGCTTTCGCTCTATCAACAAGCGAAGGAAATGCTCGACAAGGCACACGAACTCGATCAGACGGATCCCGATATTCAAAGATACTGGATCAACTCATTGAGCCGCGCAGAACAAATTCAATTCTGGGAGAACTATCTTGCGTCCCCCACCAATGACGATGCGGAGACCCGTGCCGACATGCAGCACCACCTGGATTACCTGCGGGCGCTGCAAAATCAGCCGCCTCATGCCTGCCGGCTGGTGAGCCATGCCCCATCCACGGAGACGAAACTGGTTCGGCTCTTAACGGACCCCATACATATGCGTGGCTATGGCCTCACGGTATCGCTGAATGAGAAGAAGGGCAATTTGCTGCTCGACACGGGAGCCAGCGGCATCGTGATTGACCAGCGCCTGGCGCGGAGGGCAGGCATCACGGAGGTTTCAGAAATAGATATCGGCGGCATCGGAGACAAGGGGCGTGCCGGAGGTTACATTGGCTTCGTCAATTCCCTCAAAATCGGCGAGCTCGAGTTTCAGGATTGCAGAGTTAGCGTGGTAGAAAAGCGTTCGGTGACGGACGAGGAGGGATTGATCGGTGGGGACGTATTCAGCCACTTCCTGGTGGATATTGACTTCCCCAACGAAAAACTTAGGCTCCTACCTCTCCCCCAGCGGCCGGACGACGACAAGGCGGACAAGACGCTTCCAGCCGGCAAGGAGGGCTCGGCGGCCAGTGGGGACCCATCATCCAGGAAAGCGGGGCCAGACGCGCCCACAAAGTCCCTCCCGCCGGCGCATCACGGGCCCCGGGACCGTTATATCGCTCCCGAAATGCAATCCTATTCACAGGTGTATCGCTTTGGACACGATCTGCTGATCCCGACGAGGATTGGGGATTCAGCCCCACATTTGTTCTTGGTTGACACCGGGGCGTCAATAAACATGATGTCCCTGGAGGCGGCACAAGAGAGCACCAAGGTCCACAGCGACGCTAACGCCCACGTGCAGGGACTTAGCGGTTCGGTGGCAAAGGTCTACAGCGCGGATAAGGCGGTTCTTCAGTTTGGTCGCTTGCGCCAGGAGAATCAAGCGGTGACCACCTTCGACCTCTCCCACCTCAGTGATAACACGGGCACGGAAATCTCCGGAATCCTGGGATTTGCTACCCTCCATATGCTGGAGATCCGCATCGACTACCGCGACGGCATCGTTGACTTTACTTACAAACCCCGCCCTTAGCCGGGATTCCTCACCACGAATCTGGGAGGGCGGGGCCGAACAGGCCGCGGAAAAACTCGAAATTGCTGTCGTCCTGAGCATTGCCAGCCTTGCGGCTGCCCATGATAGGCGGAAACTCGGGCCGAGGAAGGGTAGCGCGGACCTGTTTTTAGGTCCGCGGCTTTTCCTTGTCCATCGGGGACGAGCCGCGGACCTAATAAACAGGTCCGCGCTACACGTGCTGTTCAGCACCACCCGGGAGTTCCTGTTCAGCACCACCCCGGCGCTCGGCGCGCCACCCCTCCTCATCTGAGGAGGGGAGTTCTTTAACCGCTCCCCTCCTGATTCAGGAGGGGTGGCGCCTTGGGCGCCGGGGTGGTTATTCGCGGTGGGTTGTTCTTCCGCAGCCTGTTTAGCCCCGCCCTTCCAGCATCGTCCAAACGTGGTGAGAAGTCCGGGTTAGGTTTAAGCGGCCGACACGCCCGTCATCCCATTTTCCCATGTGTGCCTCTGTCCGGTTTGGCATAGAATCTGGAATCCGCGGCGGGGGCGCCGTGCGGGGCGGGAAAGAGTGGGGCCGGGTGAGGGGGGGGAGGCTGCGCCGTCCAATTCAAATCAGACTCAGCGCGTTCGTCATAGTCCCGACCCCCTCACCCGCACGACCTGCAAAATGTGGGGCCCCCTTCGCCTTGCAGTCCCCCATCTCCCCCAAGGGGGGGAGGGAAGAAAAGTTTTTCGCGGAGGCCGCGATGCATCGCCGAAAACTGAAACGTATTGAGCTTCTGTCGTCAGGCTTGCTGGTTTTGGCCGGCGTCAGCGTTTACTGCATCGGATGGGGCGGGCCCACATCCCGGTTTCCGCAGCCTCCCGCGGACGGGGAAGTCCAGGCCCTTCAGGACAACTTTCGCAACCCTCCGGAAGACTCAAAAATCATGGTGCGCTGGTGGTGGTTTGGGCCGGCGGTGACGGCGGAAGAACTCGATCGGGAATTGCACCAGATGAAAGATGCGGGCATCGGGGGATTTGAAGTCCAGCCTGTCTACCCCCTCACGCTCGACGATCCCAGCAAGAGGCTGATCAACCTTCGCTACCTCTCTGCGGAATTTCTTGCGGCGGTCGGTACCACCGCGCGGACGGCGCACGAGCTTGGGCTGCGCATGGACATGACCATGGGCAGCGGCTGGCCGTTCGGGGGGGCTCACATTACGCCGGAACTCGCCGCCGAAGGTTTACACTGCCTTCGTATCCCCATCAAGGAAGGCGCCAGGACGATTCCTAGTCCGCAGTTGAAAGAGGGCCAGCGATTTCTTGCAGCGTTTGTGGCCTCCGGAGACGGGAGGCATTTCGACGCGAGTTCCGCGCGTCAGATCACCCCGCAGGGGGATGGAAGCTTCGAGCTTCCCGCTTCTCCCGCCGGCCCGCGCGTCCTGCTGTATTTTGAGGCGGGATTGACAGGGCAGCAGGTGAAGCGCGCCGCGTGGGGGGCGGAAGGAAATGTTCTTGACCATTACCGCCGCGAGGCAATGCAGAAACACATGGAGGTGGTCGGCGCGCCCCTGGCGGCCGCGGGCGGCGGAAATATCCGCGCCATGTTCTGCGACAGCCTGGAGGTATACGACTCCAACTGGACCGAGGGTTTTCGGAAAGAGTTCCAGAGCCGGCGTGGATATGATTTGACGCCCCACCTTCCCGCCCTCATTGCCGGCAGCGGACCGCAGGCCGCCGCCGTGCGGCATGACTGGGGCCAAACGCTGAGCGAGTTGCTGAACCAGAATTTCCTCGCGCCATTTCAGGCCTGGTGCCACCAGCATCACCTTCTGGCTAGAGTGCAAGCCTATGGCCAGCCGCCGGCGCAGCTTTCCAGCTACCGGTTCGTGGACCTTCCGGAAGGTGAGCAGGGGGATGAGGCAGGCCACTGGAACCACTTCACGGCTTCCCGCTGGGCTTCTTCCGCCGGGCATCTTTATGGCGCGCCGGTGATCTCCGCCGAGGCTTGGACGTGGATCCACCTGCTTCCGTTCCGCGCCACGCCGCTCGATATCAAGGCCACGGCCGACGAGTACTTTCTTCAGGGAATCAATCAATTCGTCGCCCACGGTTACCCTTATTCACCGCCGGGGGTGCCTGAGCCCGGCTGGCATTTTTATGCGGCGGGGGCGTTCGGCCCGCATAATCCCTGGTGGTTCGCCATGCCGGACCTGGCGCGCTATTTGCAGCGCGGCAGCTTCATTTTGCGCCAAGGCAGGCCTGCCAACGACATTGCGGTTTACCTGCCCACCCACGACGCCTGGGCAAGCTTTCCCATCGGTGAGGTGAACCTGTGGGAGGCGACCTGGCGGAGACTCGGCCCCACCCTTCTGCCCAGCTTGCTGGAGGCGGGATACAATTTGGATTTTATCGATGACGAAACGTTGGCGCAGCAGGGACACGTCGAAAAGGGCAAGCTGAC
>JBEKQO010000275.1:0-9968 GCA_049519635.1 Terriglobia bacterium | reverse complement strand
TAGCTTCTAAAGCGGAAAGAGAGTCAGGCATCTGAGCCTCCTGTCTGAGCATCTATATACGCTCAGAAATATAGCACAAAAAAAGAAAATCCACCGCTCTTAACTTCCAGGTCGCGCACCCGTCCATAAAAGACGAATTGAAAGTTTCCCGTGATGTCGTTATAATTTAGGTTTGCTCTGGTGGCAAATAAGGAGTCTTATGAAGGACAAGATTCACCCGAACTATCATGAGGTCAATGTCGTCTGCGCTTGTGGCAACACCTTCAAGACGCGTTCGACTTTCAAAAGCGACCTCCTGCACCTGGACATCTGTTCCAAGTGCCATCCTTTCTTTACGGGCAAGCAGAAGCTTGTGGATGCCGGCGGCCGCGTGGAGCGGTTCCAACGGAAGTACGCCGCATTCAAGAGAGCGACGCCTGCCGACACGAAAACTGCCTCCGGCTCGTAACCGGCCGCCGGCACGGGGCCGGCGCGAGTAGTTTGGCGGGGCATCGAACCCAAGGGTTTACACAAATTGGCTTAGCGGGAGCCGGATGGCCACAATTCCACCCCTCGATCCCTATATCTCCAAGCCGAAAGTTTATCTGGTGGGACGCCAGCAAGTCGCCGACGACGAACTGGCGCGCTTCCTCGCGGATGAGGGAATGGCGTTCACCACGGACGCTGCCGCGGCCGGCGAGGTCCTGGCGGAAATCGCCGGGCGCACCTGCTACATGTCGTTCGGCAAGGGGCGAAAGAGCAACCGCGAGTACTTGGAGAATATCCTTGCTTCCAAGCACGGCAGCGTGCTGGAGCACGCCGTGTGGTGCTTGCTGATCACCGGGGTCAGCCGCGCCCTCACGCACGAACTGGTCCGCCACCGCGCGGGCTTCGGTTATTCACAGCTTTCCCAGCGTTACGTGGATGAGAGCGACGCACGCTACGTGGTGCCGCCGCTCTACCAGGAAAACCAGGAACTGCGGGAGAAATGGCAGCAGACGATCGAAGGTCTGCGCAAGGCGTATGCCGACCTTGCCGAGGCCACCGCGCAATACGTGCAGCAGAAGCATCCGGAAATGACCCCGCGCGACCGGCGCAAGTGGGCCCGCCAGGCGGCCCGTTCCATCCTTCCCAATGCCACCGAAACCAAGATTTTCGTGACGGGAAATTCCCGCGCCTGGAGGCACTTCCTCGAACTGCGCGGCAGCATCCACGCCGATACGGAAATCCGCCTGCTGGCGGTTGAGGTCTTCCGCGCCCTCAAGAAAGAATCCGCGAATGTTTTCCAGGATATCGAGCTTGTGGATGAGCCCGATGGCATGCCTTCCGTCCGCGTCATTCACTCCAAGGTTTAGCGAGGCCCGCCCGTGAGCGTGAACGGCGTGGGAGAGCGCCCTCCCCTTTCCGGATTTGCCGGCCTTGTAGGCGGGGCGATCCTGACGTTTCTCTTTCTGATCGTGGCAATAGCAGAATTCGGATGGGTCCTGGGAATGCCCATTCGGGGTTTTGTGCTGCCCACAGCCTTCGTGGGTTCATGCCTCGTTACCGCGTGGGGAGCGCGAACCTGCTTCCGCCGCCCATTGCGCATAACCCTGGT
This sequence comes from Terriglobia bacterium, assembly GCA_049519635.1. GTDB lineage: Bacteria > Acidobacteriota > Terriglobia > UBA7540 > UBA7540 > Bog-366. The sequence continues at coordinate 8,392 of JBEKQO010000275.1, read as the reverse complement.
GGTGGCCGCGCTCCTGGCCTTGCTGGTGGCTACCTCCGCCGGGATCAGCCGGGCCTTCTACGATGTGTCTTTTGATGGCCAGGCGTATCATCAGGAAGGCGTTTACCAGCTCGCACGGGGATGGAATCCGCTCTTCACCCCTGACATAAGTCCAATCTCCATTGATCAAAATGTAAAGCTGATTCACTTCACCAAGGGGCCTTGGATTATCGCTGCGGCGATGTACCGTTTGACGGGACACATCGAAACCGGCAAGTTCGCAAGTATTCTCCTTGTTTGCGCGGCCTTTTCCTTGGCGCTTGCGGTTTTCGCAGGCTTGAGGAAAAAGCTGAGCGCCTGGCCCGTGGCGATGGCCGTGCTGGTAGCGGCAAATCCCGTGACGCTCTGCCAAATTTTCACTTTCTATGTCGATGGGCAAATGGCCTCCCTCCTTGCCTGCGTGGCCGCGCTCTGCTACCTGAGCGCCGCTGAGGGCAATCCTTGGGTGAACCTATTACTGTTTGAAGCCGCCGTTCTTGTCATCCAGGTAAAGTTTACGGGTTTGGTATACGTCACGATCTTTCTTGCCGGATTCCTTGCCTTGCTGGCCTGGCAGAAGCGACCGTTGCGGAAGCCTCTATACGTGGCTTTGCTGGCGCTTGGGCTCGGGACGTTCGTCTTCGGGAAGAATCCCTATGTGCTCAATTTCTTCGAGAACGGCAACCCATTCTATCCATTTTTCGGAAGAGGGGATTTTCCGATAATCACCATGACCACGACAACCCCTCCTGAATTCTTGCAGGCAAACCGGGCACGGAACCTTGCTGCGTCGATTTTCTCCAAATCTTCCACCTGGCCACCCCAGTCCACGCTCAAAGCACCCTGGCACGTTGACCGGGACGAATGGACCGCGTTCGAGCAGCCCGATGTACTGACGGGAGGATTTGGCCCCCTCTTCCCTGCGGCCCTGGTGCTGTCTTTGCTGCTTCTGGCCATTGGCCTGTGGAAGGGTGGCGCCGCACCCTGGACCGCTGCCGCAGTGATTTTAATAATGATTGGATCAGTATTACCCGTTTCCGCTTGCTGGTGGGCCCGCTATGGCCCGCAGGTGTGGCTGGTGCCCTTGGTGGCGCTGGCGCCATTCGGGGGCGCCGTCGAAAGACCGCTTTTGCGCCGCTTTTCCTGGTTGGCGTTGCTTATCCTCAGTGCGAATGCGGCCGGGATCGCGGAGGTCAATTTCCGCGCCAACCTGATCGCCACGCGCGAGACGGCCGAGAGTCTCGATGATCTTCGCTCCCATGCTCCCTTCAAGGTGGCTTTCGGTAATTTCCGCTCGCACCGTTTCCGCCTCCGAGAGGCTGGAATTCCGTTCATCGAGGATGAAGGAACCCTGAAGTGTGATCCGGAGGTCAAAGAAAATGACGACCTCTGCATCGAGCATTAGGTGATGGAGATGCTCTTGCGGCGCGAACCTGTTTTCTTAGTGCGCGGCTTTTCCTTAACTATCGGGGACGAGCCGCGGACTTAACCCGAATTTCTGACCACGAGTCTGGAAGGGCGGGGCTTTACAGGCTGCGGAAAAACCCTACAATGCTGTCATTCTGAGCGCAGCGAAGAATCTCGCTCTGCCACTCAGGATAGACTACGCGAAGGATATCGCTCCGAGCATTTTCAAGGCAATGCGAGATTCTTCGTCGCCGCTGCTCCTCTGCAGAAACTCGACGCGTAAGTCTTTGAAATTCAGCAGGGGTAGCGCGGACCTGTTTTTTAGGTCCGCGGCACGTCCCCAATGGACAAGGAAAAGCCGCGGACCTAAAAAACAGGTCCGCGCTACCCTTCCTCGGCCTGAGTTTCTGCCGATGATGGGCGGCCGAACGGCTGTCGATGCTCAGAATGACAGGGCTTTCGAGTCTCTCCGCAGCCCGTAAAGCCCCGCGCTTCCGGCAATCCCCAAAAGCGTACAAGCGTGGTGAGAAAGCCAGGCTAAGCACACTTGCGGTGGTCCCAAACCTCGGGGCCGGGCGAAACCGTAATGGAAACGCGGTGGCGGAGCGAAGCCAGTTCCTGGGCAAGAAACCGCAACTCCTGGGGGTTGGCCGTCCCCTCGGCCACCACGACTTTGACGTCCGCATCGTTATTGTGCAGATGGGCGCGGATGCCGGCGGCCAGGCGTCTCGCGCTGGCACGGTCCAGGGCGCCTTCGATCTTCACCAGCGTGCTGTGCAAGGCGCGCTCCAAGCTGACGCGCAGCGACCCGAGTTCTCCGGAACGCAGCGCCCAGGGAGTGGAGCGATAAGTGTTGCGGACCAGCTTGGGGTGTTGGAACAAGTCGTGGCGCAGGGTGAAGCCCGTCCAGGCGGCAGCGGCGGGCGCCAGCCACGAACGCACACGCGAACTCAGGGGGGGAGTCCCAAGGGCAGATAGAACTTCCGCCTCCAATCGCGCGGCCGCTTCCGGCGTCGGGCCGTAGCGCTTCGCCACACGGAAAAGCGGCCAGGCATTGTGGACTTCATACGCCCAGCGCTCCGCTTTGGCGCGCAGGTAGGGTGAATCAGAATTGTGGTAGCGCTTCCAACCCTGGAACCAGACTTCCACCGATCGCAGGATGGAAGGTCCATTCACACGGAAGTCGGTGTCGAAGCACTCGCGCTGCAAGGCCTCGATCTCTCCCGGCTTCATCGTGGGATGTACCACCATGGAGGTGAAGCCGTCGCAGTTGTGGAAATACCGTTCGGGGTCCGCCGCCATTTCCGGGCGGAGGCGTCCTTCCTGCATCACGCGATCATAGAAAGGCGTGCCCGGCGTGGGTCCATAAATGAGGAATTGGCCATAGGTGGGCCGCAACGCCAGAAATTCCCTCATCTCCTCACGAATGATTTCCGGCGTGTGATAATCGAAGCCTAGAATCATGGAAGAAAGCACGGTGATGCCGTGCGAGCGCAATTCGGGAATCAATTCCTCAATGGGTTTGCCCTGCTGTTTGGAATAGCCCGAGCGTTTTCCTTCGAACCCCACCCAAACCCCGTCGATTCCGGTTTCCAGAAGTTCCTGGGGAGTGAAGCGGCTTAAGGCTTTGACGGAGGCGAAGGCAAAAATGGAAAGGGGCGTGCCCCGTGCCTGCACCAGTTCGCGCATGCGGGTGGCGCGGTCTTTGGCGAGCAGGAAATCTTCGTCGAGAATCGCCAGACTCATGTAGGGGTCCACTTCCAGGTAGCGCTCGACGACGCGGAAGATATCGTCGCCGGTGGGAAGCAGGCGAATGTGGTGGCGCTTGAAGTAATACGACGTGCAGCAGAAGTCGCAGCCATTGGGGCAGCCGAGTCCGGCAAAGATCACGCCGGTACGGTCCATGGGCACGGAAAAAACCTTCAAGTCGAGCATCACCAGGGGATGATCGTAAGGCATGGGACGGGGCGGCTCGTTCAGCAAGGCACGAAAGAACGCTACGCCCTCGCCACGGCAGAAGTAGTCGCCATAAGGGGCCAGCGTGGCGTCGTCCAGAACCGTTCCATACCCGCCCAGGACGATCTTGGCGCGCGGCGCGTGCTTGCGCACCAGGGCCACCACTTCCTTCATCCGTTGGAACAATACCAGGTTGAAGGAAACGCCGACATAGTCCGGCCCCTTCTTCAGCTCGCGTATCAACTCGCGATGCGACGGATATTGCAACACCACGGCGGGCGCATCCAGGTTGGCAGCGATGTAATCCAGCCCATAGGTGAAATTTACGGAGCGGGGGCTGAAAATACCCTGCGCCCGGGTGACTTGTCCATGGAGCACTTCGTAGCCCACGCTCGGAGCGTCTCCGTGAGCGGGCCCGAGAGGGCGGCAAATACTCGTCAGCAGAACTTTGGGTGTACGCGAGGGGCGGTCCGCCGGTTGCTCGCTCGCCCGCGGTTCCTCGGCAAGCGCATGCAGTCCAGCCCCCAATTTGTTTTCCATCCTTGCCTCATCTGCGAGGGGACGTGAGGTCTGTAATGAGTGTATCACGCGCCTCGGGGCGACTGTAGAAAGACTTTGCATCGACGTAGCGCCAAGGGCCTTCGCGGCGGGCGCTCCCGACACCTCCACACGTAAAGCGGAAATCGTTCGAGCCCGGCATGCACGAGTGGAGAGCGGGTGGTTGGCGGAGATCCGGGTTGTCACTCACTTCAAAAAGAGGACGGCGCAACCCTCTTAGCCGGCGATGCCTTGGCCGGCGAGGGCGATGTTATTGCGGGTGCTGTTTTTGACGACATACATGGCCTCGTCCGCTTTGCGCAGGAGCTCCTTGCGGGTGCGGCCATCCACGGGGAAGGATGCGACCCCAAAACTGGCGGTGACCTTGATATTCATTTTCTCTTCCGGGAAAAAGACACGGTCGACCAGCAGATCGCGAATGCGGCGCACCACCATCAAGGCACTCTCCTTGGGGGTCTGGGGGAGCAGCACCACGAACTCGTCGCCGCCGTACCGGAAAGCGTAATCGATCATGCGCAGGTGAGCCTTGATGCTGTCGCCGATCATCCAGAGAAGTTTGGAGCCCACCAGGTGTCCGTGCACATCGTTGACCTGCTTGAAGTGGTCCAGGTCAATGAAAATGACGGAAAATTCGTACCCGTAGCGATTGGAACGATAGATCTCCGTGTCCAGGACGAAGTTGAGATGCCGGGCGTTGTAAAGCGCCGTGCAGTCATCGGTGATGGTGAGCTCGTGGATGCGCTGCACATAGCGGGCGTTCTCAAGCGCGATGGCGGCATAGTCCGCCAGGCTTTTGAGAATGGGAATATCATCTGCGCCGAAGCTGGGTTTGCCAAGGGCGTTGACCAGTTCGATGACCCCCAGCACGTGGTCATGCGCCTTGATGGGTACGCAGACGATGGAGCGCGTCTCGGTATGCGTCAGGTCATCCACCTTATGCGTGAAGCGCGGATCATTGTGGGTGTCTTCAACCAGGACGGGCTCGCCGTGCTGGGCCACCCATCCCGCCACTCCCTCACCGAGTTTCAAACGGACATCCCGGAGCTTTTCCGCGCCGGCGCCGATGGCAATCTCAAAGTACAGCTCCTGCGTGTCCTCATCCAGCATGAGCAGCGACCAGGTATCCGGCTCGAGCAAGTCGCTGATCTTTTCCATGATGGTCTGAAGAATCTTTTGCAAATCGAGCGTCGAGAAAAGCGCCTTCCCCACTTCGTGAAAGAGTGAGAGGCGCTCGACCTGGCGCTTCAGTTCGTTGATTTCTTCTTCTTTACCCATCAAGTTACCAAACTATCGCCGGATAATGAGCGTATAGACCTTTTAAACCATTGAGGCGGCCTTTTCAACCCTTTTATCAGGAGTACCCCCCAGGGGGAAATTCCGGGGGCGTCTTGTTAAAGCAATTGACACTGTTATGCGCGGGAAAATATGATGATGGACGCTTGAGTTGTAAGGAGCGAACAAGGCCCATCTATGCCCGCCTTCGGCGAGAATCTTCGGCGCGAACGAGAAATGCGAGGCGTGAGCCTGGAAGAGATTTCTTCCGCCACGAAGATCAGCCTGCGTTTTCTCGAGGCCATTGAACGGGAAGATTTCACCAAGCTTCCCGGGGGGATTTTCTCGCGCAGTTTCATCCGCACTTACGCGCGCTATCTGGGTTTGGACGAAGAGCGTGTGGTGGCCGAATTCCAGCAAGCCGCCCGGCCCCAGGTGGATTTTGACTTGCATCGGATGCCCTCGGGCAAAGCCAGTTCCGGCCGGCCGGGGGCACGAACTCCGCTGATTGCGACGGTGGTCGCGGCGGTTCTGCTGGGAGGGGGCTATATCCTTTTCCGCTATTCGCCACGAGCCGCAGAGGCCCCGACGCCGCCCCCGCCTGCTCCCGTTGCGACCCCCAAACCGGCTGCCCCTCCGCCCGTACCTGTCCCCATAACTTCCGGCGATGCCACAGCGGCCGCCGGCGTGAGTCCCGCCACGGGCGAGGTGGCGCCGGGAGCGGTCCCCACCACCGCCACGATCCCTCGCCCTACCCCCAATCCCCAGGGGGGACCGGGGGCAGGGGTAAGCCCTGCGGCGCAGCCCAGCCCGGCAACGGAAAATCCGCTCGAGACCAAACCGGCCGCCGATACGGACTTGGTACTGCAAGTGGCGGCGACGGAACGCGCCTGGGTGGCCGTGGATGCGGACGGCAAGACGGTGCTCCAGCGCGTGATGAATCCCAACGAAGTGGATACTCTGAAGGCGCATAAGTCTTTCGACGTGACAACGGGAAACGCGCTATCCGTTATCCTCACCTTGAACGGCGAAACGCTAAAACCTTTGGGCAAGCGCGGCGAGGTGAAGTCCCTTCATCTGACGCGCGAGGATGTGAAAAACTCCGCTCCGTGAGGTCCGAGTATTTCCGAACGCTTAGTGGATTTAATCCGCTTCGGCAAGGCGCCCGAGGTGATTCGCCGTAAGGGTGCAGAGGGAAGTCTGCCTTTGCCCCCCGAAGATAAGATCGAAATCCTGACATTGCTCGCGGCCGCCCCGGGAGCCGACCTGCGGGCGAAGGCGCTCGAAACGTTGCGGGGATTGGACCGCCTGGAGGTCCACCGGGTTATGGCCAGCCCGCGGACGGCGCCCGAGGTTCTACGTTTCGCGGCGGAGCACCTCCTCACCGAGCGCGAAGAACTGAGAGAAATACTGCTTTGGAATCCCAGTCTACCGGCCGACGCCCGCCACCTGCTGCAACAAAAGCCTGAACCCAAACCAGCGGTGGAGGAGGCAGCGGCTGGATCGCCCGGCCAGCCCCCGCCGGAACCCCTTCCTCCGCCTTCTGCACCCGAGGCCGCGAACGAATCACCCGCCAAACTTCCGCCCGAGGCTGCCCTTAAATCTGTTGAGGAACAAACGGCGGTTGAGATTCTTGCCAAGTTGGCGGCAGGTGCGAAGGTCGAGGAAGTGGCAGGCGCACAAGAGGAGATTCCGCCCGAAGTCACCAAGCGTGACCATGACCTAACCCCGAAAGACCGCGAAACCCTGATCGAGAAGATCAATCGCATGTCTGTGGTGGAAAAGATCAAGGCAGCCTTGACCGGCAACCTGGAAACGCGCTCCCTCCTGGTTCGAGACTCAAATAAGATCATATCGCGAGCGGTGTTGCAGTCGCCCAAGATATCTGACTCGGAAGCCGAGGGCTATGCCGCCGCCAAGAATGTTTCCGAGGAAGTGCTGCGCCTGATCGCCGGGAACCGTAAATTCATGAAAACCTACGTGGTGATGAGAGCTCTCGTCAATAATCCCCGCGCCCCCATCGATGTCACCATGCCTCTGATTGCCCGGATTAACGACAGAGACCTGAAGGGGCTTTCCCTCAACCGCAATGTTCCCGAAGTCATCCGAAGCTTGGCCAACAAGGCGATCAGGCAAAAGGAAGATGCCGCCAAGCCGAAGCTTCCGGGTAAACACTAACCCCCTTCATGCCTACGTTTCCTACGTTGCGCGCTCGGCAAGGACGGTGGCGAAAACTTCCAGCATCTGATCGTGGACCAGGCCGTTGGAGACAAACACATCGTCGCCAAGCAGGTTGAAGGCCCCCCCCCGCACATCGCTCACTCGGCCGCCGGCCTCCGTGACGATGAGAGTGCCTGCGGCCTTGTCCCAGGGATTCAGCTTCAGTTCCCAGAAGCCTTCAAAGCGGCCCGCCGCAACGCAACACAGGTCGAGCGCCGCCGAGCCTGCGCGCCGGATGCCGTGGGAAAGCTCGGTGAGGCGGAAATAGAACAGAACATTCAAGTCGTGATTTGTGGCGAAGGGGGGAAAACCTGTAGCCACCAAGCTCTCACTCAGTTTTTCCGTGCGGGAAACGTGCAAGGGCTGGTTGTTCAGATACGCTCCGGCGCCGCGTTCGGCCGTGTACATATCGTTGTGCGTGGGATCGTAAACCACCCCGGCAATCACCTCGCCGCGGTAGGCGAGGCCGAGGGTGACACAGTACACGGGGAAGCCGTGCGCGTAATTCGTGGTGCCATCCAGCGGATCGACGTACCAGCAATAATCGGAGGAGGAACGATGATTTCCCCCTTCCTCGGCCACAATCGCGTGATCGGGAAAACGCTCGCGTAAACTCCCGACAATAAGCGCCTCGGAGCGGCGGTCTGCCTGGGTGACGAGGTCTGACCGGCGCTTGTAGCTTATTTCCAGAGGCTGAGTGAATAGTTCGGCGAGGAGAGCTCCTGCTTCCCTGGAGATTTCTACCGCCGCGCTGAGATAATCCGACATGATTTCCATCCACCTAAAAGCTGCGGAAAAACTCTCCGGCACTTTCATGCTGAGCATCGACAGCCTTGCGGCTGCCCATGATCGGCGGAAACTCGGGCCGAGGAAAGAGTAGCGCGGACCTGTTCTTCAGGTCCGCGGCTCGTCCCCGATGGACAAGGAAAAGCCGCGGACCTAAAAAACAGGTCCGCGCTAC
>JBEKQO010000274.1:0-10154 GCA_049519635.1 Terriglobia bacterium | reverse complement strand
CAGCACCACCCCGGCGCTCGGCGCGCCACCCCTCCTCATCTGAGGAGGGGAGCGTTTTCAACAACTCCCCTCCTGATTCAGGAGGGGTGGCGCCTTGGGCGCCGGGGTGGTTGTCCGCGGGGCGGAGCCTTTCCTCAGCCTCTAAAGCCTCGCCCTTCCGATCCCGGTCGTCACGATTTGGGTTCATCAAATTCATAATTCCCGCTTCATCATTCCGGCGTGCTGGTCGTGTCCCCAAGTGCCGCGGACCTGGAAAACAGGTCCGCGCTACCCGCTCATCGCTTGATCGGTTGTTGCGTCTCTCGCTCTTCCGCTGGCCCGATGAACCGATGACCCGATCATCCGCTTCCTCTTGTACCTCTCGACGGAGGACAGGCTCAGGCGCTCGCCGTACTGGGTCTGGATCATCTTTCGGACAGCTCCGTTGGGTGAAAACGCGTCGAACATTGCATCCATTTTCAGGCACAACCCAGGGTACCGAGCCTCAAGGACTTGCATTTTTGTAAAGCCTGTTCGCGTCATGCGATTTGACCTCTTCTTTAATTGGGTCATCAAACCATCGGGTGATCCGATCATCCGATCACCCGATCTTCGGATCAGCTCGCCTCTCCCAGCGCCACTAGCCGGCGGTCGTATTCGTCCACGCCGTTGGCGGTGATGCGGGTCCAGCGGATGACTTCCGGCAAGCCGACTTTCTTCTCGATGCCGAGCTCCACCCAGGCGCGGTCGCGCATATAGCGCAGGTGAAATTCCACGCCGTGCAGACTCACGGGACGGAGACAATCGTCCATATAGATGAGAATGCTTTTCGGGGTCACCGGCTGAAGTCCGCATTCGTTCAAGTAGCGCAGAATCTCCGTGCGGTCGAACTCTTGCTCAGACTTGCTCTTTACCCTCGTCATGTTTATGCCTTCTTCTTGTCCTTTGGTTTGAGACATCTGGTTCCTAGTGGTCAGCCGGGGCTCACAGCCGACAGCCAACAGCCGACAGCAAACTGTGAGCTGTAAGCTAATCCTGGCCTCTAGCCCCTGCTCAATCGTCAGTCGCAAAACAGCTAAAGGCCTCGATCTTTCGCGACATCAGCCGTAGCTCCCGGCCTACCAGCTCCCGGTCATTTCCGATTTTGATGATCTCCTCGCGCGTGGCCATCAGCAGACCCTTCAGCTCCATCACCTGGTCCGATACTAAGTTCTGGGTCTCGACGGCTTGGGCCACCCGCGAAAGACATTCGGCGGTTGTTTCCAGGCTGGTCGGAACCCGCAACACCCCGCGCGTGGCGGCGGCGAAAAGCCGGTAGGCTCCTACCCCCGCCATGGTGGTGCCGATAAAACCGCCTGACCCGATCAATAGCGCTTGAAGTTCGGCAGCAGAAATCATTTCAGTACTCACCCCAGAGAGGCAGAACAATTCTGAATTCTGAATTCTGAATTCGGAAAACCTCTCGATTTCTCTGTGCTTCAGTGGTCATCGTGTTCTTTCCAACTTGGATTGCGCCGGCGAAACAACCTGCGTCTCTTGCCGGAGCAATTCAGAATTCATAATTCAGAATTTAGCCGTCGCCACTTGATTGCTCGGACTCGGAACGGCGTGCTGCCAAAATCCCTTGTACAGCATTTGCTGGGCGGCGAACTGAAGGACCACCGACACCAGGAGGGTCACGAACCCGCGCCCCAGCGTGGCGGAATCCGGCCAGCGCACCGTCAAGCTGTGCGCGTCGAGAACAATCTGAATCCCCATCGAGGTCAGGAGCGCCGTAACCGCGCTGGTCAACATGCAGATCTTCGGCTTGTTCTGGTCAATCCAGGCGAACGCGGCGCTTTGACTGCGCTTCGCCAGTTGAATGAGCAGGGGCATAATGAAAGTGATGATGGCTTGCACTTGTAATGATTGCGTGTCCATAAATCCTCCGTGAAAACTGAAACCACCAAGGCACCAAGGCACCAAGGTGAGGGACTTAAAACCCCAAGGCATTTCTTGGTGTCTTTGTGCCTTGGTGGTGACCCTCTAAGCCGTTACCAATTTCAAATCCGCTTCCAGCGTCGCCAGGTCAAACCCCGAGGGCGCCACTTCGTTTGCCTCAATCCAATCATTTGAAACCAGCGCGTAGGCCTCACTGCAATATTTGCTAAACCACGCCCAAGTCATCTTCTTGATCTGGCCCCAGGTGACGCAGGTCAGGGTAGGGGACTGAGGGTTTGGGGTGGGATGCGGGGTGCTTGAAGCCCCTGATGCCAAATTCCGAAAATCGTATGCCGCCAAATACACGGCATGTCCGCCCCAGCTTCCCGGCTCATCATCCGGGCCGGGATTTGCCGCCACGTCCCAAACATCCTGGTTCTGGGCGGAGATGGGAAGCTCAATGCCAATGTAAGCGCCGCCGAAGAGCCAGATGGCGGTGGCCACGCCGGGGCTGGGTGCTGGGGGCTGCGTACTCGGCGCCGCGTGTTGGGGGCAGGGATTTTCCCCAGTCCCTGGTCCCCAGCCCCTAGTCCCCAGCGCGATGGAAACGTAGGCATCAAGAGAATGCCCGTCGAACCCTTGCTGCCGCCAATCGTTCAGAACGTCGAGTTCGACGCCGCCCTGATCGGTTGCGGGGTCGGCGTGGTTGTAGCCATCCCATTTCTCGTAGTAATTGAGGATGGCCGAATCGGAGGGACTCAGTTCCTTGCAGGCATTCGCCGTCCAGGTTTGGACGGCATGTCCGACAGCGGCAATCGTGCAACAGCCCAGATTGTCGTTCAGCATCATTCCCCAGTCGGTTATGCCGCGCGTGTAATCGACATTGGAAGGCGCGGGAGGAAGGGCGCTGGTCAAATAGCACGCCAGCTTCAAAGTGCGCTGGTCGTGCCGCCGTGGGCGCTTGCCGAGCTTCATCTGTGAGTGGTCAACCATTATTTTGATTCCTTCCTCGCTGTCGCTTGCTTACGCGGCTTGGGCGGCGGCGGGGGTTCGTCAATCAGCATGTGGCCGCAGCCGTTGCAGCTCGTTCCCTGGGGTTGCCTTCCGCCGCACGTCAGGCAGACCTTCACTTGATTTCCTTGCCTGCAAACCGGGGGTCGCCCTGGATGATGGCGTTGAACTTTTGCTTAAAGTCCTGGGCTTTCCAACCCTTCGCTTGGCCGTGAACCCTTAGCGGAGCGCCGGGTTCCGCGGTGGCGGCCGCCGGGGGCACCAGGGCGGCGATCTCCGTGACGGCCTGCGTGAGTAATTGCACCACGGCCGTAACCGTTGTCTGGGTTGCCGGATTTTTGATCTGCGCGGCGGACTCGAGTTGTGCAACATTCGCGTCCACAGCCTCGAACGCCGATTGCACCGCTTGCAGATTGGTCGCCGTGGGGGACGCCTTGTAGGCGCCAACCGTCTTGACCAGGGCGCTGAAACCATTCCCGATCAGCGTAACCACCGGCGCCAGCGCCGGGTCGATGACATCAATCAGGCTGGCAGCGATGGGAGCGGCCACCGCCGCGTCGGATTCCACCGTATTGACCCATGCCGGAATCGTACAAGCCTCAAACCACAAAACACTCGCTAACAGGACACCTAGAATTAACTGCTTCATAATTCACTCCTTTTCTTGAGCTACAGCTAACAACTGACAGCTTTCTGCGTTCCGCCGTAGCGCCAGCTCGTTGCTGGCCGGCGCCGCCCGGCTGGCGACGCTAGTGCTTACGGCCTATTGCTTTCTGCTTACTGCCCTTTGCTCACCCCGGGCTCTTCCCCGTCGCCAAGCACTGGAGGGCGCGGGGATCGCTGAGCCGGTAGAGGTTAACCAACTTAAAAAACTCCGCGGAGTAGCTGGGATTTGTGGAATATCCTCAATGCTCCGTATCCAGCGGGGAGGTTTTGGGCCCCAGCCGCTCCGCAAACTGCTTCCAGTCGTCCCGCACTTCGAACGCGGGCCGGTAGCGCGGCGCTCGCAATAGCAGCGCATGGGCGCGAGAAGCTTCGTCTAAATTGGGAAAACGCTGAAACTGGGCGATGATGCCCCTCTTTTGCCCGTTCTCGATTTCCCCGGTCTGCGCGTCGAAGGCGCCGCAGTCCTCGGGCTTCGGGGCTGGGTGCTGGGTGTTGACGTTATCCCCTGTCCCCCGCCCCGAGGCCTGAGCCCCGAAGTGTGCGTACTTGATTCCAAACGGGTTATCGGCGATGCGGAAGAACTCGCTGCTTCCCCAGCCGAACTTGGGCGTGGCGCTTTCCAGAATGGCCTGTGCAACCGTGACGCACGCGGGAATCTCGTCCTCCCGCTGGCTCACGAGCGCCGAAGGGGTGACCCGCCAAAGAAATTGCAACTGCCCCGGAGTCAGAGAAAGAAAGGGTGCAGGGTGCTGGGTGCCAAGCGCGGCAGAGTCGGCGCTGAATGCTGGGTTGTAGAAATTGGGGGTCTCCCCAGTCCCTAGCCCCGAGCCCTGAGCACCGTTGGACATTTGGGAACTGAGGGATTCGACCTTGGGACATGCTTCTTGCTGCGAGTTGCGACTTATGTCAGTTTGCACTTTGGGCAGCGGCAGCGTGTGCACCCGCCGCCACCCTCACCCGCGCTGATCAGGCGCGAGCCAAGTTGGAATTACTGCGAAGACATCAGTTATCAGCTCTTACGACTTCGTTGGAGCGTTGTTCTATTACCGCCGCCCGGCGCGCGTAGAGCGCCGCTACAGTTCAGTCCGCTCTGTATCCTCACGGAGGGCCGATGACGGACCAATTTCTTCCTGATCATCCTCTGAGGGGCGGGGTTAGGGCCACAGGTAATTGGTTCTCACGCTCCCCCCATATTTGTTGATCCGATGTTTGGTTTTTGCTGTCGCTCTCCCAATGGCCCGATAACCCGATCTATCTGCTTACCCGGTATTTTTAGACTTGGCTTTAGGTTTTCGCCGTCGATGGCACGATGATCCAACGGCCCCATGGCCCGATTGATTTCGGGGGGCGGTTCCGGAAGCGTGATCACAGACCAAGCCTCCGGAACCTTGGGGCAGGCAATCCTCATACGATCGCAACGCCGCAAAACCCGTGAGATCGTGTCCGGCGTGACGCCGAGGGTAATGGCAGCCCGGAGTTGCGTGCCAGCAAATTGCCGGGCTTGGCGAAAGATGCTCTCCTGAATCTCCAAATACGACGTGCCCATCGGGACGTCAATGCGGATCCGGGGCGGTGCCTGGGGCTTGCTCTCATCCGAGGGGGCACTCCCTCGGCCTTGCTCGTTACGGTTTGTGAACACCTCGCTCATCACATGCATCTTACGATTTCTACTAGCCTATTGTCAAGAGAATTATTGGCTAGTTTCCTACGGGCAGGAAAGAAAGTGAAGATGTGCTGACGGTTTTTCCTGTCGGTAGGAAATGGATTGAAGGCTCGCGCCAGTCGCGGTTCTGTTCCGGTTGCGTTTGGACATTTTCGCCAGCGAAAAGACCCAGACCTCCGGGAGTTTCGGCATTTTCGTTAGCCAACAAATAAAAGCACGCGCGAGTCCGGACAAATTCTTTAAACAAATCACCAAGGCGGTCCGAGAGCCGCACACTCCCGCCACCCGCAGGGTACATTTGCAATCTTTTTGTCATGCCCCGACCTTTGCCTATGGACATAGCTGCTTTTCCTGGACCGTGTTCGCTCCCTCCGCAAGATCTGAAGGCGCTTGGGGCTCGGGGGGGGGAAGTGGAACCCACCATTGCGCGGGCGGGAAAAAAACAATGGGGTGCCTCGATTTGAGTGGCGCGCGTTCGGACGCACAGGCGGGAGTGTTCGAGCCGAGCCACAAACTGCTTGCGTGTCGTGAAATCCAGCCGGCAAGCGGCGTTTGTGTAATGGCAGTCGCGAAAAGGACCGCGTGTCTCCTTTACTTCGGCACGTGCTCCACAGTGAGGACAGAACATCTTCTTACTTTTCCTTCGCTAAGGGCGCGCCGATTCAACGCGCGATCGGCGCATCATCCCTGGGTCGTCCGTCCCTATTTGCTCAAATGCATGGTTCGTTCAGGATTATCTGAAGAGAAACAACGGCGAGGGGCGCTCCCACCGCGGCTCCCCATAACAGCCAGCGGACGTGGAGCCAAAAGGGGCCGCGGGCATATTGATTGCGCCCCACAGAGCCGCCAAAGTTCAAGGCAAGAAGATGATCAAAGCAGAATTGCGCATCCGCCTCCCACGCGAGCGCGCCACCTTCCGCCCGTAATTTCCGGAAATAGTATTCAAAGGTTTGAGACAGGATTTTCTCCGCGGAGGTTTAAGGTTTGGGCTATTCGTGCCGACGCCCTGGGGCTTTTAGCGATCACCGGCAAGGGACTATGCGTAAGCGCTTCGTAAATCTCCTCCATGGCGGCGGCCTTAGCGAGGGCGTGGGTGGGGCGTTCGCGGTCGCATTTAAGTATGCGGACGGAGCCGCTGTGGAGGACAACCTGGATGCCCCGGCGATTGGCTTTCTGGCGAAACACACTCCGATCCTCCGTCCAAAAGTGCGGGTTGTGCGAGAGCAGTAACTTGCCATCGCAGGGGACATCGGCGTGCCCTGGCGAGGCGGCCCGCCAAGGGGAATGCGCTCAGGACGGAAGATGGAGAGTTTCATCGCCAGGTGAAACATCGAAACAAGTTAGCCGATATTTATGAGGTGGCTATAGGCTATCTACATCGATAATCAGTACGCTACCTTGATCGTCTCGCGAGCAAAAACGGCACGTTGACGGCCAAATTGGCGTGGAGTCAAGAGGGCCCTTCATTTCAGACGGAGTTTGATTTGTTTCGCCATGGCCTTTATTTCCTTAGGGAGCCGTGGAGCTTCGCCGGGGCCCAGGCAATTTGCTGCACGGGCAATTTTAGTTCGCTCGGGAACACAGCGTGGGACGAATAGCGGGTGGGGGACGCGATTTCGGCCGGGTTCAAGCCCTGCCCTTCGGCAGCCCCGCCCTAGCCTGGGGAGAAGCGCACATTAGTGATCCGCGTCCTATTGGCGGGGGGGGGGGCAGAGTCCGCTAGCGTTGAATCCTACGGGACATAGCGCCGAAGAATCCCCGTTGCTGCATTCTCCCGTGTTAGGAGCAAAGGCGATAACTCCCACAGGGGTGTTCGTGGAGTGGGGGGCTGGGAGGCCCCCCAAAAGAACATCTGGTCCTTACTTAATCGGCCCCCTTGTCGTCAATATTCCGGCCTGATGGGAAAGGGTCGCCGCAAGAGGCATCCGGCCTCGGTTTTGGCGCTTGAGCTGGCGTTATTAGAGTCTTTGAGGGGCGGGGGCCGGGGCCTCTCACGGTTTCTGCGGGCAATGCCCTCGGATGTTCCCTCGGCCCCTGGCGCGCATCTAATGATAACCGCACGCTGAGGCTTGACGACGCGTAAAAGCGCTTAAGGCGGCGTTCAACACGACAGGCCGAACGTACCTAATAAGGAGGACCATGGACGCGACAATAGAAAAAGCGACATTTGGGGCGGGTTGTTTCTGGGGAGTGGAGGCGGCGTTCCGCCAGGTTCAAGGAGTCACATCCACCGCGGTGGGTTATATGGGCGGGCATCTCAAGAATCCCACCTATCGCGACGTCTGCTCTGACCAGACCGGACACGCGGAGGTTGTCGAGGTTACTTTCGACCCCGCACAAGTCTCCTACGGAGACCTTTTGAAAGTTTTCTGGGAAAGTCACGACCCCACTCAATTCAATCGTCAGGGGCCCGACTACGGCAAGCAATATCGCACCGCAATATTCTTCCATTCGCCCGAGCAAGAAGCCGCGGCCCGCGCGTCCAAGGATGAGCTCGAGCGGTCCGGGAAGTACAATAGGCGGATCGTCACAGAAATCACTCCGGCTTCGGAATTCTGGCGGGCGGAGGATTACCACCAGCAGTATTTGGAAAAGCGGGGCATGGCGAGTTGCCACAATAAGTGAGTGGCGCTCTCCGGCCTCGCCGCGATGGCCGGCGAGACAAGGAGGAGGCGGTGAGCACGCTCTTCCTTCCGGCCGGACAGGTAGATCTTGCCCATCCGGCGGGAACCGTCGTCCGGTTCACATATATTATATATCGACGTCTGCCGGCATGGCCGGAGCAGTCCGCCATACGGCATTCCTGGATTGCTCCCTGATGGAACTGACCCTTTCTCATGTCATCGCTCTCCGGTGGAGCGCGTTCGTCGATGGAGTCATGGCCCAAATCGTCCGCACCTTGTTCCTTGGGCTACGTTCTCTCGCTGGCTAAGCTGGCTGTTGCTCCGCGGCGACGTAAGGTGCGCGCTTCCAGCCCAAGGAGGGATTGATTTTGTTTTTGCGGGAACGCCCATATAATATCCCAGACTCAATCGAAATATTCTCGGCCAAGGAGAACAGATCTTTATGGAACCGCTGGAACCTGCTTTGCTCGATCGTTTGCGCGCGTTCAATACACCGACGGTCGCAAACGCCATTGAGGTTTTTGACGTGCGTCCGCGCAACGAAGGATTCATGCGCCCGGAGATCCGCTGCATATTTCCCCGTAGGGGTGTCATGATAGGCTATGCAGTTACCCTCAAGATCCAATCGGTAACGCCCGGTGCGAAAGCCGCAACCATTTATCCCCGTGAGCATTGGAAGGATGTTATGAAAGTTCCCGCGCCACGAGTGATTGTGGTGGAAGATCTTGACGATCCCCCCGGCCTGGGTTCCCTTTGGGGAGAAGTGAACGCCAACATGCACAAGGCTATGGGATGCGTGGGCGCCGTAACCAACGGTTCCGTGCGTGATCTTGATGAAGTCGAGCCGCTGGGTTTCCATTTTTTCGCCGGCCACATTGCGGTCTCGCACGCTTACGTGCACATCGTGGAAGTGGGAACTCCCGTGCGCATTGGCGGGCTCACCGTGCGGCCCGGCGACCTGCTGCACGGTGACCGCCACGGTGTGACGAATATCCCGCTTGACTTGGCCGCCAGGATTCCAGAGGGCGCAAAAATCGTAGATACGATGGAGCGTCAGATCATCAACTATTCCCAGTCACCCGAATTTACGGTTGATGGGCTCATCACCCTCTTTGCCCGCTTGCGGCCATAAACGCACTGCTCACCGCGGGACTGGAAATGTGGGGCTTCCGCCCCGCCGTTACAAGGTCTTCTTGATCATCCCCTGTCCCATGCCCCGCGATTTCGGCGGAGGCGGAGGCCCCTACCCTAAGAGTGTGGAAGCATGGTGAGAAATACAACTCATAGTCTCCGATGCCGCGCTCTGACAAGCGCAAATGGAAAAATGTTTAGAAAAAAACAGCCATCTTCGACACGGCATTGAGGAGTACAATACTGCCGCTTGGGAAAATCGACCGCAACAACTAAGGAGAGGGCCGGTTGGGTATTAAGAAGGCGGAACCCGTCCCAATGTTATCGGGGTGCCGTCATGGGGCGATGTAAAACCAAGCTGGTCCAGATTGCGCTCAATCGGACGGGCGGTGACCCGCGGCTCTGCCTCCTGCGGGCGGGGCCTTCGCCCGCAATCTGATGTGGGGCAACATTATCGTTTGTCTGAAGGGAGAAGAGACTATGCGTAAGGCACTTTTGTTAGTGGGGAGCTGTGTGGGACTCGCCATGCTTTTGACCGTGGCGATAACCACTCAACCGTTGGCAGCGCCCCAAGAGGATCTGCAAAAATGGGGGCCCAATGATCGCAACCGGCCGGAGCCGGCCATCATCACGCCGGGGACCGCCAGCACGCAGGAGTATCCGGGGAAACCTCCTTCGGATGCCATCGTGCTCTTCAACGGCAAGGATTTGTCGAATTGGGAAAGTGTCAAAGATGGGGGTCCGGCGAAATGGACCGTGGGAGATGGTTATTTCGCCACGGTGCCCGGCACCGGGTACATCCGGACCAAAGACGCCTATGGGGATTGCCAGTTGCACGTGGAATGGGCTGCGCCCAATCCGCCTCATGGCACGGACCAGGATCGCGGCAACAGCGGAGTTTTCTTGCACGGGCTCTACGAAGTTCAAGTTCTCGATTCCTATGATAATGTGACCTATGCCGACGGCGAAGCCGCCGCTCTTTATGGCCAGTATCCTCCCCTGGTCAATGCCGCGCGGAAGCCCGGAGAATGGCAAACCTACGACATCGTTTTCCACGGCCCGCGCTTCGACGCCAGCGGGAACGTGCTGCGCAAGGCGATTTTCACCGTGTTTTTTAATGGCGTGCTGGTCCAAGACCACGTGGAATTGACGGGGCCTAC
>JBEKQO010000273.1:0-10217 GCA_049519635.1 Terriglobia bacterium | reverse complement strand
GCGTGAAGGCAACGACATCGTAGCTGTCCCGCTTGGCTGCCTGTAGGTCTTTCTTTAATTCCGCGAACAAGTCGATTCGCTTGTCCTGCTTGTCCTTTGGGTCACGCCGGTTCGCGTAGTCAAAGAGAAACTTTCTGCCATTCGAAGTGTCTATACGGCAACAGTCGGCATTTCCTAGAGGGAAGAACGTAATTTTATGCATGGTGTTTTTTCCTTTCGGGTTAAACTTTTCAATTCACGGTTGGAGTTTTCAACGATGGTCTCACGGGCGAACCGCGTCTGCCTTCTGCATGTGCGGTCACGTGCTGAGTCCCTGCCAACTTGCCTGCGTCCAATCGGCGACAATGACGGCTGAGCTCTTTCCGGTCTCCTGAGCCGCTGCGACTGCAGCGTTCCGTGCGACTTCAATCGCGACATTCGTGTTGCGCGCCACATAGGTACCGGTCGGCAGTTTGTAAACAGTGCCATTGTCCCCCGCGATGGTCCTCGAATACCCCCGGGCTTGCATACTTGCGTGTAGCCTCTCGTAGTCCTCGTATGTTGCAGTGTGCAACTCGACTCTCGCGATGTAATTGGCCATTTTCCGCTTGCCTTTCTCAACTGGCCGGTCTACTGTAGTCTCCAGCAGACTGGTTGCCATTTCACAACCAGTCTAGAACCGCTTTACAGCGGAGTCAAGGGAAATTTACGACCGGTTGCCAATGGCTGACACGACGACTATCGATTTGAAGAAACTTGGCGAAGAGATCCGATCACGTCGGCTCGGGAAGGGCTGGAGTCTCTCAGATCTGGCCGACCATTCAGGCGTGTCGAAGGCCTACATCTCAGACTTGGAAAACGGCAATGCCGGAAAACCGAATGTGCAGTATGTCTACGCGATTGCGGTCGCGCTTGATGTAATGATCGATGAACTTCTTGGAAACGCTGCACCGAATTCGACCCGAAGGACAGCGCGGAAGAAAGAGGATTTGCCGCAGGGATTGCTGGAACTGCAAGAGGAGGCTGGGCTTACCGATGAGGATGTCCAGATGCTTGCGCAGGTCAACTTTCGAGGGCATCGCCCGAGGGACATGGAGGGCTGGCGGTTTTTGCTGGAAGCGCTGCGGATGTTGAGCCAGCGACCGAACCAGAAATAGATTGTTTTATGGAACGTGTACGGGTTGGCGGGCGTTCGTATTCGGACCCGGATGTGGTCGCTCTGATTCGCGCAGGCGGCGGCCTCGCTGATCCGCGCTCTCTTGTGCTGACCCAAGCGGGCAAGTTGAACGAACAATACCGCATGTTTGACTCGACCGGTGTGCTTCCTTTCGCACGACTTGTGCAGTTGGCGTCCATGAAAGGCCTTGAGGTCCTCCCCATGGACACAGAGCGCCGCCGTAATGAAACAAGAGATGCGGTAATTCTTCTTAATGGCAAAACGAAGGGAAAAAAGGGACAGATTTTCTACAACCCCGACCGTCCGAGCGGCAGGGTCGCGTTTTCCATCGCCCACGAAATCAGCCATACATTCTTTCCCACGACGAGCGGAGGCGCGCGATTCCGCGAGATGTGCGATAGCGACTCGCGCGAGGCCAACGAACTCGAACGCCTGTGCGATCTCGGTGCGTCCGAAATACTGATGCCGAAAGATGAATTTCGAAGAGAGGTTGGTCGAGAATGGTCAGTAGCGAGCGTTCAAAGGCTTGCGCAGAGGTTTGGGAGTTCATTCGAAGCTGCGTTGTTTCGGCTAGCATCAGCTCACCCTGGAACTGCGGCGGCAGGTCTGCTCAAGTACCGGCGGCGCAAAGAGGAGCAGCGAGCGATTGAACGGATGCAGATTGTCGTCGGACAGCGGAGTCTGTTTTCCGTACAGACGCACATCGCTGCCGAGGTCCCCGAACCGAAGTACCGGCGTCAGACTTTCCATATGTCGGACCGTTTTTCTGACCGCCTCGTGGTCCGTTGGAACAAGTCCTTCGATCCCGATTCAATCGTCTATCAGGTCGCGGAGTCTTGTTCAATCCTAACTGCGGACGAGCTGCTTCCGAACGGTACCGGCACAGACGGCAAGCTTGAAGCAGTTGTTGCTCCATACCAACGTGACGATGCCGATCCCGATCATCCGGACGTGCTTTTCCTATGGGTCTCTCATTCATACTGAGGGATCGGTGCGAGGGATTCCCAGAGGTTCGCAAATGAGGCGAATGCGCGCAAAACGTGCGAGAGTTCCTGCAAGTTTTCTGCCGGTGGACCCTGGCTGAAGTACAACTGGAAAAACACGGAGGCGGCGACCGTCACAAAATCGACTACAGTGCTGTGGTGGTAAAAAACAGATGCGTGGCTGGGATGGTCCTTATCGCTATATATATCAATGATTTATCTTGGTCGGGGCGGAGGGATTCGAACCCCCGACCCTCTGCTCCCAAAGCAGATGCGCTACCAGGCTGCGCTACGCCCCGACTTTCTTTATTGTAGCGCGGCCTGGTTTATTGTTGCCCGGTCACGCTGCACAGAAAGTCAGATTCTCTTAACGGCTGCTCAGCCAGGATAAAAACCACAAGACCAGCACCACGGGCACGGCGAAAACCAGCGCCAGCGCCATGGCCAGCAACAGCAAAAATGCCCAGTCGCGTCCGGTGTGGCGGCGGGGTTCGCCCAAGTGGCGGCAAAGCAGGCGGTAATTGCGCCGGTTGGCCTTCCAGGCGATATCGAAGATGTCTCCGAAGAGGGGAATGGAGCCTACAAGCACGCCGAGGCCGAGGTTTGCGGCCATGCGAGCCAGGGTGACGTAGGGAACGCCGCGGATCCAGGCGGCCAGGGGAATGACTAGCGAGAGCAGCCCGGCCAGGACGTCGCCTAGACCGGGAACCAGGCCGATGATTCCGTCCAGACCAAAGCGAATGCCGGTGCCGGGGATTACAAATGCCTCGTCGAGCAGAATCTCCAGCCTGTGCAGAGTCTGGTCGCGAAAGATCCAGGCGCCGCGGTTCCAGCGGTCCATGTGCTGGGAGGGGGGCTGGGAGGGACCGGTCATTCCTGTGCTCATGGCAACAGGCTATCGCTGGTCAGCTACCCAGGTCCAATTCTTGCCGGTGACGTTCCATGCTCTGCCCTCCATATGCATGCCGGAGATGCGGCCCTGATATTGGCAGTATTTATTATTCATCTCGATGTAGATTGAATCTCCATCCTGCTTCCAGGTGCCGTTCTCATAGTTTTTTTTGCCATCAAAGTAATGCAAGGTGCCATCCGCCACAAAAGTGAAGACGTCGTTATCGCCATCGGTCTCCGCCACGTTCCAGGAAGTCCCAACGAGACTTGGGACGTCTGGCAGGTTTGAGTTCTGTGCGAAGGCCGGCATGGACAGGCCGACGGCAAAAGCCAGAAGCGCTGAGATTGCGATGCATTTGACGTAAATCATCATCTGCTCCTCGGAGAAATGCGCCCGTAGAAATGCGGTGTTGAAATGGGGCCAGTATACATGGAATACGGCGGCGGCGTTCTTTTTTCGAATCCCAGGTCGCAATCAGGCTGCCGGAGTGGGTTGGGATCAGGCGCATATCATCGAGGCTTGTGCTTAGCCGGACGGCGCTGAAAGCTGATCCAATGCTACAATCAAGGATAGATGGCGGCAGTAGTTCAGTGGCAGAACGCCTGACTGTGGCTCAGGATGTCGTGGGTTCGATCCCCACCCGCCGCCCCAAAATTTTCACGGACCGCACTGGCACCAAGCCGTATCTCCTGATGTATGGAGGTTTCCGTGACCCAGAATACCCCTGAAAGCAAAGCTGTTGAGGACTCCGCTCCGGGACTGCCGGAGTGGTTTACTCCGTTTGTGCCGCGGCGCGGGTTGGCAAATGGCCACGTGCAGACGATTATCGGGAATTTTCTGCCCCGTCCTGCCTTCCGGCTTTCTTCTGTAGCGGAGGCGGTTGAGGTGGACCCAGACGATCGCAGCCGCGTGCTGTGCCATTGCCACTGGCAGCCGGAAACTGCGGGGCATCTGACAGTGGTGCTGGTTCACGGGCTTGAGGGATCGTCGGAATCGCGCTACATTCAGGGCATTGCCGCGCGGGCCTGGGATGCCGGCTGCAACGTCATCCGCATGAATATGCGTAACTGCGGCGGCTCGGAGGCGCTGACCCCCACGCTCTATCACTCCGGGCTTTCCGGCGACGTGGGCGCAGTGGTGCGCCACTATGCGGAGCGCTTCAGCCTGGAGCGGTTTGCATTGGTGGGCTACTCGATGGGGGGCAACATCGTTCTCAAGCTGGCCGGGGAGTGGGGCAGTCGGCCGCCCTTGTTTTCAGTGGCCGCCGTTTGTCCCGCCATCGATCTGGCTGCTGGAGCCGATGCTCTGCATGAACCGGTCAATCGAGCATACGAGTGGCATTTTCTGCTCGGACTCAAAGCGCGCTACACCCGCAAAGCAAAGCAGTATCCCAGCATTTATACGCCTCTTCGGGAGATTGGGCCGATCAATTCCATCCGTGACTTCGATAACAAGATCGTGGCCCGCTACTGGAACTTCCGCGACGCAGACGACTACTACTACCGAGCCGCCAGCGCCCGGGTAGTGGACCGCATCGCTGTGCCCACGCTGATCCTGAGCGCCAAGGACGATCCGTTTATCCGCCTGCTGCCGGAGACCCGAGACAATCTTCGCGCCAATCCCTTCGTGACCTTTGTTGAAACCAGCCAAGGTGGCCACTGCGCCTACCTTTCTTGCGACGGCGGAAACGAGATTCACTGGGCAGAGGCATCCGTGATTCGCTACTTGCTTACCGTGACTGGCCTCCCGCATGGAAGCTGACTGGGAGTTTGAGCTGGGCGGCGATGCAAAGGCGCCTGAGGTTCCAGTTATAGATGCGCCGTGGCCGGGATTTGTTGACTTGCGCAACAGCCCCGAACGCGCATGGCAGTTGTCTGAGACGACTCAGTTCCCGGTTCTGGCCGGTGTTCTGATCAAGCTGAATGAGGCTTCCTCGCCGGTGTGGACCTCAAAATGCGATGTGTGGCCACACCTCGAACCGGATGAATTCGACCTCAACGAGTTGGATGCGCCCTCCGGATGCATCAGCGCCATGGGCTGCTACATTGACCTTCTGCATAGAGACAATCAGCAATGGGCCGTGCCAGATAAGGCCGCCGAAGATTGCAAACACATGTGCAGCCTGTTGCGCGTAGTTCCGTTGCGTAGTTGTCGCGTCGACCTTGTCATCCGTCGCGCCTGCATAACCCCGGAGCTCATGGGCCTGGGAATCACCGCCTATTTCACCTCATGCGGCGGGTCCGACGCCGAAGCCGCTGTTACCCTTCAGGCTGCGCTGGTGGCATTTCCAGGTGCGCTCTGTGGCCATTCAACGATAGAATGAGGGATAAAGGGGCGAGTAGCTCAATTGGATAGAGCACCGGCCTTCTAAGCCGGGGGTTGTGGGTTCGATCCCCGCCTCGCCTACCATTTAGAATCAATAACTTACTGTATGGTCGCTTCTTCTTGCGCTTCCCGCTGTGGGGGATTTTGTGGGGAGTCTCCTTCAATTTTGCCACTGGTGAGGAAGTCCACAGCGCGGCGCTTGGCTTCATTGCGCGTGTGCGAATACCGCTCCAGCATCTTCCGGCTCATCCATCCTGAAAGTGCCGTGAGGGTGGAATCTGCCACCTTTGCTTCGCCAAGCCTGGAAACGAACGTGTGGCGGAGATCATGGAGGCGGCAAGTGACCCCGGCAGAATTCCGGCAAGCGGACCATGCGACCTTCCAGCTTCCAATCGGTTTCTCAGGGGCACGATTCCAGATGGTAACCGCGCCGGTCAAATAGCCTTTTTCACCATCAAGCCCATATCGCTCCGTGGGGAAAACAAAATGGTCTGGGAGAGGATTATCGAATTGTGCGCGCCATTCCACCAGAGTGTTGAAAGCTTCCTGGTTCAAGGGAATCATGCGCCCTTCGCCTCCTGGAGTCTTAGAGCGGCCAACGGTAATGCTCCGCTCCAACAAGTCCACTTGCCGCCATTGGACCATTCGCAACTCACTAACGCGCATCCCGGTATTGAGCAAGAGCACTAGCGCGGGATAGAGCGATTGACTGCGGCTCTTTTTTGCCGCTGTGAGTAGCCTCTGAAACTCATCCGTGGTGAGCGCCCGCCCGACCTCTTTTCGTTCGCGCAGAGGCCGATAGTCCGGCTCCAGCAAATGCCAAAGCCGATGCTTGCGGAGGATCATTCGCAACACTGCGGTTTCCATGTTGATTTCCCGACCGGACGCGCCAGCCTTTTGCCGGTCACGTTGAAAGCGCGAAACGTCTGGCGCGGCAATGTCACTCAGGAGCATCTTACCGAAAACGGGTTTCAGATGCCCCAGCTTCATTTCGTAAATCTCTCGCGTTGAATCGCTCCAGTGCGCGCTCTCCGCAAGCCAAGCCTTTGCCGCCGCATTGAATAGCAGGGGCCTTTGCCGCCGGACCCCGCCAGCCGAAAGCTCCAGCTTGCGACGGCGCTCCCGTTCGATCTGGATTGCTGCCGTCTTGCTGCTAGTGCGCGCAGGCTCGCGTATGCGCTGGCCCTGGAAACTGAATTCGTACCACCATCTTCCACCACGCTTAAACACTCCCATTGCTGCGCCTTCCTTTCTTTTGATTTGCCGTCTTTTTTTGAGCTTTCGCGCGATTGGCGCGCATTCGGCGCTGATGTGCTGTGTTCTTGCAGCGCTCTCGACTGCAATATTTCTTTTCACTTCGCGAGCCTACCTCGAACAGTTCCGAACAAACTTCGCAAACTCGATACTCGACGCCCGAAATACGATCCGCGTATATAACCGCCGCAATTGCCTGCAATGTATTTGATGGCTGAATGAATAGAATGGGGCGCATTGCCTCTTGAGGTAACAAGAATTCGGCCATTGCGTCTTGATCGACAAGTGGGGAAATTGTCTGGGCATCTGTCTCATTTTTGGGTATCCACTCAATTGAGCAGGCTCCATCTGGTGGCTGGCGAAACCACTCACACGCATGAAATAGCTCGGCCCTCTTTCGGATCTGCTGTCTGCTGATTGCCTCCGCATTCTTTGAATCAAGTAACCACAACGCGCGTTCTTCCAATTGTGCGGGTGTGCCTATCGGCTTAAGCTCTGTGCCGTCGAAAAAGGCGCTGTCTCTGTCGCCTGCCAGAGCTTTAAGAGCCTCGCCCAGTTCACCATCATGATTACCGCTCAACATGGCCGAAGCAAGCAAATCATGCTCTTGTACGAGATATGCAAAGCGTTGCCACCTCTTGAAGTAGCTCCACGAGAATTCTTCACCTAGCAGCGTGAATCGTCCGGTCTGGTTCAAATAGTCGAGTGCTTCCATCGGAGTCTTGGCAGTTTGAAATTTGTCCAAAATGGCGTCGGCGTTTAGGTATGAATAGTGCCAACGCGGTTCGTAGCTTCCTTCCTCCCTTACTATTTCGGGTGCGATTGTGAATTGAAAGACATACTCATCACCGCGCTTGGAAAGTTTGTATTCTCCCCAAGTCGCTTCATAGGCGATAAGCACAGGCATGGCCGAAATTGAACGTGCAGAGGCCCTACCCTGATAAGCGGCCATAGCCCTACTAATCCGCTCCAAGCGCTCCGCATTATCGTTTGTCCTGATTTCCTCACACTCCAACTGTGTACCCCCTATGTACCTTCTTTCAAGGGTACCATACTCCGGTTATTATGTTCGTGAATCACAGAACACAAGGGAAAAGGACGGAAGACGATGGGCAAACTGCTCAGAGTGCCGGAAGCAGCAGAAATGCTCGCTCTGTCTCAAAAGACCGTTTGGCAGTGGATCGGCGAGCGCCGTATCGGGGTGGTGAGGCTGGGCCGGGCAGTTCGGGTGCCCCAAACCGAAATTGACCGCCTTATGGAAGAGGGAACGACTCCGGCGCGGCGCACAAGCTGATTCCGTGGGGCCAGACTTGACCAACTCTGCCAATGGCATGGGAGCGGATTCGAGCGGGTCCCTTGCTTCGCAACCCTTGAGGGCGGACAATGCTCCCTCCATCCCGCTCCGAAAGCTGCACAAAGACGGATACTACTTTCAAGACAATGAATTTACCGACGTTTATTCGCCTATAGTCGGCCCGTTCGCGGCGATGATCTATGAAAGGCTTTGTCGCAATTCCTATGGCAATCCAACTATCGAGTTTTCAGTGCGGGACTTAGCGCGCGGGATGAGCCATGCATCAGCCGCGCGTGCAATCCAGATTCTTGAAATTGTCGGTTTGATCAAACGACTGCCCACCAGCGGGAACCGGAAAAGCGTGTGCCAACTCTTTGATGTGAAAGCGCTGGCTGAATCTCACGGCGCGATGCGCCTACGTAAATCTGCACCCCTGGAATTGCCGACGCCTGTCTTTGACCGGCTCAAATCTCAAGTGAGAGCAGTCCGGCAACGCCAGCAAGGGAAGACAAAGGCGCGCGCGGATTTGACTGGCAAAAGGAATGTGGAAATCTCTGTTCAAAGTGGATTGCACTCTCTTTTCTCTGTCTCTCAGAGAGACGCCAGCGTTTCTCCAGCTATACGCCAGCGTTCCACCAGAGAGACGCAAACGGGGACCCATCTATTAACGGAAGAAAGAAGAACTGAAAATGTCCTATCCCCTACCCCTTCCCGCGAACAGACTGTGCAAAAAGACTTTCCCAATGAAGAAGAATCGGAAGCACTACTGAAATGCGCACGGAACCTATTCAACGGCGTTATAGACGAAATCCGTGCTCACCTCTTGGACACCAACACGCCTCCAGTTCCGCATCTTGCAAACGGTTTTGCCGATTGGCAAAAGTATGGGTTTGGCAGCCTGGCAGTGAAGGCAGCGGCGCGGCGCGGTAACGGACTGGCGCTGGTGCTTTCCGCAACCGATCCGGCGGCGACGCGGCGGGGATTGGAAAAGTACCGGCGGACTTGGGAAGCGAGCTTCCGAAAATCGTTTGGCTGCAAAGTCCAAGTGGCATTGCAACGGGCGGTAGACGTGGGATAAGTGACGAAGCGAGAGAGCACAGAGAGGCGGGCAAGGGGGAGGGGCAGGCGAAATCTCTAGCGCATCCCTTTTTGCAGACCGTGTGCCAAGCACACTTTTACTTCCACAAAATTACAAGAATTCTGCAAACAGGAAGAAAATGGCGGAGACTTCAATCCCACCGCAGAGCATTGCGCGCAAGGCCGGAAGCGGCCCTCTGGCGCGCTCTCACATGCACAGACAGCGACGCGCATGGCCTGTGGCGCTATTGCTCTGACTCCGCACCACCAGCCGCGCCGCCTTTCGGCTTTGACCCGATTTCCGTTCTGCGCTACACTCCCATCAACTGCTTTGGCCCCAGGGGAAAGGGGGGTCGCTTCGGCGATTGACGGACTGGGCCCGGTCCGTTCCCAGGGCGGTTTCTTATTTTTATATAAATCCGCGCGTCGGACAGCGTGAGCGCAAGCGCGCAGAGCTACAAGGTCTACAAGCAGTTCAGCGGGCTGCGGGGATACATCGACTTTGACCCCCTTGTGCGAAGCATCAAACAGATGCACTATCGAATCCCACCTGACAGTGCGCCCGTTTGATAAGAAATGCTAAGGTTTCCCCGGCGTTGGCGGAACGGCACGCAAGGGGGTATGGGGGTCAAATCTTTGGAGCATCGGGCCGCTAGACCGTGGTGGAGTAGCGCTTACACGCCCACAAAATGGAACTTTTGTCAGAAATTCAGCAGCAAATGTGCCGCGTCTCTATCCTGCCGTAGAGTGCAGCACAGCGGGCCTGTAGGTGCCTGTTGTGGGCCTGATAGGTGCTCAAGAGGTGTGCGAAAGTGCCTTTTATGCACACGGGGCACCCCGCCAAATACTCCCCAAATCCGCCGCACTCTGCAAGAATTGATCTTCACCCAAGAGTTACCCGCCCATGGCCCTCTCGCTCGCTGAATTCGTCACCCGCTGGAAAGCCAGCACACTCACAGAGCGCTCCGCCGCGCAATCCCACTTCAATGACCTCTGCGATGTGCTTCACCAGCCGCACCCCGCCGACGCCGATCAAACCGGAGACTTTTACACCTTTGAAAAGGGCGTCTCCACTTCCAAGGGCGGCAAGGGCTTTGCCGATGTGTGGAAGCGCGGGCATTTCGGATGGGAGTATAAGGGCAAGCATAAGGACCTGAAAGCAGCCTATCTCCAACTGAATGACTATCGGGAAGACCTGGAGAATCCGCCCTTGCTGGTGGTTTGCGATCAAGACCT
>JBEKQO010000272.1:0-10259 GCA_049519635.1 Terriglobia bacterium | reverse complement strand
CCGGGTAGAGATCCCGGCTGTAGAAAGTACTGCCGCCGGCCAAGCCGTGACAAACGGTAACAAATCAGAAACCGGTGCGGCGTTTCCAGAGTGAGCAGGGCTTCGATGAGGCGGCGCGAATATACACCGATGCCGGTAAGCTGCGGATCGGCGCTGTAGGTGGCATCAAGGGCTATCGTGGCCATTTTTCGAGTGAATCCTGCGGCTTCTTCGCTTGGGAAGTTCGCCTCTGAATCCTAACTTGAAATGCGAGCGATGTCGAATGGCCCGAAAAGCAGGGCTTTTCCGCAGCCTGCAAAGCCCCGCTCCTCCAACCGCCCCCTTCAAGCGTGGTGAGAAATGCGGGTTAGCAGATTGCTGCCCGCTTCATTCATACCTTAGGCGCACCGCGGTTGGTCAGATCAAAGCCCACCGAGGTGAATGCCGCCATTTGCTGGAATGAGCGGGGCAGCGCGGACCTGTTCTTGAGGTCCGCGGCTTTTCGTTGTGAAGGGCGGAAGAGCCGCGGACCTAAAAAACAGGTCCGCGCTACAGGTCGTGGAATAATCCACTTAGCCGTAAAACGGTCTACGTGTAGAAGTCCTATCCCTGACTCCCACGAAGTCCGCTTCGCGGCGCCGGTACAACTCATCCTAAAGGTGGGCCATGAGCGCCAACGCGCCCGGCTCGCTCCCTGTGTCGCGCAGAAGGCGGAGGGCCAGGTCGCCTTCGACCTGCAAACCGGCCCGTTCCGCCGGACGAACGATCATCCCCTGGAGGGACAGCGGATCGGCCAGGTGTAGCCACTCCAGCATGAATAGGGTACGCACGATCCTCCCGACCTCGCGCAGCGCCAGCGCCAGCCCGTTCTGACGGGAATAGGCACCGAGCTTGCCGAGGATTCGAGAGGCTGTTAGCGTACATAAATTTCCCTTTATTGAGGTGTCCCCTGATATAACTTGGGCGCATTAAAATTGTGGCCTAACTCTCGTCCGGAAGGGAGCCTCTGATGGATAGAAGGAAATGTTTTCAACTTGCTGCGGCGGGAGCCTTTGGTGCGGCTTTGCCGGCCAGGCGCCTGGCGGCAGAAGAGCAATCGGCCCGCGCGGTACGCGGCCTGCCGTCGCCCATTATCAAAGACATCAAAGTAATCACCACTCAGCCATCCGGCGTGCGGCTGGTGGTGGTTAAGATCCTCACCGATCAGGACGGCCTTTATGGTTACGGCTGCGCCACTTTCACCCAGCGCGCCGATCTGGTGCCGCCCGCGGTGGAAAAATATCTCAAGCCGTTCCTGATCGGGAAGCCGGCTGACCGCATCGAGGATACCTGGCAGGCCTGCTACAACAGTTCCTACTGGCGCAACGGCCCCGTGCTCAACAATGCGATCAGCGGGGTTGACGAGGCGCTGTGGGACATCAAGGGTAGGCAGGCCAACATGCCGGTGTACCAGTTGCTGGGCGGCAAGGCGCGCGAAGCGGCGTTAACCTACGCCACCGTGGGCGGCATGGAAGCTCCGGAGGCCATCGACCGCGCCCGCGCGGTGATGGAAAAGGGGTTCCGATGTATCAAAATCATGACGGGCGTGCCCGGCATGGCCGCGTATGGCCCGCGAGGCGGCCCTGGGGCGCGCGGCTTGCACGAGGGCCCAGTGTTCGATGCGGATCCTTACATGCGCCATGCGCGGCAAATGCTGGAAGAGTGCCGGAAACAGTTGGGGGAAGAAATCGGACTGATTCATGACGTGCACGAACGCGTGAGCCC
Organism: Terriglobia bacterium; assembly: GCA_049519635.1. Taxonomy (GTDB): domain Bacteria; phylum Acidobacteriota; class Terriglobia; order UBA7540; family UBA7540; genus Bog-366. The sequence continues at coordinate 8,516 of JBEKQO010000272.1, read as the reverse complement.
GCACGAAGCCGTCCAATTTGCCAAAGACCTTGAGCCCATCCGGTTGTTCTACCTGGAAGACGTACTTTCACCCGAGGACATCGACTATTTCCGGCAGATCCGGCAACAGTGCGCAACCTCATTGGCCATGGGCGAGCTTTTCAATAGCCCGCACGAGTGGCAGCCGCTGATTGCCGGTCGCCTTATCGATTATATCCGCGTCCACCTGTCGCAAGCCGGAGGTCTGACGCCGGCGCGAAAAATCGCCATCCTCGGGGAGCAGTTCGGGGTCAAAACCGCATGGCACGGCCCCGGGGACGTCTCGCCCGTGGGTCACACGGCGCAATTGCATCTGGACCTGGCCAGCTACAACTTCGGCATCCAGGAGGGTGGTATCATCAGCGGAGTGGAAGCCGAGATCTTTACGGGCTGTGCAGCTTATAAAGATGGATATCTGTGGGCCAGCGAGTCGCCGGGCTGGGGGATTGAAGTGAATGAACAGCTCGCCGCGAGGTATCCCTTCCGTGACGGCCCCGACCATCTCAACGGCGGATGGGGAGAAATCCGGCGGTCCGATGGCACCATCATCAAGCAATGAAGCCGCGCCGAACAGGGGAACAGTTGGTAGTGGTGTCATTTGCTATGGCACGCCCATCTTGGCCGTGACCGTTCACGGGCGGGACGCCCTTGGCACTTCCAAATGACACCACTACCTAAATCACTCAAACTCTTGACTCGCGCCCCAGAAACCGGCCGGCCGCTCGCGACTACGCGATCCGATTCTGCCGAGGTGGGCTGGCGGGCGGGGCGCGAGCGGCTCGATCCGATCCATGGGACGCGGAGCCAAAACCGAATTGCGGCGCCAACCGAGTTGATCCTTCGTAAATCCACGGCTTCTGCCTGCACGGGGAAAAAAGGAACCGAGAAATGATTCGCACCTGGGACAAATCGCGTGCCTTATACGAACGAGCTCGTCATTCCCTGACCGGTGGTGTCAGCAGCCCCGTGCGGGCGACATCTCCGGTGCCACTTTACTTTTCGAGCGGCCGTGGCGCGCGCCTGCTCGACGTGGATGGAAACGAATACATTGATTACCAGCTTGCTTGGGGGCCGAATATTCTTGGCTATAGCCATCCGCGCATGGTGGAGGCGATGCGGGTGCAGGCCGAGCGGCCCTACAGTTACGGGGCGCAGCATGAGTTGGAAATTACCGTCGCGGAGCGCGTTCAGGCCTGCGTTCCGTGCGCAGAGCGTGTGGCATTCACTTCCAGCGGCAGCGAAGCCGTGCAGCTTGTCCAGCGCCTGGCACGGGCTTTCACGCGGCGGCCACTGATTCTGAAGTTCGAGGGCCATTACCACGGCTGGATGGACTCGGTGCTGCTCAGTCACCACCCGCGGTCCGAGCAGACGGGCCCGAGGGAAAGACCCCATGTGGTTCAAGAGTCCGTAGGGCAAGTTACCAACTCGGTTGAGAATGTCATTGTGGCGCCCTGGAATGACGTGGACCTTCTGGAGAAGCTCCTGGCGGAGCACTCGGAAACGGTCGCGGCGATCATGATGGAGCCGGTCCTTTGCAATAGCGGCTGTTTAATGCCCAAGCCCGGCTACTTGCAAGCGGCGCAGGAATTGGCGCACCGGCATGGCGCCTTGCTGGTGTTTGACGAGGTCATCACGGGTTTCCGCATGGCATTGGGAGGCGCGCAGAGCTATTGCGGTGTTATCCCCGATTGCGCCACTTTTGGGAAAGCCGTCGGCGGCGGACTTCCGCTCAGCGTGGTAGGAGGCCGCAAGGAAATCATGGAGATGATGTTTACCGGGGGAGTGGTTTTCGGGGGCTCGTACAACGGAAACCCCACATCTCTGGCGGGCGCTAACGCCGTGCTGGAGGAACTGGCGCGCGACGGCGGCGCGGCCATCAAGCGCGCGAATTGCACGGGGGAAAAGCTTCGCGCCGGGCTGCAACACCTCGGGCAACAGCACAACCTCCCGCTCCAGGTCATTGGCTTCGGTGCGGCAATGTGCTTGCATTTCACCAGGCGTGGCGACTTGATGGAATACCGCGATACCCTGGAGGACGACTCCCAGCGCTTGCAGCGCTTTTTGTATTTAGCGATGGAGGAAGGCGTCATCCTGGTTCCCGATGGGCGCATGTACGTCTCCACCGTTCATAACCAGCAGGACGTGGAGGAAACGCTCGCCACCTTCGCCCGTGTGTTTGCCAGGTTGTAACTCACCGTGGAGCGGGGATAATTCCAAAGCTGATGCCCATTTTTTTCTGCTGCTCTTCTCCGTGACCTCTGCGTTTCTGTGGTGAAATCTCTGTAAAGCTCCGCCCTTCCGGCCGCCCGCCAGGGGCGTCGAAACGCGATGAGAAATGCGGGCTACTGGCTTTTAATGGGCCCGGGAATCCTCATTAAATCGGTCCGATTCTGCCCGTTCTGGGTGACGGCGGCGAGGGCGTACACGGAGCCATCCTTGCCCACGGCGATGGAATTGACCTCTTTGGGTCTCTGGCCGTCGGAGAAAAATATGGCCCCGTGGTCGATATACTTCCCCGTCGGAATGTAGTAGGTGATGAGGTGCAGGTCTTCCTCCCCCTTCGATTCACCCTTCTGCGCCACGCTCTTCCCGGCCACCCTCTTGCCGCCGCGATAAATGGGCCCACCGGTCAGGTAATACAAAGTTTTGCCATCCGGGCCGAGGATAAATCCCAGGTACCCATAACTGAACTCATCATACATCCCGCTGCGCTGCGAAGGCAGTGAGGTGATGCGGTCCAGCACCTCCACGCGGGGAATGCGCGGGTCGAAGCGGAACAAATATCCCGAGTTTCCATGAACTCCATAAACCATGTTTTCGGACGGATACCAGGCGACTTGCCGCCAGTTGTACCCCATGCTTCCCGAAGACGTCGGGTCATACACGCCGAAGTAATCCTTGTGCAGGTCCTCTCCCACGACCTTTTCCACCGCATCCCGATCATATCGATACCGCAGTATAAACCCATCAGCGGTGGTAAAGTAGACCGACCCATCGCGTGGATCGACCACCAGGGAGCGGCAAAGGGTGCGGTATTGCGGTCCCCGAACGCTTTCGCCCAAGGCCGAATACAGCCCCAGATCCTTGAGTTCCTTCGTGCGCAGATCGAAGCGGATCAAGTAGCCCGTAGGCCAAGTCAAACCGTAAAGTCGTCCGCGCGCGGGATCCATGGTCATGGCAATGATCCCCTCGCCGTGGGGAGCGAGGGCCAGGTTTTCGAACTTGCCGGTGGCCATGTCGTAAGCAAGGAAATGGCCGCCCGGATAGGGCTTGTAGCCGGCCGGCGGAACCCCCATGGCCTCCATCCCGTTCTTTATTGCGTAATATCCGATGTGAGAGGCAAAGTAGAGCTTCCCGTTCGCTTCCCAAAACCGCACGTGTGATTTGTTCTGCGGAATGGCCTTCAGACCTTTTTCCCCGCACACTTCGGTGAGGTCGCCAAGGTGCCGGATCTTTTCCGTGGCAGGATCAAAAGAGTAAATTTGCGCGCCTGTGTCGATGGTCTGCGACGAAAGCACGTAGTAAATCTTTCCATCGCTGGCGGAGCTGATGCCGTTGTAACTGTCGTGCGCAAGGTCGAACCCCGAGTTGTAAATCTGTGCCAGCACCCGCCCATTACCGGAGAGATTCGCCGGCGCCTCCTGCGGCACGTGTGATGGGCCGGCAGCCAGCGCCAGGCAAGTGAGGCCCAAGGCCAGGAGGGTTACAATCAACCAACGCGTGCGTTGAAGCTCCACCAGACCAGCCCATCCTTTTGTTTTTATCATCTAGTGCTCCTTGGTTGGCGACTCGTGGATTTATTCGCAATTGGCTTTACACGGTAGTGCCGCCATCCGGGCGGCTTTGGCTGGCAAGATGCCGGCGATTCGCGGGTGGCGCATACATTGCTTTTCATGTATGCGCTCCGGCGCGCAACATCGCTATCCACGCTTCCTAACCCTGGCCTGTCTTGGCTTTTTAACGGTCGCCGACATAAAAGGCAATGTCGGCGCCACCCCCGGATGTATCCTTTACCCTTTAAACTTTACCCTTGAACCTACTTCATGATTTCGCTGAGCGGAACGGCAACTCCTTCGCGGGTTCTACTCAGGTCGGCCGCCTCCATAAAAGCTAATACCTCCAGGGATTCGTTGGGGTCCACGGGCGCGACGCGGGTCTGGAAAAACTTGGCAATCTGCACCAGCAGCGGGCCATAGCCCTCGGGTTTTCCTTCCGAGTGAAGAACGCCCTTGTCGCCGTATACGGTAATGGAAAAAGCATAGAGCCCGCTGCTGAATCCCCGCATCACCCCCAGGCGCCCGTCCTTCCACTTTCCCACCACCACGTCCTGGTTTCCCGAGGTTTGCATCGTAACAGATTCGCATCCCGGCCCCATGAGCTGGTAAAGCATTTCGATGGCGTGATCGCCGTAATTAAACAAGGAGGGCTCATGCGGTTCCCTGATGGTTGGTCCCAGAACGTCAAAAGCCAGAACGTGGCCGATGCCCTCGGGGTTCTTCAAGCGTTCGGTTTCGCGCCAGAAGCGCAGGCTGGAGGCGGTGAACCACGGCACGCCCGCCGCTTGGCCCAGTTCGGCAATTTCCTTGGCGTCTTTATAACTGCCGGCCAGCGGCTTATCGATAAACACCGGTTTGTGCGCCGCGAACACCGGCCTTACTTGCTCCAAATGCGGCCGCCCGTCGACGCTCTCCAGCAGCACCGCATCGACTTTGCTACAGAGGGTGGGAATGTCATCCACAATCTCGATCTTCCACTTGTCGCGCAATTCCGCGGTGTATTGGTCCACCCGCTTCCAACTTTCTTCCACGTCAGGACTGCCTCCCTTGTACGCAGCAACCACCCGGAGGCCCGCGACATGGTCTTTGTCGGAGGGATCGTTCAGGGCTTTTGTGAACGCAATCACATGCGAAGTGTCCAGGCCGATGATTCCCACCTTGATGGGCTCATTCGAATCTGTTTGCGAAAAGCCGCTTAGGGGAAGCAGAAACGCGATGGCGGCCAGCGGCAGCAGGCCGCACGATACACATGACAAGCGACGAAGCATGGTTCCTCCTTGGAGAAGTGAACAGAAACGGTAAATAGTGAACAGTGAATAGTAAAACACATACAGCGATTAACTATCCCGAAGGTAAGCCACTGGTTCGACCAGTGAGACTCGAAGAGGTTTGACCGTTGCCAGCTTCCCCGTAAGGGGAGCAACGTGAGTAGCCGTAGGTGGAACCTACGGTGCCGATGCGTCTGAAAACCTCTCGGCCCCGGCGGGGCCGAACCGTTCGACCCCTGCAGGGTCGGTAAAATGGGCAGCGATGCGATCCGTGGGCGGCAGGCACAAAAAGCGTGCCTTTGCCCACGGCTACTCAATTTTAACCCCTTCGGGGTTCGGACCGCCTTCGGCATCGAAGCAAATCGAACGTTCCGCGCTACCGCCTTTGAGGCGGCCCCACTCATCTAGCCACCCGCTTTGCGGGGGGCGTCTAACTTACTATAGCTTACCGCCAGCCATTAGCCGCGTTCCACTATTCACTAAATACTTTCCACTTTTCACCATCAACTATTCACCATTCACTAACCACTATCCACTGTCCTTCAACACTTCGCGGATGGAAGCTTTCAGCAGCGCTTCCGAGGGTGGGCCGACAAAGGATTGTGTCGGCTCATATCCCCCCTCCGCGATGGCCTTATCCGTACAGATGTACCCGGTACCAAGCTCGCCATAGGCGGCGACGGCGACGAAGTCGTTCGGGCGCACGCTTTGCGCAAAGAGTTGGTACTCCACAAAAGCCTCACCGGGAAGGTGCAGGATCGTAGCGGGTCCAAGCCGAAAGGAGCTGACATCCACGGTGGGTCTAATCTTGAGCCGATGGTACCACGTCAGCGCGATCGCAGCAGACGCGCGCACGATATAGGTTTGGGTGGGATCAGCCAACACCGTGCGGAAATGCCCGGCGGAGAAGTTCGCCTCTTGACGCGGCACGAACCGTACGTCGGCGGTTTTCCAGGAAAGGGTCGCAGGCACGGGTTTGCCGGTGGCGGCAATGGCGGCTTTCATGCCATCATACAAACGGTTGGCGAGTATGCTGCGCATCTCGTGCGATCCATCGTTATATTTGCCCGCCGCGACGTTTCCGGCACAGCCGTTGAAATAGATTTGGGGTACACCTTCTTCTTTGTCCAAGCGCTCGCGAGCAATCCCCGTCGTGTCGGGATTCATGTGGCCCTGGCCATAATAGCTCTGGGGATGCGCTGCGTAGTAGTGCAGCCGGGCGATAGGATGCTGCCGGTTGAAGAGCGTGATGGTTCGCATCCAGGGATCGATCAAACCTTCGGGCGCGGCAATCAGCACAGGATCATTGCAGTGGCTCAAGCGGATCCCGATTTTTCCATCGGGCAGGGGGACGCGCCGATTGGAAGCGAACTTTTCCACCAGGGCTTTGCCGCAGGCGACGTGGGTGAGAGGTTGCAGCTTATTCAAAGCTTCGCGCGCGGCGGATGCCACGCGCTCCGAGGCGATGGCAATGAACGCCAAATCCGTGGTGTGGGGTGGCGAAGGCGCCATTTCCACGAGGAGTTCAGCATGCGTGTCATAAAGGGGGGCGTCATGCGGGTGGATGCTGTGCACCTCAATCTGCAATTCGTTCACACCCAAAGCATTGGCAATGGCTCGGCGAAATAAGTCGTGCGCGCCCGTGCGCAGCTCGCAATAATCGAGGGAGCACAGGACGTACCGCGTGGCGCCGTCAGAGATCACCACGCCCTTCGCCAGCAGAGGGATGTCCGCGCTCGTGGCCACCGGAGGCCTGCACTCCATCAGGGGGCTTCCGACGGGAGGTGTCACGTCGCAGGTGAAGACCGCAGCCTGGAGTCTCGCTGATGATGCGTGACGACTGTTGCTCGCCAGCGGCCCAGCAGCCGTTCCCGCCGCCCATTTCGGCGCGGCGCCGAGAGCGGGAACTGCTGCCATAAAACCTCGTCGAGATATCTTTTTCAAAGCGCCTCCCCACCCGAGATCCCGAAGCCGCCGTCCTCCCGCGGCGCGGGTTGTTGCCGAACCGCAAACAATATAACCTGAATTTCCGCCTGCCGGCGACTCGAACCAGGCAACCTGGAAACTTTACCTGATCCGCGCCGGGATGGTGAAGCCCCAATTGACATAGAAGCGGCGGAGCGGGTTTACGGTTGCGCTCCGCCAAGGCCGCCACATCGACAGAGGGTGGAGCGAAGCGCCGGGTGAGGTGGTCAATCCGGGACGAATTGAGAGGCCAAACCACTCATCGCCCGGCATCGTGGCTATCTCCCATCTTTTCATCAACTCATCGGGGTAGGCTGCACGCGCCTCGCGCAAGTCACTTGTTTTCTATGAACTATCGGCCTAGGTTGGGTTTTGAGTGTTTTTTCGTGATTCCGGGGGTCTTAAATCACGCTATCTCTTGCATTTTCAATAACTCATCGGCGTTTTTAGTAAGTCATTTATTTTCAACAACTCATCGGCATGTGACATTTTGTCACTTTATTTGCCATTTGTTTTCAATAAGTAATCGGCATCGACCTTCATTTTGATACTTTTCCCCGCGTGAGCTCCCGGCATGATTTTCACGGACAAATTGGCAATCTACGACCCCTATTGCAGGCTCGACTCCGCCCCTCTGTGGCCGGCTTGACCAGCTTTTACGGGTCCTCAGTGGGTCAAAGCTTCCCCACCCGGAGGGCTCAAAGTTTCTCCGTGGTCTTAGCTTGAAAGCTTGGTGCTCCGCCGAGGACGCCGGGGCGAGCTGGAAATCTTCGCCTGTGGCAAGTAAAGCAGCCTCGCCCAGCACGCTTCGGGGACCAGGGAATTTCTCCGCGACGCGGCACTTGGCAACCCAGCATGGGGGAGTAAGAGTGGAAGACTTACCGAGGGACATGGCACGCCTATGTTCCAACACCCCTCCAGTCTATACCCTGACGATACTGTTGTCAAGTGAATTAACCCATGACGAGAGCCTAGCGTGGATATAGGGTCTTGCGGTCCCCCCAGGCGCTAGACTAAGCAATTTCCGGTCCGGCCCCGAAGGGGCCAACCGTGGGTAGCCGCAGGTTTTAACCTGCGGCTCGCAGAACCCCATGGCCCCTTCAACCCCGCCGGGGTTGACCGTGGGAAAGGTCGGCCCCTTCAGGGCCGATTTCCTTTCTCGCCTTCGGTTTCCGTAGGTTTCACCTACGGCTACTCACGGTGTCCCGCTTCGCGGGAAGGAAGGCGGCGAATCATTAGGTGGCTTATTCTAGCGCCTATGCGGGTGAGGGGTCTCTGTGGGAATGATGTATTCAAAGTCCCGGAGGCACGCGTCATTCGCGACCTTGAAGGAACCCTGCACCCTCCGGCAGGGCACCGTCAGAGTCTAACCCGGATTTCTCACCACGACTCTGGAAGGGCGGGGCTTTAGCCCCGCCGTTGCAAGGCCGTCCTGATTATTTCCAAGTCCCGCACCCCGCGCAGCTTGCAGCCGCAAGCTGCGCGGGGT
>JBEKQO010000271.1:0-10363 GCA_049519635.1 Terriglobia bacterium | reverse complement strand
GGGTGCGGGACCTGGAAGTAATCAGGACGGCCTTGCAACGGCGGGGCTAAAGCCCCGCCCTTCCAGAGTCGTGGTGAGAAATCCGAGTTAGACCATCCGTTGGGATGTATGGGCGCGAAACTGACGGCCACCCTGCTCGGCGAGTTGAAACGCGCGTTACGGCTTGGTAGCCATGTGCGTGGGCGGCGGGATGGGCACGGCGGGAATCTTTGAGAACTTGCCAAAGCGGGAGACCCAATCATGCTGGTGCTGACCCCCTCACCCACCGCCTTGCGGTCCCCCCTCTCCCCCAAGGGGGCGAGGGTAGAAATCTTTCGTGGTCAGTTTTCAGTTGTCAGCCCTGTCTCCTTTTGGCGCACAGAGGTTCATGAATACATGACCAAAACCAAGAATTCTTCTTCCCTCTCCCCCTTGGGGGAGAGGGGGGACCGCAAGGCGGTGGGTGAGGGGGTCGAGCGCCTGTGCGCAAACCAAAACTCCCTAGGTTTCGTGATTCCTTTGTGTAGTTTACCCTGAGCGGCAGAGCAAGATTCTTCGCTTCGCTCAGGATGACAGCGGAGGGCTCGGGATGGCAGCATTGGAGGGTTTTTCCACAGCATGCTCAACCCCACCCTTCCAAATACGTGGTGAGATGTCCGGGCTAGAGGATCAGGGGGCAAACATGGCAGATGCATCTGCGGCCGCCGCGCAGCGGATTAAGGGCGGAAGCTTTCTGGTGGAAGCGCGCGCGCCGGAAGAGGTCTTCACGCCCGAAGACATTACCGACGAGCATCGGTTGATTGCGCAGACGGCGCAGGAATTCATCGACCAAGAAATTGTTACCCGCCTGAGCGAAATTGAAGAGAAAAAACCTGGCGTGCTGCGCGAGCTTCTGAAGAAAGCGGCGGAAATCGGCTTCTGCGCCACGGACGTGCCGCAACGATTCGGGGGGTTGGAACTGGACAAGATATCTTCCATCCTCGTCGCCGAAAGAATGGCGCGCGATGGTTCCTGGGCCACCACGGTGGGTGCGCAAGCCGGCATCGGCATTCTCCCTATCGCATTTTTCGGCACGGAGGATCAGAAGGCGAAATACCTCCCCAAACTCGCCAGTGCGGAGTGGGTGGGCGCCTACAGTTTGAGCGAGGCATCGTCAGCATCCGACGCTCTGAACTGCAAGACGCGAGCCACGCTGCATCCGGAGGGAAAGCATTACATCCTGAACGGCACAAAAATGTGGGTCACCAACGGCGGCATCGCCGACGTTTACGTGGTCTTTGCCAAAGTGGACGGGGAGAAATTTACATCCTTTATCGTGGAGCGTACCTTTGCGGGGGTCACCCCCGGAGCGGAAGAGCACAAGATGGGAATTCGCGGCTCCTCCACTACGCCGCTCAATCTTGAGAACGTCCCCGTGCCCGTCGAAAACGTCTTAGGCGAAATCGGTAAGGGTCATTTAATTGCGTTCAATATCCTGAACATGGGCCGGCACCGATTAGGCGCGGGCTGCGTGGGCGGCTGCAAATACCTGCTGAGTGACGCGCTGAAGTGGGCCAAGGAGCGCGACGCATTCGGACGGAAGATCGCCGACTTTGGGATGATCAAGGAAAAGCTCGGTGAGATGGTGGCGCAAATCTATGCCCTCGAGAGCATCTCCTACCGTACCTCTGGAATGATCGACGCCATGCTCAAGGGGATTGACCGGGGCGCAACGGCCGCGCCGAAGCAAGTCCTGGAGGCCCTGCAGGAGTATGCCGTGGAGTGCTCTATCTTGAAGGTTATGGGCACGGAGACGCTGGATTTTATGGCCGACGAGGCGGTGCAAATTTTCGGTGGGTACGGGTTTTGCAGCGGCTATGACGTTGAGCGCGCCTACCGCGACCAGCGTGTCAATCGGATCTTCGAGGGCACCAACGAGATCAACCGCTTGTTGATCACCGACATGCTGATGAAGCGTTCCCTGAAGGGCCAATTGCCCTTGCTTTCCGCCGCACAAAAGCTGACCGATGAAATCCTGGGGATGGCGCCGATCGAGGAGACGGATGACGATGAACCCCTGGCCGCGGAGGCAAGACTGGTGCAGGGAGCCAAGAAGGTCCTGCTGCTGGTGGCGGGAAGCGCCGTGCAGCGCTACATGCTGGCATTGGAGCATGAGCAGGAAGTAATCGGAGTCCTCAGCAACCTGGTGATGGCGGTCTACGCCATGGAAAGCGTCCTGCTTCGAACCCAAAAGAAGTTGGCGAAGACTGCATCGCAAGCGCATGAGCCCGGAATTGCCGGAGCGCGCACTTACATCCATGAGGCGGCGGATCGCATGGAGATCGAAGCCCGAAGGGGGCTTGCACGCATCGCGGAGGGCGACGCGCTCCGCACCCATCTCTCTATCCTTCGGCGATTCCTGCGTCGTACGCCGGTCGATTCGATTGGCTTAAAGCGGCAATTGGCTGACCGCGCGCTGGAGATGAACCGGTATCCGTTCTCGTGAGATCGGCGGATTTCTGTACGCACGCGCCAATCGGCGTTAGCCCGCATTTGTCACCACACCGGAAGGGGGGCTGGCGGAAGGGCGGGGCTTTAGCCCCGCCGAAATCGCGGCTTCGCTCTCTTTTCGTCCCGCGCCCCGCACAGCTTGCGGCTGCAAGCTGTGCGGGGCGCGGGACACAAAAATATTCAGAAACGTCTTGTAACGGCGGGGCTGAAGCCCCGCCCTTCCAACACCGTCCAACCGTGGTGAGAAGTAGGGGTAGCGCGGACCTGGTTTTTAGGTCCGCGGTTCGTCCCCGATGGTCAAGGAAAAGCCGCGGACCTAGAAAACAGGTCCGCGCTACCTTTCCTCGCTTGAGTTTCTGCCGAGCAGGGGCAGCCGAAAGGCTGTCAATGCTCAGATTGACGGTGGCGGCGATTTGTTCCGCAGTCTGCTTAGAAATCTGCCTGCCCTTGCCCAACCTACTACCTACCGACTCCCCCACCAACGACCTACCCCTTCCGCCCGCGCAACGCCTTGGAAGCTCCCGCTACGTCCGAGACCGACAAGATGAGGTCTGCTTTCTTGCCGCCGGTGGGGACGCTGGCGTAGGCATACTCGATGTTGATATTCCCAGCCCCCAGCAGCACACCCACCTCGCCCAGCACTCCCGGTTTGTCCGGCAAGGTCACGCGCAGAACTTCTTCCTCCGTTACGCGCACGCCGAGTTTCTGAAGAACCTTTCGCGCCTTCGCGGAACTGCTGACTTGGAGATGAACTGGGCTTTCACTGCCGGCGCTCCAGCAGGTGACGGCCAAGATGTTGACTTTTGCCTTGCCTAATGCTGCTGTGATTCGGCCCAGCTCCCCGGGCTTGCTTTCAACCCAGGCGGTAATTTGTTTTACTTTAGTCATGGTTTTCGTCTCCGGGGGGAAATGGTAGGTCGTAGGTGGGTTCAGGGCCCCGTCATTGTCGAGGGTGCCGCACACGCCCAGAACTACGAATGCGTCATCTGCGAATAGACCCCTCACCCACCGCCTTGCGGTCCCCCCACACCCCAAGGGAGAGGGTTTGGATTTTGATTTTTATACCACTCAAGGGGGAGTGGGGGGACCGCAAGGCGGAGGGGGCCCCACGTTTTTGCTGGTTGTGGGGGTGAGGGGTCCCTTTCATCCCAATCGACTTTGACGGAACCCTGTAGGTGGGGCGGAAGAAAGTGTGAAGTCTAAAGGTTAAAGGGTAAATTGAGCAGGATCTGATCCTTTACACTTTAACTTCGACCCTCCGCTCCAACACCCCACACTCCACTACCAACCCACCTATGGCCTCCACCTACCGCCTTCGACCTACAAACTACCCTCCTAAAACTGGCGCGGCCGCAGAATGAAGTTGCCCAGGAAGCCGCGATTCTCCCCGTCACGGTCACGCGCGGTCAGGCTGACGCGGAAGGCATTGGGGGGGCAAGGGACCGTCTTGTCCAACCGAACCACTTCGCGCGGATCAACCGCCTGAAGCGTTACGCGGCCCAACTCCTCACCCATCGCACTGAGAAAATCCGCCTGGAGAGTCCCCGGGGTAAACACTCCAAATGTACCTTTCAGGGTGACCGTGGTTCCGCTGAGCTTTGCGGTGAGTGCTTCGCTCGCGACTCCACCCGAGGTCGGATCGCTGCAGATAGGATTGGGCACGCGAGTAGGCGACCAGTAAATCGGGTAAGAGTATTCTTCGCCCGGATCGAGTCGGGCATAAGGGCTCATGCCTTCAGTCTCCAGAAAGTAGGGCGTCTTTTTCGGATCGTCCGCCAAGGTTTGGTCAAAGGGCCCGCGTGAAATGGTCCCGGGCCCGTCGTTCCACTGCTCCACCGAAGCTCCATCGGGATATTCCTGGTCGGGAAAGTATTTGAAGTTCTCCACCAAGCCGATGTTCTTCTGCCCGTTGACCACCGCATACCAGCCGGCGCTGGAATCGGCAGCCGCCTTGCACACCCGATATAAATAGTGGACCTTGAGCATTCGACCACCGGGAAGGACCTCGTAGCTGGGGTGCCGCGCGTCTCCATAGGGTTTGTAATATCCTTCCGGGTATTTGCTGTGTGGATTCAGAGGAAGGTACATGTAAAGGTCGGGGTTGGGCTTGGAAGGATCGTTTGCGTCCGCGGCGTCATTCTGAATCAAATGCCATATGCCCCAGCGAATCTCCCGCCGGCTGATGTTCCGCATCACCTGATCCACCTTGATCCGGGTGGTTTCTGCGTAAACATGGAAGGTTCGAATGAATTGTACACCGGTGCGGGGGTCCTCCGGGCTGGTTACACGGACGGCGACTTCGGCGGGAGTGTTGGTGACGATTTCCGATTGGTAATGCGTACCATCAAGGATGTAGTAGGGTATGCTCACCCACTCACCATCGTTCATCCAACCCTCAGGGCCCGGCCAAACCTTATCTCCACCATAGTTCGCCCAGCCGGCCTGGAGATTGTTCTCCGACTCCGGCAGGACCTTGCCCTCCAGATCCTTGTTCACAAAAAAGTACTCTTGCTCGCCAAGCTGAAGCTGGATGGCCCGCCCTCCAATTTCGGGAGCGATGAACAAAGAGACCAAGCCATTGCTGAGCTTATAAACGTTCCACTTCCTGTATTGCGTCTGTTCAAGCTTGGCGGAGTATTCCGGTGTAGGCGCTGCCATAACTGACCTCGGAGAGAAATATGTCGTGACACATCTTGCCATGCCGGAGAGGCCCGGCTCGCGCGGCGATGGGGCTGCCGCCACACCCACGAGGATGGCGAAGAGGCTGAGCGCAGGGAGCAACGGTAATGGTCGTCTCATGTCGCGGACCTCACAAATTAATCTTCCCTGGCAGGTTGCGGAAAAACTCGTAGGCGCTGGCAAGGCTGTCCAAATTGCATCAATCTGTCACGGCACAAACCGCGGCCCCGCGTGAATTGGCCTTCGTGCCCGCTGCCGTCGGAACCCCGAAGGGGTTAACCTTGAGTCGCCGTGGGCAAGGGGACGCTTTTTGTGCCCGCCGCCCACGGATCGCGTTCCTAGCATATTTTACCGACCCTGAAGGGGTCGAACGGTTCGGCCCCGCCAGGGCCGTGAGTTTTCCTTAGGCACTGGTACCGTAGGTTTCACCTACGGCTACTCACGTTGTTCCCCTTGCGGGGAACCGGGCAACGGTCAAACCTCTTCGAGTCGCTCTGATCAAACCAGTGGCTTACCTTAGAGTCATTTCTGAACCTCCGGCCCGGGTCAGGCCTCGCCGGCTCCTAACCTTGCCAGAGTGTGCGAGAACTCCCGCACCGCCGGATAAAGACCACGGTAAACCTGATAGTACCGCTCATAGATCGCAACGTGATCCGGTTTCGGCGCCATGGACTCTTTAACCTGAATGGCTTCCTGCGCGGACTCCTCCACCGATTCATAAATCCTGGCTCCCACACCTGCCAGCAAGGCGGCGCCGAGGGCTGACCCCTCCGAGGTGCGCAGCGTGACGAGTTCTTTGGCGTAGATGTCCGCCTGGATTTGCCGCCATAGAAAACTGCGCGAACCGCCGCCCGACGCACGGATCTGCTCCACGGGGATCCCCAGCTCCTGGAAGATCTCGAGCGAATCGCGCAGGCTGAACGCCACACCCTCCAGGATGGAACGGACCAGGTGAGCCCGCGTGTGCGACGCCGTCAGGCCGAACCACATGCCCCGCGCCTGCGAATCCAAGTGGGGAGTGCGCTCGCCCATCAGATAAGGCAGCCACAACAAGCCATCACTGCCGGGGCGGACCTTTTCCGCTTCGCGAATAATCAGGTCATAAGGATCCACGTCGGTTTGCCGGGCGTACCAGGATTCCGCGTGGCCGAAATTATCACGAAACCAGCGCAAGGAAAGTCCCGCGCCTTGCGTGACGCCCATAACGTGCCATTTCCCCGGGACCGCATGGCAAAACGTGTGGATGCGGCCGCGCGGGTCGAGCTTGGGCGCGGCGGTATAGGTAAAGATAACTCCCGATGTTCCCAGCGTGGCAGAGGTAAGCCCCGGAAGTACGATGCCGTTGCCTACGGCGCTGGCCGCCTGGTCTCCGCCGCCCGCAACCACCGGCGTGCCCGCGCTGAGGCCGGTCAGCACCGCCGCTTCCCGGGTGATTTCGCCCGTAATCTCGGGTGACTCAAATGCCCTGGGCAAAATTTGGGCATCGATTTCCAGCGCGCTGAGCATCGGTTGCGACCAGCGGCGATGGGTGACATCAAAAAGTAAAGTCCCGGAAGCATCGGAAACGTCGGTGGCAAATTCCCCCGTCAGACGGAGGCGGACGAAATCCTTGGGGAGCAGGAAATGGGCGGCGCGCTCATAGAACTGGGGTTCGTTGTCACGAACCCAAAGGATTTTAGGCGCGCTAAAGCCGGTGAGCGCGGGGTTGGAAACATACTGAATGAGCTGCTCCCCCCCCACCTTCTGGGTGATCCAATCACACTGCGCCTGGCTGCGCTGATCGCACCATATGAGGGATGGGCGAATTACCGTGAGGCCCTTGTCGAGCAGCACGACGCCGTGCATCTGTCCGGAAAAACCCACAGCGGCGATTTCAGAGCCCTTTACGCCGGCTTGTGCAAGCGCCGCGCGAATTGCCACCAGCGCCGCTTGCCACCAATCTTCCGGGTCCTGCTCGGCCCAACCGGGTTTGGCCATCTGCATCGGCTGATGGTCGCCAGTCGCCGCTCCCACCACGTGGCCATCCGGGCGAACGATCACGGCTCGCGTGCCCGTGGTCCCAACATCGATTCCCATCATGTAAGACATGGTCTTGCCCCCAAGGAATCTTGAGTTATTGGTGATTGGCGATTGGTGATTGCTCAGCGCGACTTTGCCGTAGTACGCGACGCCTGGAAAATCCTTACTAGCTCGTTCGCCTCAACCAATAAGTCTTCCAGCCTGGCTCGCTTGACAATGCCTGCGTCAATCAGCAACTCCAACCAAAACGCTGATTCATCAGCCTCTTCAACAGTTATACCGATCTTTGAGATAAAGTCGGCGCGCGACCTGGCCCGGCATGCGCTCCGGTAGTTCGCCGCCACTGCGGTTCCCGAGCGAAGAACTTGCTTGCCCAAGACGCGCGCGTCTTCTTTGTTCGGCAGAGCACGAAACAACTTGATAACCCTCAATGCAAACACCTTGGTTCTCTGGCGTAACTCTTCGGGGCTGGAAATTGTCCGCAAAATAGTCTTGTCAATCACAAATCACCAATCGCCAATCACCAATGGTTTAGGTCTTCACCTTTTCCCACTTTCCGGATTTCGCCGAGCGTTCGACGGTGTCGAGCACAGATTGATTCCGGACGCCATGGCGGAAGTTCGGCTCCGGCAAACGGCCCTCGTCGATGGCGGTGAGGAAATCGTGGATCGCATGAACGAAAGTGTGTTCGTAACCAATGATGTGCCCCGGGGGCCACCAAGCGCCGACGTAGGGGTGCTCAGGCTGCGTTACCATGATCGTCTTGAACGCCTGTACCTCCGAGGGTTCCGTGCGATCGAAGAATTCCAACTCGTTCATGCGCTCCATGTTAAAGGCAATGCTTCCCTTGCTGCCGTAGATCTGGAAAGTGTTGCCATTCCGGCGGCCGCCCGCGAACCGCGTCGACTCGAAAACCCCCACGCTGCCGTTTTTGAAGCGCGCCAGGAAGTTCGTGTCATCGTCAACGGTGACCTTGCCTTTGCCTTTTTGGCCTTTAGCTCCCCAGGCGCCTTCACCTTCGGCAGGCAGAGGCCGCTCTTTGATGAAGGTCGTCATCTGGCCTGTGACTGTTTGGACTTCGCCGTTTAGGTATTCAGCCAGGTCCGTGGCGTGCGCGCCGATATCCCCCAACGCGCCGCTGCCTGCAAGTTTCTTTTCCAGCCGCCATACCAGCGGGAAATTCGGATCCATAATCCAGTCCTGCAAATAAGATCCGTGATAATGATAGACGTCACCGATCTTGCCCTCGTCGATCAATCGCTTGGCGAAGGCGACGGCGGGCACGCGGCGGTAGTTGAAATTGATCATGTGCAACACGCCGGCCTTTTGCACAGCTTTCAGCATGTCTTTCGCTTCCGCCAGGCTGTTGGCAAGCGGTTTCTCACAGAAGATGTGCTTGCCCGCCTGAGCCGCGGCGATGACCATGGGATGATGGAGATAACCGGGCGTGGAGATATCGATCAGGTCGATGTCCTTGCGCTCCACCACCCGCTCCCACTCGCAATCTGATTCTTCCCACCCGAACAGCCGCGCGGTTGCTTCCAGTTCTTCCGTGCACGCCTTGCCACACAACACCTTCATGCGCGGGACCAGATTTCCCGGAAAGAAACTCCGCACCTGCCGGTAGGCATTGGAATGCGCCTTGCCCATGAAGCGGTGACCAATCAATGCAATATTAATTTCAGGCATTTCGTACCTCCAGAGTGATCTTTATATGTCATTAGTCCCTAGTCATTTGTCCTTGGCGCTAATTAGCGCGACCGTGCCAGCGTTTTTCTGGGGCTCCGGCACCGGTCCGATCGAGCTCAAATAGGCATTCAGTTTTGGTCCGAGTTCGTCGAGGATCGGCTTTACGGCTTTAACTTCTTCAACCGACAATAGGCGGCGCGCGTGGGCGCGCCGGAGCCAGTGTCTTGTTTCATAAAGTGAGCCGTGCGCATTCCTCACAAATCGCCGATTGTCTTGAAAGCTGCCCCGCCCAGTACCCTCCGCGATGTTCGCTCCAATGCTATCCGCGGCACGGATCAACTGTCTTCCTACAGTATCTTTTGCCAATTGATCCCAACCCCTGGCAATCTTCCAAATAGAATCAGAAAGTTTCTCTGACAATTGATAGACCCGAAGATTCTCGAATCCCTTATTTGTCGATTTCAGAGGCACCATTTCAGATACCAGGGACAAAGGACTAATGACAAGGGACGTCTTTACCTATGCCCACCAGATTTCCTTAAGTTTTTCCTTGATGACGACCTGGCTGAGGAAGGCCGCGGCTTTGCTCAGGCCTTCGTCAATGGACATCAGACTGTCCTCGTGCTCGATGGAGAGCACATCGTCGTAACCGACCATTTGCAGCGTGGAAACGAAATCGCACCAAAAATCCGCGTCATGGCCGTAGCCGACGGTGCGAAAGAGCCAGGAGCGATTCTTCTCGTCGCTATACGGCTTGGCATCCACGACACCATTGATTTTGATGTTGACGTCGTACAGGCGCGTGTCTTTGGCGTGGACGTGGAACACGGCGTCACCCAGCTTGCGAACGGCCGCGCAGGGGTCAATGCCCTGCCAAAACATGTGGCTGGGATCAAAGTTGCAGCCGACGGCAGGCCCCGCCGCCTCGCGCAAGCGCAGCATGGTTTCAGGGTTATAAACCACGAAGCCCGGGTGCATTTCAATGCCCACCCGCACGCCGTGGTCTTCCGCAAACTTGGCGTGTTTCGTCCAGTAGGGGATGACTTTCTTCTCCCATTGCCATTTTATGATTTCCAGAAAGTCGGGAGGCCATGCGGTGGGGGACCAGTTGGGATATTTGGAATTATCCGAATCGCCCGGGCAGCCGGAAAAATCGATAACCGTCTTGACGCCCAGTTTTTCCGCCAGCAGGATCGTCTTCCGGCTGGTGGCGGCATGCAGTTGCGCCAACTTCCTGTTGGGATGCAGAGGGTTGCCATGGGAGCTCAATGCGCTGATAGTAATTCCCTCGTCCTCGAGCTCTTGCTTGAATTCTTTCAGCTTGGAAGCCTGGTGCAGCCATTCGAGCTTGAGGTGTGGCTCGCCAGGATAATTTCCGGTGCCCAACTCCAGGGTCCGTATGCCGAGTGGTTTTACTTTCTGGATCACGTCATCCAGACTCAAATTGGCCAGGAGCGCCGTAAACAGTCCGACTCTCATCTTGTTTCTCCCCCTTATTCTTGGTAGA
>JBEKQO010000270.1:0-10435 GCA_049519635.1 Terriglobia bacterium | reverse complement strand
CTCTCCCCCAAAGGGGCGAGGGTAATAAAATCCATCCTCCCCTCGCTGGCCGTGGCGACCGAGGGGCCCGGGGGTGAGGGGGTCATTGCAACATGCCATTGTCAAATCTTATCCGGGACACCGCACTAGACGGGCGGGACAGGTTTTAGGCGGGTAGCCGCACTCGGAAAATGCACTCATCAATCGCAGAAGAATCTATTCGCTCGTCTCACTGCAAGTGACTGCCCGTCCGGAGGTTCCGCCGCCAGGGACTCGGCCTAGAAAGTCGCCTACCCATCGACAATCGCGACGTTTGGCTGGGTTCCGGCGCGGGATGGGCGTTTTTCGTTCCGAATCCGGGTTAACTTGTGGTTTGGGCTGCCGACAGATATTGGTAAACCCTTGGCGACAAGGCAGGACCTATTCTTCCCGCAACGCGTTATGGATGCTCGCCTGGTCAGTGGTGATGGGAGGAATTCCCAACAGTTATGCCGGACGCACCCTTTTGGTTTCCGCAAAGGGCGTTTTCGTTCCCAGTCCGGCGAATTCTCATTCATCCCAGTGTCTGACCGCCCCACCACCCAACCATGGCCGCGATAATCCCCGGCGAATTCATTAGGGACACAACGTCGGTTTTCCTTGACGACCTCCAAAACTAGCTTGTATGATTCCCTACATCAGGGTATCGCGGGAGATCAAAATGGATAGCAAGGAACTCGCCGCCGCCGCGGTTTCCAAAATGGGCAGGCGGCTAAGTGTTGGGTTTTCCCTGGCAATGAGCGAGGAAGAGCACCACGCGTTGCTTGCCGAATTCGGCAGTAACATTTACGAGCTATATTTTTCGCCTCCTTTGGGCCCGCAGTATCATACCCGCCCGCAAGACCATCAATACTTTCAGCAGCCAGGCGTGGAGGAGATGTTTTGGCGCGTGCTTGAGCATGCCAAGGGGATGGGGATCAGGCTCTGTCTTTCGCTCAATCAGATTACTGCCTCGGCGGAAGACATGATTCTGGGCGCAAAGTTCGTGGAGGACCGGCTGGGATTTAACTCCATCGTGACCCTTCGAAGACACGCTAAAGCCCTCAAGGCTCATTTCCCGGATAAACCCTTCTGGGTTTCGTACAACGACGGTGTGGATTCCGCCAGGTACGTCGACAAGATTGATCCCGAGGTGTTCTACGGCATCGTCCCGGGGCGCTCCACACTTCGCAATTTCCCCCTTTTCCGCTACATCCGGGCGCAAGGCTTGCGGGTGAAATTCATGCTCAACACCGGATGCAGTTACGGTTGCGAGTTGTGCCTGTGCAGAAACTGCTATCGCCCTCGCAATCCCGCGAACGAAAAGGTGGCTGCCCTTACCAACTGGGATGAGCGGTACGCGCTACAGACCTTGTTGCCGTGGGAACTGCACGAGCACGGATACCTTGAGTGCTCCGACATCGACATTTTCAAGGTATGCTCGCGTCCTTCCAAGTATGTGTACTTGCGCGCGGTTCTGGAGTCTTACCTTTACAATAAGAACGAGGAGATGCGGACGGACGGAAACATCACTTACTCCCTCTGGGCGCGTGGAAACATACTGCCGCCGCATTTTCAGGAATTGGATTATGGGAACATCACGGCCGTGAAAAGGCAGTTGTGGCAGGATGAAGCCTATCTGAGCTTTGCCCGGCCAAATGGTTGATCACCCTGCGCCGGCCCTTGTTGGGACGGCGGAAGAATTGCACGAAGCGTTTTTCTCCAGCCGCTTCTCCAGGACAACTAAATCCTGGCCTGTGTGACCCCCCTCGTTGCGCCAGGAGCCAGGCTTGATTTTGCCTTTGAGATTAAGCCCCGCCTCGTTTGCACTTTGGAGAAAGTAATTCTTGTCGAAGGCGACGGCGAATTCAGGCATCGAAACTTTCTGCAGCCGATAAGAGCCAAAATCGTTAGGAAAGCCGATTGCTGAACGCCCGGCGCGCACCATCGCCAGCGCCGAATCATCCAGCAAGTAGCACGTGCACAACAGCCTACCGTGGGGCTTCAGGGTGCGCGCAATCTCCGAAAGGTAGTGCGATACTGCCAGCGGCGCCATGTGCGTGAAGACGGAGACGGCAAGGGCAAGATCAAAGCTGCCTTTCGGGTAGGGAAATTTAAAAGTGGCGGCATCGCCGCCGGCTTGCGGATTGTAAAGGCCGCTATAGATTTTGGCTGCCTGCTGGAATCGAAAGTGGGCAAACTTCGGTGTAACATAACGCCGGAGCCAGCGAATACCCGAAGTTGTCACGTCAAAGCCTTCATAGGCTGCGGAAGGCGCCAAATGGCCAAGGAGTGGGAACGTGTTTCTACCGATGCCGCAACCCACCTCGAGTACGCTATCCCACGGCTTCAAACCGCCAAGTTTGATGCATGCCGCGAGCATCTTGTCACCGATAAGGTTGAATCTCTCCCCACTGATAAATCCACTTCGCACCCACTGACGCCACAACGGAACAAACCTCTCCGCCGCTTTGTCTCCCAAAAGAGTGCGGATACGCGACAGCGCCTCGACGCCGGAATCCGCTTGAGGCAGGTTCGATCTAGGTTCTTGGCGATGGATTTTCGGCTCAGTCATTCTGCTGCCAACGGGAGTATGGGTGGAAGAGTCGCTCTCGACTACCTGGTTGCGTTAACCAGAATGTCCCCCTGATCTTGGAGCGTCGTGGGCGGATCGATTTCCCAGTGGAGTATACGAAAGCCTGCGCTTTCGATCTCGTGGAGAATATGGACATCGGTTTCAATCTGGCGAATGGCCATCCCGTCGCGCATAATGCACCGGGTGACGGGATCGAACGCGGCGCGCACCTCCGGATCGTGAATTTCTCCGCACATCGTTGCGACATGGAAAATACCCCGGGGTCTGAGTACCCGGTAGACATTGGATAGAAACAATCTTCGATCGTCCCCAATGATGCAGTGAAAGCAGTGCCCATCCAACACGATATCAAAAAAGCCCTCATCAAATTCAGCCAGGTCGAGGACTGAGGCAACGCGGAAGTTACCACTCAGTCGTCGCGCGCTGAACTTCTCCCGGGCCCAGTTGATGGCGGTAGGGGAAATATCCACGCCAAAGACTTCGAACCCTTGGCCGGCAAGCCAAAGGGAGAGGTCTCCGGCACCACAGCCGAGCTCCAGCACTCTTCCCGATCGCGGCACCTCGGCCCTGTCGAAAAATTTGGAGATGAGACTCACGGTCTCGCCGAGTTGTTCCGGGGTGTTCCAATCCGAACCCTCCGCTCTGAGTCTCCGGTACACCTTGTCAAACGCGCCGTAATTGACTCTCACGAAATAGCTACCATGGCGTCCCAGCGATAGAATCGCAACGAGCGTGTCCCGGCCAGGCGCTTTCGGCAATCAATCCACAGTTGGGCCCAAGCGCCGGGATCGGACAACTCCTGTTCGGGACGGCGCCGGCTGCGCGCTATAAACCCCGGAAAAACTGGCCTTCCCGTCGGTTGACCCATGGGGTTGTAGCGAAGGTCAAAACTCCAGCGGGTGCCTGCACTCAAGTTCGGCAACGAGGCGTGAAGGGTGTTCCTGTGTAAAAAAAGTACGTCGCCGGGCGACAAGGGCACTGCAACTGCTTTCCTTCCATCGACGAATTCATCAGGAATGTGCAGTGCCGCTTGTTGCTTTGTGCCGGGAACTGATGTGGAGTGAGGCAAGAGACCGCCCTTGTGACTGCCGGGGATAAGAAGTAAGCATCCATTTTCTGGTGTGGCCTCGGTCATGGGAACCCATACCGTGAGCATGTCGGAATTGTCAGCCTCGGGCAAGACAGCGCCCAGGTCCTGATGCCAGGGCGTGGCCGCGGCAAGGGCCTTTGAATGTTCCTTCGACAGCAGGTGCTGGGGCGGCCTGATCCGTACGCGCTGCATCGGATTGGAATAAACCTCGGCCCCAATAATGGACTCGACCGCGTCGAGCAGGCGAGGGTTACGAATGAGATGGAACACGGCGGGGCCTAGGTGCACCGGCGTTTCTTCCGTAATCTGGTTCTTGGGCAGGGTAATATCAAAATACTGTAAACAGGATGGGTGCATTTTGCCGAGCACCATGGTAAACCTGTCACCCAGTTCCAACTCCTGATAGGCAGACGGCAGAATGCCCTCAGCATGCCAACGACTCGCCAAGGTATCCAACAAAGCACTGTACTCGACGTGTAAAGCGTTCAGGTCGTCCTGCGGGTCCAATAATTCTTTCAGAACGGCGTAGCCGCACTCTTCAAATTGCTTCGCCGTCGAGGATGTGGAGAGTGGCATGGTCATGCGGATTTTGCGTTTTCAGTTCTGACCCGGCGTTCGTCGCCAAAATTTGTAGGCGCTCGGTGGCAGTGGGATCTGAGGCCGGTCAGCGCGGCGCCTGGCGCGCTTCCGATTTCACCAAACGGTCCAGGCCGATTCGCGCCAGTGCCGCCAGACTCGCCGCCACGGGCTTGCAGTCGGCGTCAAAGAATTGGTGCGCGAGGGCAGCCAGTTGTAGAAACACCTGGGAATTCTCCGGAGGCGGAAGCTTTCTGAGGGTCATAATCCAAGTCACGTAATGGTCGACAAAGGAACACCCTTCATCCTGAATGATGACATCGTCAAGGATCGCGCGCACTGTGGGGTCGATGGCCTCGCCCCGCTCACCAGGTGACATCTTTGCTCCCTTACGTTAGGCAACCCACCCGGTCACAGCGGGTAATCTGGCTGGCAGTCTCGGGCGCCTCGCGAAGCCAACCTTCCAGGTGGTTCGTAAGCTCCCTCCGCCAGATGCACATCGGCCTTGTCATCTCAGTGCTGCTTTTCGGACCATAAACAGGCACACACACGTCCGGTGATCGGCATTCGGCGCAGGGCGTGAACAGCCCCGGACGGAATTTTTGGAAAGCCCGCATCAGCACGCCCGTGGAGAGACCCGCAAAGCTATCCAAGCCTAGAGTCCGGCGAAGGATATCCGCGTTCGGAACCTCATCCCGGCTAAGGCGCATAGCGTCGATGCCGTAACCTCCCGGATGTGCCCATAGATTGCCGTGGTCGTCGACCACGAAAGTCCAATTGACCCTCGCGGCGCCGTTTGGGTCAATCATCGATTCCATCAAGCTCGCCATGTTGAGCTCAACAAATGGCGCCTGCGGGAAGCGACGATTGTGCGCAGCGATGAGCTGTGCCGCGCGGAAGTATTGACCGGCCATTTCGCGCATGAACGTCGTATCATCCCAGTTGCGGAGGGAGACGGCCCGCCCCTCCGGGCGCAAGGGGTTCATTCGGGCTTCACAAAATCCCTCGTCCAGAAAAAACTTTACGGCCGGAATAACGTCTTGTGGATCCGTGACGACGGTGATAACGGCGGTGTTCTTCCCGCGTGCGCGCAGGCGGTGGTGGGCGCGGAGAGCATCACGGTGGCTCCCCCGGCCCGTGGCAGTAACGCGGTGATGGTCGTGAATCTCCGCAGGTCCGTCAATGGAAATGTTGACCCTCACACCGGCCGTCGCCAGACTATCAAGCCTGCTTTCATCGAGAGTCAGGCCGTTGGATTGAATTGCCAGTTTCCCGAGTTTCGTCCCCGGATACCGGGCCAGCATATTCATAGCGATGGCGGCAAACAGCTCAACGGGAGGGTCGACCATCAACGGCTCCCCGCCGTGAAGTTGGAGAGAAATTTCGGAAGGCTCCAATGATGCAAACGCTTCCAGCCATTTCTCAAAAATGTGCGGATCCAGAACGGGGCGGTACCCCCGCGGTCCTGCATCCACGTTACAATATGAACACTCCAGATTACACTTGGTGCTGAGATAAAAGACCAGTAGCAGGCTCAAGGACTGAACTGCAGAGGTACCCGTGGACTCTGTTGAAGGGGGGGGGATTTTCGGCTGACTCAATGCGTAACCCTCGACGGATTCCCTGGGCCGACGACGATTGCAAGCCGTCGGCCACAGCCAGAGAATCTTGATTTCCGTCAGGAAATCGACTCTTTTGACGCCAAGTTCTGAAGAGACGAAGGTTAGAGACAGTCAGCGTACGTGAGGTCAAACTTCCCACCGCCGCCCCCACTGACTTTGCCTAAGTCCTTTTCCTTGATTTCATCGAGATCTTTAGATGCTTCGCTCGGGGTATCTTCCGAGTTAACAGACGTCTGCTTCTTAATTTCGTTAGGATCTGACATGGTGCCTCCTGAATTGTTGGTATGCAATTTTCTAAACGTGCCTTATTGGCGATAAACTGTCAAGAGAAAAATGCCTAAAAGTCGGGCTACTGCGTTAAAAGTATGGAAAACCGCCACAAGGTCGTGGTCCTGTGCTCTTCCGCGCTTAATTTGACGGGCAGCTTGCTTGTCCCTGGCGGCCGCCGGGGATAAGGCGCTGCCTACCTTATGCGCTTCACTCGCGATATTTAAGCGGACGGGGGGAAACCTGCCACCAATGTTAAGCCATATGTCATCGGAATTATTATCTTTGAGCTACCCATGAATCGCCGCGTCCGCTGCATGGCCAACTCGCCATGGCAGGATATCTTTTCCAGTAGCTGGGCATAGTCCTGGAAGTGTTGTTCGGTGCGGAACGCCTGATGGCGCAGACAATGGAATTGCGCCAGGGCGTCTGAACTGCGCCGGACTTTGTTCTCATCAAGGGTATGGAACGCCCAAGTGGAACCAGGCAGATGGTCGAAAACAAGAACCTCAGGAGCTAGCGTCAAGGCGTGCCGTAGTGCTATCTCTGGAATGTCCATTTCGTGCAGGGAAAACTCGAAGTACACAACGTCTCCATGGAGCGAAGTTTCGCAGAAATCCGCAGTGACAATATCTACTTGATTTTGCAGCCCTTCGGCTGCGACCCTCGTCTCCAACTGGCGAATGGCAATAAGTCCCTTATCAATGGCAATCAATTTCTTGGTCCTGCGGGCAAGCTCGACAAATTGGCCGCCACCTGCTCCTACCGCCAAGGTTTCTTTGCCGGTAAAATCGTAGAATTGCGTGAGGTTCTGCATCATTAGCTTGTAATCTGTAGCCAAGTGACACCTTCCTGCTCTTGCGGGTGGCATATCAACCGGGATTAGCAGGAGTTTTGCGTGTTCAGAATTCGACCGAGAAATAACATATACCGGACCGCCCTCTGAGCGCCAATCGCAGCAGCTTTTTCATCGCGAAAATCATGGATTGAACCTAAAACAATCTGCGGCGAATTCGTTGGTGCTCATCGATCTGATCGCTGTGCTGAAGTCCGCTTCGAGTAAACGTGCATGACTACAGGCCTGATCCGCGGTCTGAAAGGTTTATTATTATTAGCTTCGGTTGATAGACCTCTTCCCACCTTAGGCCACTCTCCTGAAGTCGATAAAGCCGCGCTCCACATCCGTGCGGACCAGTTGCACGCGGAGTTGGTTACCCACATCCAGGCCCTCGAAACCGCTCGCCAGTCTTCCTTCAATGGGCGGATGCAAAAGACGGACCCACGTGCCTTTCGCCGATGCGCCGGTGACAATCGCATCGAACTGTTCTCCAATCCTTGATTGCAGCATGATTGCTGCCGCGGATTTAGTGACCTGCCGTTCCACTTTTTTCGCTGCGCCTTCCTCTTCGGTGCAGTGCTGCGCAAGAGTTGCCAATTCACCATTCTCGTAGGGCACGGCACTTGCTGCCATCGCCGCCTTCAGCAACCGCTGGGTAATCAGATCGGGGAATCTGCGGTTCGGGGCGGTGGAGTGAGCATAGTCCTTGACCGCAAGGCCGAAGTGCCCGGTGACACTGCCTCCCGGCAGTTGGACGACGTACTCACCCGGTCCCAAGAGTTTAACAACGCTAGTGGAGAGGTCGGGAAAGCGCAGAGGATCAGCGGCTTTCGCCGACAAGAGGAATTGCTCCAGGGCCTTGGCGTCAGGTTCCTTGGGCAGCTTTGAACCTCGTTCTGCGGCAACCTCGACGATTCGGTCCCAGCGTTTGGGTACGCGAACCACGCGCCGCAGTGAGGGAAACTTCTTGGACGCGAGGAATCGCGCGGCCACGCCGTTGGCGGCAATCATGAAGTCCTCAATAATGTCTTTGGCCCGGTTCCTTTTATCGACGGCCAGGTCCGTGAGCTCATCTCCGGTAAAGACCGGACGCGCTTCGATGGTTTCCAGATCGAGCGCGCCCTGCTGGTGGCGGAGCGCCCGCAGCTTCTGGGCCACATGGTCCTGGAGCCGCAGATTTTCGTCCAAACCGCCGACCGCGCCGATTTCGGGTGGCATCGGTCCGCTTCCCTCCAGCCAGCCGGCCACGCTGTTGTAAGCGAGCTTGGCCCAATTCCGCACCGTCGCTTGATAAATGTCCGAGCTCTGCAGCGCTCCGTCGCCGGCGAGAACTATTTCAACAACGACGGCCAGGCGGTCGGATGCGTAGTTAAGAGAGGTCAGATCGGTGGAGAGCTTTTCCGGCAGCATCGGAAACGTCGCGGCCACCGTGTAGACCGAGGTGGTGTTTTGCCGCGCATGATCGTCCAGGGCCGTTCGCTTCTTGACGACCGCGGCAACGTCGGCAACTGCCACCAGAACCTTGACCGCTCCGTTGGGTAAAGCTTCGGCAACGGTGAGCTGGTCCAGATCGCGCGAATCGTCGTTGTCAATGGAGCACCAGAGCAACTTCCGGAGATCGCGGGTCGAGCCATCCGTCGCGGTCGCCGGCCCGTGGATTCCGTCGAGCTCGGCGAGCGCTTGACGCGGAAAGTCCGGGATGAGCCCTTTCGCCACCATCGCCTGATGGGCAATTCTTTGCAGAATCGTGCGGTGTTGTTCGTTGTGTGGGTCCGTCATTTATGCCGCCATTTCCGGGATGTCCTGTTGTGGTCTCTTGCTCAATCAAACCATTCTACTCGCCCCCCCCCATCATTTACCAATCTTGCATCCTTTCGATACCGGCAAGTGGAACTGTGGCACCAAGCGGGCGCGCCCGGGGAGTTGACGGCGGTGCTGTCGTACGATGAGAAGCCGGGAATTCAAGCCCTGGGAAACACCGCTTCCGACCTGCCCCCGGTACCCGGCCCGCACGCCACGGTGGGCCGGGATAATGAGTACGTCCGTCACGGCACCCTGCCGCTGTTGGCGGGTATTGATCTGTGGAATGGCGAGGTCTTGGGTTTGGTGCGGGAGCGGCACCGGAGTGCCGAGTTCATCGAATTTTTGCGCCTGCTGGATGCCCGGTATCCCGCCGAGGCCCGCATTCGCCTGGTTCTGGACAATCACTCCGCCCACCTTTCCCGCGAAACCCGCACCTTCTTGGGCACCCGGCCCAACCGATTCGAATTCACCTTCAACCCGGACGATTTTCAAATCTTTGCAGAATTAACCGTGGTCACGCCCACCTACTAGCGGGCGGGTACGGCGGGGGGCAAAAAAACAGTTTGTGACGCCGTTTTCCTGGATTTCTACTGCTTCGAACACCGACTGGCCATTGAGCTTGATGGCGGCGTCCATTCGCAAATCGACCAGATGCGCAGGGACGCCGCGAAAGAAGACCATTTGCGGACTCTCGGCATACGATTATTGCGCATTCCGAACGCCATGGTTCTGGAGCACCCGGACGAGTTTGTGCGGAAGGTTATCGATGCAAGGGGGACATTGAGGGACAACGCGAGAAAGTGACCCCTCACCCGTCCGGCCCCGGCTGGTGAGAAGGCCGGTTGCCGGACACACTCTCCCCTCGGAGAGGGAAAAAGGCGTTTTGAGCGCGCCCGCGCGCTAAGACTGTGTTTTCCTTCTCCGTAGGGAGAAGGTGGACCGCGACAGGCGTTCTCACCAGCCGTCGCGGGCCGGATGAGGGGTCTCTTCCGCGGTTCTTCCCAAGTAAAGGCAGTGTTAATCTGCTGGTTCGCGAAAGCGCGCGAGGAAGAGCCGCACAGGAACGCCAAGTCCGCGTACCTGTGCGCTACCCGCTGGTGGGCGGCGAACCTCGATCCAGAGCATCGCTTGTCAGTTACGTGCAATTCCCCAGTCGGCTCTCCAGAAAAAAATCCGGGACTTAACCGCAGAGGAAACGCCTGAACTCGAACTGGCCACCGACGAGGCTCTCGGCAGGGTCGAGCCGCCACCCAAGTAGCAGCACCTAAACCCCGGGGAGGAGAAAGGTACCTGACACTGTTTCATCCACCGTTTCCCGAGGCCCGGTCCCAGGCCACATCGGTGATCCCCGGCTGGCGCAGAGATGCTTTTCAATCTCTGCGTCTGACATTGCAGGATAGAGGTGCCTTCGCGATCGCAGGCCCCCAAAGACAGGAGTCTGCGCCAGCCGGCCGTTTCCACTGACACCGTTTCCACTGACACCGTTTCCCCTCTGGCACCGTTTCCCCTCTGACGCGGTCTTTCTCCCTTCCAATTTCTTCAGCCCCAAAGGGGCGAAATAACGAAGCCCAGGCCAGCGGCCTGGGTTAAGATGATCCCCAAATTTTGCCGCCAGCCCTGAAGGGGCGAGATAGGTGTTCCCCCAT
>JBEKQO010000269.1:0-17322 GCA_049519635.1 Terriglobia bacterium | reverse complement strand
GGGGCATGAATTTGTCTTGCGCCTGCCTGTCGTGGGGTTCCGCACTTGGAATGGGAACACGCTCGAAGGAAATGGGGTCGAACCTGATCACGTCGTCCAGCTATCGCGCGAGGCACTCAGGAACGGGCGTGACAATCAAGTCCTAGAGGCGATTAAGGTCGTAAAGCAATTGTAGGGTCGCGCGAGCCGCAACTCGGACCTAATGAACCGACGCTACATACTGAAGATGACACCATTCAATGCACGATTGGTGCCACATATTTTTCGCTGGTCCAATGATTTCTCAAGACACAGTCCTTGCATGCTGGGAGCAGCTGGCAAGGCTGGGATTGTGTCCCCTAGGCCTCGTGCTCTTCGCTCCAAACTGCTTTTTAACTATTACTTACCTCTGGGGCCGCGCCGCACTCACAGTCTCTGATGCGTTGCCATTTCACAAAACTCAATATCCTACGTTGGTCCCCCCACAACTTACCAGGTCTTGTAACCTACAGGCGCGCTAAGTGTCAGACGCCAGGCGAATTAGCCTTTCTTCGCATGTTTGCTAAGCGTACCCGTCCCGATCGCGCGGAGAGCTCCGTGATGGCCGTTTGACAGAAAAAATAGTTCAGCTTATCAAGTTTAGGAGGTGGCCATTTCAGGCTGGAGCAGTGACACTCCGGGTTCGGGCGGCGGGCAAAGCCTAGCGTTGGGGACAGGATGCCCATGGTGGGAAATTGATCAGACCCTCCTGACAGTTTTTCCCATTGGGAATTGTTTTGGAGGAAAAGCATGAGGCAAGGACCGACTACGCAAATCGAGGAGAATCTGCACAGAGGCAGAAATGGAACTGGGAGCGGACATTACTCGCCGGAGCCTGCGCCAAAAATTGGAGCTGATTCAAACTTTCCGATTCAACTTCAGCCTACATTCGAGCCGGTTCTCGACAGCGAAGAAGCGGCAGCTCTTCTTAAGATCCACCCGAAAACTCTGCAAAGGCTCGCTCGGGACGGGAAGGTCCCAGGCGTCCGAATCGGCAAGCTGTGGGCTTTCCGGGCGTCAACACTGAATCGGTGGTTGGAGCGAAAGATGACGACCTGACCCTGGGGTTTTGGGGTCGAACCAACTCCTCGACTTACGCCGAGCGACTCGGGTAAGCTGTACTCAGCCATCCGTGCCGCCTAACCGAAAGGAGAAGAAATGTTAAGGCGAGCACGATACCAAAAAGGAAGTCTGAAACGTGTAAGACGTAAGTCAGGTGAGGCAGTATGGGTCTTCAGGTGGTACGAAACTCAAATCGACGGCACCAAGAAGTATCGCAAGGCAGTGGTCGGTTCGGTCGACGAGTTCAAAACCGAAGCCGCCGCACAACAAACGGTAGACGCCTTGCGTTTGACCATCAATGCACAAACCCCTCGTCAGCAACTCCAGGCCATCAGCATCGAGACTCTGGTTCAGCATTACCGAGAGCACGAGATGCCCGATACCTTTTCCAAGGGCCAGCCGCACAAGCTGCACGACTACGTCGGAGTGGAGGGCCGGAAATCTTATGCCACGCAGGAAACGTACGAGGGTTATCTGAAGAAGTGGATTCTGCCTCGCTGGCAATCATATCGCCTCAGCGACGTGAAAGCCGTCCAAGTGGAACAATGGTTGCATTCAGTACCGTTGGCGCAGGGCAGCAGGGCCAAAATCCGAAACATCATGAGTGCTCTGTACAGTCACGCAATCCGCTGGGAGTGGACCAATCGCAATCCCATTACAGCCGTTCGGCAAAGCGCCAAGCGTTCCAAAATCCCAGCCATTCTCACAATCGAGCAGATTCAGGCCCTATTGGCGCATCTGGGGGAGCCGTGTCGTACCGCGGTTCTGCTGGACGTCTCCACGGGGCTGCGAGTCGGCGAACTGCTGGGCCTCAAGTGGGCGGACGTCGATTTCGAGAAACTAGAGATCAACGTCACCCGTTCTGTGGTCAAGCAGAAGATCGGGCCTTGCAAGACGGAAGCCTCGCACAAACCCATACCACTCGACGCCGAACTGGCAGAACAGTTGTGGAACTGGAGGCTCAAGGCTCCCTACAATCGGACGGAAGACTGGATCTTCGCCAGCCCGCACAGGCGCGGGAGGCAACCGTACTGGCCAGGCGCGCTGTTCCGCGCCCAACTAAAGCCTGGACTCGAAGCCATCGGCATTCGGGGGGATGTTGGCTGGCACACGCTCCGGCACACCTTCGGAACACTCATGAAAGCAAATGGGGAAGACATCAAAACCATTCAAGAGTTGCTTCGTCACGCCAATTACCGGGTCACGGCCGACGTTTACACGCAGGCGATGACCCCGGCAAAGCGCCAAGCCCAGACCAAAGTTGTGAGATTGATTTTGCCGCGAAAAGCTGCCCAGAAGGTGGGCTAAGGTCCGCGTTGTTTTCTTATCGAACCCTTTCGAACCCTCGGGCGGAACAAGCAATTTCGATAACTTCTTTAGAATGTTGGCGTCCCCGACGGGATTTGAACCCGTGTTACCGCCGTGAAAGGGCGGTGTCCTAGGCCGGGCTAGACGACGGGGACGTGGTGGGCAACTCTTTCATCAAATTGACGTATGCGCGGCGCTTTCTTAGGGAAGGCTTCGACCAGATTCTCTCCGCGGGATCCCGGCGGCGACGCGCAACCGTTCCATGCTATCAGCGGTACTTTCCAACTGTCAAATGGTCTGGGAGGGGTGTAGTTTGCTGGAGCGGCGCTCGCTGCGCGCCGGGATTTATGGAATTAAGAAGTCGGAGTTCAGAGGCCGCCGCTCCAAAAGCCAAAATGCGCCACTACCGATGCTCTGGGGTGGTTTGATCTGCTGTGGTATCGGCGAGTTTACCTCGCCCTATGGCGGCATAAAGCCGAATCTACATCAAACTTTACCACCAGCAATGCATTTCGCAAGGGATGGGTGCCGTCCTAATTTGAACGTAGCGCCGCCATCTTGGCGGCTCAATGCCGGCTGGAAACCGGGGCTACCTCTGAAATTAGGACAGCACCAAGGATGGTCTTCTCCTACGAGTTTGGCGCGGTTGGGATTCGAAACCGCGTCGGAGTTTGGGGCCGCCCGCGGCGGCATTCCGGTTTAAGGTGAACTGGGGGCGTGTGCTCTCTGCCGCACCAGGTCCTGAGACCTTGTTCTTCCGGGAAGATTTTTCTCTGTACTACAAATCCCGAGATTCTTCGTGACGCGCGAAGATTTCGTGCCACGTATGTCCTGCCCGTGGTCGAGCATGGCCGGGAAGGTCATGGCACGATTTTGGTTGCGGCTCCGCCGCGCTGTGTCCTTTGCGGCGCAGAGGACACGAAGAAGCTGGTTTTGATTGGGGCTCGGCGGCGCTGTTCAACCTGCCCCCTACTCCTCAGCCGGGAACGCTCCAAAAGCCAGGTCACTTTGTTTCGGTTCAGAAGGCACGGTCCGCGTTAGCGCGATCTCCGCCAGTTGCGGATAATGCTCAAGCATATTTTCCGGCACAGGCAGGGGCGGCCCGCGTAGAATGCCGACCAGTTGTAGAGCGTTGACGATGGCTTTTCCCTGATAGTGATTGTTGGTGATCACGAAAACGACATCGGCGGTGCGCGCGATGCTGGCAACGCGCTCCGCCCAAGGTTTCAGCTCCTCGACGCTGTAGAGGTAATTGTAACGCTCTTGCGGACGGTCGCCAGAGGTAAACCAGTGTTCGTAATTGCGCCCGTGCAGCCGCACGTAGCCCAGCGGCATGGTGACGTGTTCGCTGGGCGCAAGGGAGCGGCCGATAACCGGCTGGTCGATGTTGCAAAAGCCCACCTCCTGCGCGCGCAGCCAGTCAAAAGTCTCCGCCTGGTTCCACGAGCTGTGACGCACCTCGACCACCAGCGGGTACTCCATGAACTGCAGGAAGAGCCCGCTCAGGTATTCATGATTCTCCCGCGTGTTTTTAAACGACCACGGAAACTGTAGGAGCAGAGCCCCCAGCCGGCCGGCGGCCGCCAGCGGTTCAAACCCCTGTTTGCAGGCTTTCTCATCCTGAAGGCTGGCGTTGCGCTCATGCGTGAAGCGCTTCCAAAGCTTGGCGGTAAACTGAAACGAGGCGTTGCGCTGAACCTTTTCCACCCACGCCGCCGCCACTTCCGCGCGCAACGGATTGTAGAAGGAGGTGTTGATTTCGATGGTGTCGAAATATTCTGCCAAGTAGGCCGCTTCGTGGAAGCCGCGCGGCTTGCTGCGGGGATAGACAATGCCCTCCCAGTCGGCATAGGACCAACCCGCAGGGCCCACACGGATTTTGCCGGTCGAAGGCTTTTGCATTACTTTCGTCTTTTGTTCGCCTTTAGAATATCGTGCGACCCCGCCGTTGTCAAGCAAAGTTCAAGATGGGTGCTGTCCTAATTTGGGCAGCACCCACAGCGTCACCGAATTCCATCCCTCGACACAATCTGATAAGATGATGTGCATCCCATCAAGAGGTCATGTCCTGGTGCAGAATGCCGGAGTCGAGCGATTTGTGGAGTTTCCCAACCCCAAGGGCAAAACGCTGCGGGGCATGTTGCATTTGCCCCCTCTCGCGCTTAAGCAGCCCGCGCCTGGAGTGGTGCTATTTCATGGATTTACGGGCAATCGCATGGAATCGCATGGGATGTTCGTGAAGTGCTCGCGAGCCTTGGCGCAAGCCGGATTCGCCTCCTTGCGGTTCGATTTCTATGGGTCGGGGGAGTCCGACGGCGAATTCCGTGAGATGACGCTCCGCGGGGAGATTGCCGACGGGCGGGCGGCCGTGGCCTTCTTGCGCGGGCAACCGGGCATCAACCCGAAGCACGTGGGCCTGCTGGGACTTTCTCTGGGAGGAGCCGTGGCTGCTGCCCTCGCCACCAGCGTCCAGGCTAAGGTGGTGGTGCTCTGGAGCGCCGTCGCGCACACGGCCCGACTGCGCGATCTGGTTAAGCAATCGGCAAAGGGGATTCCGGGCAAGCCGGGCGCCGCCGAAATTGGAGCCCGCGAAATCTCCCCACGCCTTATTGAGGACATGCTGAAGGTCGAACCCATTCGCCATCTCGCGCGCTACAAGGGCCCTACGCTGATCATCCATCCGGAAAAGGACGAAGCTGTCCCCCTTTCCCACGCCCATGACTTCTACCAGGCTGCCGGCGCCGAAGCCAAGGAGCTCGCCGTCATTGCGGGAGCGGACCACGTCTATACTTCCATCCGCTGGGAACAGGAAGTGATCGCCCGCACCGTTCAGTGGTTGGGACGCCACTTATAACCCCATCGGGCGTTGATCCGGTGAGATTCGTTAATAAACGGGTTGTGTTTTCAGGAAGATAGGGCCGTAAGTAACTTATTTGAGGGCTTTTGCGTCGAATGTAGTAAGCTATACAAGGTAGCCGATCCGCAAGGCGCGCTTGAGCGTATAGCCTCTCGGCCGAGACGTATGCGTGGAGATTGCACAGTTGATGATTAAACGACACGTTTCGGTGCGCGGCAGCTTTCTGGCCATTCTCTTTGCCTGTACACTGACTATTTCGCATCAATTGCCGGCGCAAGAGGTAGGGCAGCCACCCTCTCCGACGACACCACAGACCCAAACCAAATCCGTGAAGGATCCTGGAGCCGGCACAAGCCAAACCGATGCAGCCCCTCAACATCCAAAAGATGACCGAATCTTCTGGGCGCTGCCCAACCTTTTGACCGTGGAAAAGGCTTCCTCGCTACCTCCGCTTACGACCGGGCAAAAATTCAAGACGGTGGCGCAGGGGTGTTTCGACCCGGTTGAATTCGCGTTCATAGGCATCCAAGCGAGCGTTAGTCAAGCCGACAACGCGGACCCCACCTATGGCCAGGGGCTTATTGGCTATTCCAAACGCTTCGGAACGGCGTACACCGACGCCATCATCGGAAACTTCGGGACGGGCGCCATATTCCCCGCTTTGTTACACCAAGACCCGCGCTACTACCAGATGGGAACAGGAAATTTCTTCCACCGTTTCTTCCACGCCGCCGTGCGGGTTGCAATCACGCGCTCGGACTCGGGAAAAACTCAGTTCAACTTTTCGGAAGTTCTGGGTAATGGCTTGGCCGCGGGCGTCTCCAATGCCTACCATCCCGGCCCCCATACGCTCGCCAGCAGCTCCGACGTTTGGGGCACACAAGTTCTGCTGGATGCCGCCGGTTACGAGTTGAAAGAATTTTGGCCCGACATTCATCGCTTCCTTCAGCGCGGCAAGCACAAGACGTAATTCCTCTTTAGCTCCGCCCTTCCGGCAGCACCCGTCCAGGCGTGTTGAGAAATGCGGGCTAGTCCCAAGCCCCGAGGCCCTCAGTCCCCAGCCCTTTCCGCGTTGCCCGCCGAACAGCACAGTCTTCGCCGCGCGCGAATAGATCGTCGCCCACCGGCCCCTAGGGAAAAATATTCGAGTGAAATTACGCCCAAATGGGTAGCGCAGGGCCCGCATTACGGCCCTGCGGCTCTTGCCACGGCGCGGGGCCTTGCCGCGCCGCCGCGCATGAGCCTTTGTTCGCCACGAAGGATGAAAATGCTTGTGGTAACTCCCCTCCTGATTCAGGAGGGGTGGCGCGCCGAGCGCCGGGGTGGTTATCTCCTGAAGCCAAAAAAATCTAGTCGCAATCAGCCCCACCCCCTACCCCCTCCTCAACTGAGGAGGGGAGCGTCTTCATAACCGGCTTCCCTGCGAACGGCCATCCTGCGCGCCGCCTGCCTTATGCGCCCTAACTGCTTATTTCCTGTAACACCCGACGGGGCGACCCCAGGAAGTCATTTCCCAAGCTAGTGTGGTGTCCCACGTAAGAATTGACAATAGGCGAGACCCCCTCACCCGGCCCGCCCCGGCTGGCGATTAGGCCGGATGCGCGCCACCAAAGGGGCGAGGGCAATAAAATCCATCCTCCCCTCGGTGGCCGTGGCGACCGAGGGGCCCGGGGGTGAGGGGGTCCTTGCAACATGCCATTGTCAAATCTTATCCGGGACACCACACTAGGTAGCGCAGGGCCCGCATTACGGCCCTGCGGCTCTTGCCGCGGCGCGGGACGCGGGGCATGGCAATATTCAAGAACGGCTGGTAACGGTGGAACTAAACAGGCTGCGGAAAAACGCTCCGAAGCTGTCATCCTGAGCCCGTTCGCTGTCATTCTGAGCGCAGCGAAGAATCTCGCCCTGCCGCTCAGGGCAAACTGCGCGAAGAATCGCGCTCTGAGTATTTTCAAGGCAATGCGAGATTCTTCCTTCGCGATGCCCAGGACCGCCTGCGGCTCCTCAGAATGAAAGCGCTTTTGAGTTTTTCCGCAGCCTGTAAGGCCCCGCCTTTCCAGACTCGTGGCGGGAAATGCGGGTTAGGGCCAGGTCCTGAGATTTTGTCCGGATTATTTGTCTTGAAATCCCGCCGGAGGGTTTATCTTCATCCCTCCCGTTCAAACTGTAGCCTCTTTCCTTCTTGACGGGGAAGATAGCCGTGTTATACTGATACCTAGGCCAGCGCCCTGTGGCGGACGGGCAAGGCCGCGGACCTGTGCAAGGGGTCGGCAGGGAACAGACGGCGGCAGGCAGAAAGCAGGAGGCAGCAGGCTATGGGCGCCCGGCAGCAGGCCGGGAGCTCCTTGGCGACCGCTCGCCGCTATCCCCTCGCCACGGACCACCCGCCACGGGCCGCTCCCCAGTGCCTTTTGGAGGTTTCCATGTCTCTCACCAAAAAGCGGCCGAGAACCGCAAAGAAAATTGCTGCCAGCCAGGCGAACGGCAGGCGCTCACCGGGGCCTTCCACGGCGAAGGGGCGGGAGCGGATTCGCGCTGCCCACCTGCGCCATGGGTTTTACGCGCAGCCGGGCGAGGCTGCCTTGCGCGCCCTCGGCGAAGAGCCCGCCCGGTTCCAGAAGCTGCGGGAAGGGCTCTGGGAGAAATGGGATCCCACCGATGCTTTGCAGGAGGAACTGGTGGACTGCCAGGCGCGGGCCGTGTGGCGGTGTCAGCGCGCGGACCGCATGCAGGAAGGCTACGCGGTGCGGCAGGCCAAGGAGGTGAACAACAGCCGGGAGGACCGGCTGCACGCGCAGATGATGCGGCTGAAGATGACGGGGGCCAGTATGCAGTCGCTCGCCCAAGCGGTGGCGCGGGAGCATTACGTTACCACTCCCGGCGACCTGGAGGTGATGCAGAGCCTGCGCGAGGAGGGGGCGGTGAAGGAACGGGGCGAGATTGCTCTGGCCCTTTTCTACCAGCTTCGGGAACCGGGAGCGGCGGCCCCGGGCGAACCCGATGAGGTCACGGATCGCCAAAGCTCGGAGGCGAAGTCTCGCGCCGCCCTGATCAAGATCAAAGAGATTTTTGGTCTGAGCAGCGACACGGAGCCCGGGGGGCTCGGCGCGCCGGATTCCGGCCAGCCACAGGAAAGCCGGGAGCAGGCTGACACTGCCGAAGTGGAGGCGCAAGAGCTGGACCTCACGGCGCAGGAATGGGAGGCGCGGGAGCCGGTGCGCCAGCTTCTTGAGCATATCCTGATGCGTCAGGCGGAGCTTTGCGAGGCTCAGCGCGTGGCTTGCCTGCGGGAGTGCCTGGCGGGGCCGACGCCCTATGAACGCGCTGCGGAAATCGCTCCTACCCACCCCAACGCGGCGCTGATGCAGAGAATGGAAGATTCCAGCTTTCGGCAGGTTTGGCGGACCACAAACCTGCTCCTGAAGATCAAACGCCAGGCGCGCGAGGAAGAAGACAGGGAAGCGCCCCCGCGTACCTGAGAAGTTTATGAAAAAGCAGAGGGTTAGCGGAGAAATGGGGAATTCAAATGGCCGCCGCAAAAAGTCAAAGCATTGAAAATGAAGGGGTTGCTAAAGCGCTGCATAGCCTAGGTAAAAGAGAGAAAAAAGGATGGTAAAATGAAGGTATTACCTGAGAATATGCTGAAAACAAACGAGATAAAAAATCGGCTGGGCGCAGATTCGTCCCCATCCTGAGAACTTTAAGAAAAATAAACACTTATCGTCGCTACCCGGAGAAGTTACGGAAAGGAAAGGAGAAAGGCGTTGGACGGGGAATAAGGAAACGCTCATACCAAGGTGCAATCAAAGAGACATTTCCACGGAGGACCTCGAAGCGGTCCAATGTCATTAGCCGTGGGTGAAACCCACGGAAACGATGCCCCCCTGACGAATGACCAACCCCTCAGGGGTTGAATGTGGTTTGCCGCCGCTACAAGTGGTACGCCCCCTTCAGGGTCGAGACCTCTGTTGGTCGGAGGTCCCGATCCGTGGGTTTCACCCACGGCTAATGATATTGTTCCCCTCCGGGGAACTCATTGTCCTTATCAGGCTCAATAAAATCAGCAAAGCAACCACTCAATTGAACAAAGTGCTGGAGTTTGAATCCCACCCACGCTGATTCATACTTTTGGCTGGGGCGTATTCTTCTTTGCCAGGGCATGTTAGATGGAGCGCTTGCAGACTTTCAGAAAACTATCAAGCCTGAACCGAAACATAACGGAGCCTACTATCAACTGGGACCTTGGTATGAGCGCAAAGGCGAAAAGGAAAAGGCCGCGGAATTGTTCAGGTGAGAAGATCAACTCAGTGCCGACAGGCACAAAGGCATTGTTTATGGGCGCATGCCTTGATCGCATTGGGCGCCGTCGTCCCGCCCCCTACGCCCCGTAAGCACGCGGACGGAAAGCAATCCGGAGGCAATGCGCCGTCCGGCCGGCTCTCAAATCGCCGCCTGGGCCTCGGCTCGGCAGATACTCAGGTTTGCGACCGAGTATCCAATACATCTCGCACCTTGCGAAGCAGCGACTCAGGCGTAAAAGGCTTCTGGAGGAATGCCATTCCCTCCTCCAGCACGCCATGGCGCACCGCCGTGTCATCCGTGTAACCTGACATATAGAGAATCTTCATCTCGGGGCGCAGGGGGGCTAAGCCTTCGCTGAGTTCACGCCCGCTCATTCCCGGCATCACCACGTCGGTCAGTAACAAATGGATCGTTCCTTGATGCTGTCCCGCGAACACCAGGGCCTCTTTGCCGCCGGACGATTCCAAAACCTTGTACCCCCCCCGCGCTGACAGGACCATCCGTGCCAGTTCGCGAAGGCTGGCGTCATCTTCAACCAGCAGGACGGTCTCCGAGCCGCCAGCCGGAACCACACTTTCCTCGGCTATTTCGGGGGCCCCGGCGGCCGTGGGCAGATAGATTTTGAAAGTTGTACCCACTCCCAGCTCGCTGTAAACCCAGATATGTCCCCCGCTCTGTTCGATGATTCCGTAGACCGTCGCCAAGCCCAGTCCTGTGCCCTTTCCCTGCTCCTTCGTGGTGAAGAAGGGCTCGAAAATGTGGGCTTGGACATCCTTGTCCATCCCGCATCCGGTGTCCGTCACCGCCACCATGACGTAAGAACCGGCAGGCATGGAGTAATGGGTGTTGCCACTGGCCTTGTCAACCAGGAAATGGGAAGTTTCGATGGTTAGTTTGCCTCCCTGAGGCATGGCGTCGCGAGAGTTGACGGCCAGGTTCATCAGGACCTGTTCGATTTGCCCCGGATCAGCCTTGACCATCGTTGGTATGGGCCCTACCTCGAAGACCAGTTCGATGTCCTCACGAATTAATCGCTTCAACATCTTGGTTAAGTTGGCGATTAAGGTGTTCAAGTCGAGAATCTGTGGGGCCAGTACCTGCTGCCGGCTGAAGGCGAGCAGTTGTCTCGTCAAGCCCTCCGCGCGTTCTCCGGCGCCTTTAATCTCCGTGGCGTAGGCCCGCCTGGGATCAGTGGAGACAAACTCATCGAGCATCAGATCGCTATACCCGATGATGATCGTGAGCAGGTTGTTGAAATCGTGAGCCATTCCTGCGGCCAACCGTCCCACGGCCTCCATCTTCTGAGCCTGGCGGAATTGGTCTTCCAAGAGTTTTCGGGCGGTGATGTCCTCTTTCATGGCGACAATGTGCGTTATTTTTCTATGCTCGTCGCGCACCGGGGTGATGGACATCTTCTCCCTATAGAGATTCCCATCCTTACGACGGTTGATAATTTCCCCCCTCCACACCTGACCGGCAAGGAGGGTGGCCCACATGCTTGCGTAAAAATCGGCGTCCTGTTTGCCGGACTTGAGGATGCGGGGGTTCTTGCCGAGAACCTCCTCACGGCTATAACCCGTCATGGCTGAAAACGCCGGGTTGACGTACTCGATTGCCCCCTCCCCATCTGTAACCACAACGCCCTCAGCGGCCTGCTCGATCGCCGTCATCAGGCGCATACGTTCCGCTTCCGCCCGCTTGCGCACGCTGATGTCACGGATGGCGCTGGTCACCAGGATGCCTTCCCCGGTTTGAAGCGGGCTGAGGCCGATTTCGATTGGGAACTCGGACCCATCCTTGCGCAAGCCGTACAGTTCCCGCCCTGCTCCCATGGGACGCGCCCGGGGTTGGTTGAGATAATCGAGACGATGTGACGGATGGTCTTTCCGGAAGCGCTCCGGCACCAGTATTTCGGTCTTCTGTCCCACCAATTCTTCCCGCTTGTAGCCAAACAGCTTCTCCACCTCGGCATTGACCAGAACGATCTCCCCGCCTTGGTTCGCCACCACCATTGCATCCGGAGCAGCGTCCAGCAGCCCGCGGTACCTGGCCTCCGTCTGTGCCAGGTGCTTTTCCGCATCCCTGCGCGTGGTGATGTTGCGAATCGCCGCCGTCACCAGAATTCCCTCGGCGCTTTCCAGCGGGCTCAGCATAATCTCGATGGGGAAATCGCTTCCATCCTTTCGCCGCCCCGTAAGCTCGATCCCTGTTTCGATCTGCTGCGCCAGCGCGTCTTCGGCGGAGCGAAGCGAGTCGGCAA
The DNA here is from genome assembly GCA_049519635.1 of Terriglobia bacterium. Lineage (GTDB taxonomy): Bacteria > Acidobacteriota > Terriglobia > UBA7540 > UBA7540 > Bog-366. The sequence continues at coordinate 5,515 of JBEKQO010000269.1, read as the reverse complement.
TCAGGCGTTCCGCGAAGCCCTGCGGAATAATGGTCTTCACATTCTTCCCCAGGAGCTCATCACGGCGGTATCCAAACTGTTTTTCCGCTTGCAGATTCAGAAGAACGATTTCTCCGACTTGGTTCACCACCACCATGGCATCCGGAGCCGCTTCCAGCAGCCCGCGATATCTGCCCTCCATCTGCACCAGGTGCTTTTCCGAGTTTTTGCGCGCGGTGATATCCTGCAAAACACAAACGATTCGATCGATACCCGCTGGACCATCAATGGGAAAGTAGGAGACGGACAGGTCCCTTTCGCCAATCCCCGGATACGGATATCTAATTTCATATTTGACCACTTTCCCCTGGAAGCACTCATCCATTCTTTTTTTGGTAACGTTCTCAAAGATATCCTTTTCCAAGAAATCGGGGATTGAACGCGCCATGAGTTGCTCTCTCGTCAGGCCCCGTCGGTTCAGGTAGGCACGATTGGCAATCACATAGCGGTATTCCCGGTCTACGACGAAGATCATCTCCTCTAAACCTTCCACCGCCTTCTCGTATTCTTGCAGTCTTTCCTCCGCCCGTTTGCGTTCGGTGGCGTAGCGCATGGCGCGCAGAAGAGGGCGCGTCTCGATTTGGCCTTTGATCAGATAGTCTTGCGCGCCCTCTTGTAAGGCTTGCGCGGCCAGCGACTCGTCGTCCAATCCCGTGAGCACCATCAAAGGGGCGCGGGGCGCGGCGACGTGGGCCCGCCGTAACGCTTCCATCCCTTGGGCGTCGGGCAAACCCAGGTCCAGGAAGATCATGTCAACGGCATGCTGCGCAAGGTAATTCTCGGCCTCACCCATGCACTCCACGTGCACCAATTTGGTGTCGTGCGAGGTCTGCTCGTTGAACATCTCACGGAGCAAGCGAGCGTCTCCGGCGTTATCTTCGATCAGGAGAACTGTTTTGATCGATACCAAACTCATATCCCTTCCTATTACTGCGGCAGCTTGACCTTGGTCAGCAAGAAATCACTGATGCTCTTCACGCGGCTCGCCAGCGCCTCCTCCTGCACGGGGTTGCTCGTACCCAGTTCGTGTCTCGCCGTTCGCGAGTGCTTACGTCCAATCACCAGGCCAATTACTTGGTTGGTCTATGTCTGCGGCGATATATGATCTGCCAGATGATGCCACCAACTATCACGGCCGCGACGCCGGCAATGATTTGAATCGTCGTTGTACTCATGTTAAGCCTCCTCTAGAGAATGCCGATCTTCCTTCGCTGGGGAACAAACTACAAGAACAATACTGACTCAGACTTCAGTTGAGAACCGTCTCTGACATGCCGGTTTCCAGCAGCTTGGCGAACTGCTGGGGAAGCACCGGCCGGCTAAAATAGTACCCTTGCCCCTCGTCACATTGGTGGGCCCGAAGAAATGCCATATCCTCTCGCGTTTCCACGCCCTCAGCAATGACCCGCAGGTTAAGGCTTCTGCCCATACTGATCACTGCGGTCACGATGGTGGTCTCGTCGGGAGAGGTGTTCATCTGGCGCACGAACGACTGGTCGATTTTGAGGGCATCGATGGGAAACTTGCGAAGGTAGCTCAGGCTGGAGTACCCCGTGCCGAAGTCATCAACCGCCAACTGCACCGTTCTCGCCCTCAAGGTTTTGAGGATGGATTCCGTGGATTCGGCACGCTTCATCAGAACACTTTCGGTCAGTTCCAGCTCAAGCGATCTCGGATCCAAGCCCGTCTCCTTGAGGATGGTGAACACCCCTTTCAGAAAGTTCTCGTCCCGGAACTCCACCGCGGAAATGTTTACCGCCATCGTCGCCAGGGGAAGGCCCGCATCCGCCCAGGCCCGGGCTTGCTTGCACGCCTCCCGAAGAACCCAGTTGCCGATGGGCAGAATAAGGCCGCACTCTTCCGCCACAGGAATAAATTGGGCCGGAGCGACCGGCCCTCGAATGGGGTGCGTCCAACGGATCAAGGCTTCCGCCCCGGTAATTATTCCCTTCTTAAGACAGACCTTCGGCTGGTAGTGCAGCACGAATTCCTGCCGTTCCAAGGCGCGCCGCAGACTCTCCTCGATGGATTGCCGCTCCACGGCCCGGATGTTCATGGCGGGCTTGAAAAACTGAAAATTCTGACGCCCATCCTCCTTTGCCTGGTACATGGCAATGTCTGCGTTCTTGATGAGCGTCTCCGCATCCAGACCGTCGTCGGGGTAAACACTCACGCCAATGCAGGTGGTGACGTGAAGATCGTGGTGGCTGATGGAATGAGGCTCCGCCACCGCTTGCAACATTCTTTTCGCCGTAATGGCGGCGTCGCCCGATTGCTCCACCTCGGAAAGCAGCACGACGAATTCATCACCACCCTGCCGGCTTACCGTGTCCGAACTGCGGGAACAAGCCAGCAGGCGTTTGGCGATAGATTGAAGCAGCCTGTCGCCGATCGGATGTCCCAGGGAATCATTGATGTGTTTGAAGCCGTCCAGGTCCAAAAACAGCAACGCAAGCTTTTTCATGCGACGCTCGGCTAACGCGATCGCATGCCCAATCCGGTCGTTCAAGAGCATGCGATTGGGCAAACCGGTCAGGAAGTCGTGCTGGGCCGAGTGAGCCATCTGTAGCGCCATCGCCTGGGCTGCGCTCACGTCGCGGAAAACGATTACCGCTCCGGTGACTTCTCCTTCCCGGTCGTGGATGGGGGCGACGGAGTCTTCGATCGGCATTTCTAATCCGTCACGCCGGACAAGGATACAGTTTGACGGCAGGTGCACGGTTCGGTTCTGCCCCACGGCCATCTCCATCGGGTTCGGGATGCGTTCGCGATTCGTGGCGTCCAGGATCTGGAAGACTTTGGCCATGGGTAAGCCTGTCGCTTCTTGCCACGACCAGCCTGTCATTCTCTCTGCGACGATATTAAGGAATGTGATATTGCCGGAGGTATCGGTGCTGGCAACGCCGTCGCCAATACAGTTGAGCGTCACTTGGGCGCGTTCCTTTTCCACGAACAACGCCTCTTCCATAGTCTTACGTTCGATGGCATAGCGCATGGCGCGCAGAAGCCCCCGTGCCTCGATTTGGCCTTTGATGAGATAGTCTTGCGCGCCTTCTTGCAGGGCTTGGGCGGCCAGCGATTCATCGTCCAGGCCGGTCAACACCACCAAGGGAATGCGGGGCGCGGCGGCGTGGGCCCGCCGCACGGCTCCCAAACCTTGTGCATCGGGCAAGCCCGGGTCGAGCAGGATGACATCAACCGGATGCTCCGCGAGATACTTCTCGGCCTCACTCATGCACTCCACGTGCGCCACCTTGGTTGGGTGCGAGCCCTGCTCGTTGAACATCTCGCGGAGCAATCGGGCGTCTCCGGGGTTATCTTCCACCAGCAGAAGCCTTTCGATCGATTTCTTACTCATACGCTTTGCCTCTGCGGCGGCAGCTTTACTTTGGTGAGCCAGAAATCATTGATGCTCTTGACGAGGCTCTCAAAAGCGTCCAACTGCACGGGCTTATTGAGGTAGCAATTCGCCTGGAGCTGATAGCTTTTCACAATATCCACTTCTGCCTCGGAAGTGGTCAGGATAACGGTAGGGATCAGTTTCAGGCTGTCATCCGCTTTAATGTGAGCCAGCACTTCGCGGCCATCCATTTTGGGGAGATTTAGATCCAGCAAGATAAGATCCGGGCGAGGGGCGTGGATTTGGTCCCCCTCACGACGGAGAAAGGCCATGGCCTCCACCCCGTCGGTAGCTACGTGCAAATGGATGGACGTATTGACATCGCGAAAGGCTTCCTGCGTCAGCCGGACGTCACCGGGACTATCTTCGACCAGCAGAACCTCTATGGGCATACTGTTACCTCCGATGGACTTCATAAATCCTCCCCACTTCCTGCCAAGGCAAAGCGAAAGGTGGAACCCTGCCCGAGCTGTGACTCGACTGAAATGCTGCCGCCGTGCCGCTCGACAATCTTCTTGCAGATGGCCAATCCTATGCCGGTGCCGGCGAACTCTTCCCGTTTGTGTAACCGCTGGAACATGCCAAAAATCCTCTCGAAGTATTGCGAGTCAATTCCCAGTCCGTTGTCCTTTACTGAGAATATCCACTTCTTATTGCCATTCCTGGCAGCGGAGATATGGATCCGGGGGACTCCGGGGCTTTGGTACTTGATGCCATTGCCCACCAGGTTCTGAAATAACTGAGTCAGTTGCACCTCATCCGCCAGTACGGTGGGCAGGGGATCGTGCGTTACCACTGCCCCGCTTTCATTGATGGCGCCTTGTAGATTCCTGAGCGCTTGTTGCAATGTCTCTTCACTGGACGTATCGCGCAGATCTTTTCCTTTTGTCCCGACGCGCGAATAGGCCAGCAGATCCTGGATCAATCGCTGCATGCGGTTGGCCCCGTCCACGGCGAAAGCAATAAACTCATCGGCATCCGAGTCCAGCTTTCCCTTGTACCGTCGGGATAGAAGCTGCGTGTAACTGGCCACCATGCGCAGCGGCTCCTGTAAATCGTGCGAGGCGATGTAAGCAAATTGCCCCAATTCCTCATTCGAGCGTTTTAGCTCCGCCACCTTCTGGAGAAGCTCCACTTCGGCCTGTTTGCGCGCGCTGATATCGCGGATCGCCGCCGTCACCAGGATTCCCTCGGCGTTTTCCAGCGGGCTCAGCATGATCTCGATGGGAAAATCACTTCCATTCTTGCGCCGTCCGGTGAGCTCAATTCCCGTACCGATCTGCTGCGCCAGCGCGTCTTCCGCGGAGCGCAGACCGTCGGCGATTTGCCGTTCCGCAAAGCCCTCCGGAATGATGCTCTTTACATTCTTCCCGACCAGTTCATCGCGGCTGTATCCGAACTGCTTTTCCGCCTGCACATTAAGAAGAACGATTTCTCCGGCATTGTTTACCACCACCATGGCATCCGGAGCCGCTTCCAGCAGCCCGCGGTACCTGCCCTCCATCTGGGCCAGGTGCGTTTCCGCTTCCTTGCGCACGCTGATGTCGCGGACAGCCGCCGTCACCAGGATTCCCTCGGCGCTTTCGAGCGGGCTCAGCATGATCTCGATGGGAAAATCGCTTCCATCCTTTCGCCGCCCCGTGAGCTCAATTCCCGTACCGATCTGCTGCGCCAGCGCTTCTTCCACGGAGCGCAGACCGTCGGCGATCAGCCGCTCCGCAAAGCCCTCCGGAATGATGCTCTTCACATTCTTCCCCACAAGCTCATGGCGGCTGTATCCGAACTGTTTTTCTGCCTGCACATTGAGAAGAACAATTGCCCCGGCTTTGTTCACCACCACCATGGCGTCGGGAGCCGCTTCCAGAAGTCCGCGGTACCTCCCCTCCATCTGCGCCAGATGCTTTTCCGCTTCCTTGCGCACGCTGATGTCGCGGACAGCCGCTGTCACCAGGATTCCCTCGGCGCTTTCCAGCGGGCTCAGCATGATCTCGATGGGGAAATCGCTGCCATTCTTCCGCCGTCCCGTGAGCTCAATCCCTGTACCGATCTGCTGGGCCAGCGCGTCTTTCGCGGAGC
>JBEKQO010000268.1:0-10597 GCA_049519635.1 Terriglobia bacterium | reverse complement strand
TTATTACCCTCGCCCCTTTGGGGGAGAGGGTGGCGCGCATCCGGCGTAATCGCCAGCCGGGGCGGGCCGGGTGAGGGGGTCTCGCCTATTGTCAATTCTTACGTGGGACACCACACTAGAATTTGACCATGATGTCTATGTCGATGAGGTTCTCGTCTTTCCGAAGATCCGGGAACCAGAGGCCACCGTTGCCGTTGGCGGCGCAGAACACCGTCGCTTGGGGCAGGGTCAAATTTGTGTCATTGAGCGAGTTGTACGCCGCTGCGCCGCTGTTGCAGGCGTAGGCGGTGGGGAAGCCGTTATTGCCACCCGGGGGCGTGATGCCTCCCCGGCCCGACCAATACGGCACATCCGCGTGGCGATAGGCATACTCCCAGCGGAAGGTGATGTACTGTTTGGGCATCCAATCGAAAGTGAAGGAGGTATCCCATGCTTTGAACTTGTCCCCGGGATTTACCGAAAAGTAAGGTGAATTCGTTGCTGCGGATACGGCGTCTTCTCCATTGATGGGTGGGAGGAGCGCCAAATAGCGTCCCGGGTTGTTGATCTGGCCGCCGCCGACCGTTACTGCGTACAGGTCCTTGTGGAACCAGAAACGGTTGTAGACCATAAAGCCGACGAAACTCTGTTTGGGACCGCCCGCGTGGTTGCCGGTGCAGCTCACGCCGCCACCATATTCACAACCCAAATCGCCGGTGAAGGTGGCCGCCAGCTTGTCGAGGGACTTCAAAGGTTGGTCATAATATTTCACCTCGACGCTGTTGTCGGTGTGGATACGGTCGCGGTTGGGTGTGAACAGGTCATCGCGGCCCAGACCATAGTTGTTGGAAATGATGTTCATCCACGAAACTGGAGTCCACTTAAGCTGCCCTCCCAGACCGGGCCGGTTGTTGGCCGAGCCGAGGGACTGCCATCCATTGATGAACCACGGCTCAATCTTCAAGTGTGCGGTGGGGAAGATTTGGATGCGCACTCCATTGAAAAACCATGGGGTGTTGGAAGAAAGGTAGGAGGGCTGGTAGGCCCAGTTATCGAAGTTGTAGTAGCTGAACAGGCCGATGTAGGACGTGAAGATTCCCGCATCGACGTTGATCCCGTGCAGGGCGTTAAAATGGTACCCTCCGTACGCTTCCGATACGTAGCGGTACGCAGTGAACAGATCCCATTGGCCGTTCCCCGGGCTGGCGTCATTTCGTGGCGTCGTGGAATACATTCCGAACTGGGTCATCAACCGGGCGCGAACGTTGTCATAGTGGAAGTCACCGCCGACGCCGAGTTGCTCCACCTGGACTTCTTGTGACCGGAAGAGTTCGCTCGACCCCCCCATTGAGTGATCCTTGGGATGGTTGAAGTCGTAGGTGTAGGTAACGTCAGCCCGGATCTCTGGCGTAAAGAATTTCGAGTCCCAAAAGATTTCCTTGGTACGGGGGTTGCCATTGAGCCAGGTCCAGTCTGCGTCTGAGAACGGATCGATCTTCTTCTTTTTGTCGGGGGCAGGGGCTGCCTCTTGCTCTGGTGCGGCTGGGGTCGCAGCCGCGACGATCGCCCCTGCGGGTTTAGCGGCCGACGGCGTCCCGGGATTGGGCGTCAGGGGAAAGTTCATCGCCTCTTCTTTAGCCGCTTGTGTCGGGGTCACGCCAGCAGACCCACCCAGTGACGGATTGAGGGGATTAGCCGGATTGGAAACGGTGCCCTGAGCGGAAGCTGCCACCAGTGCGGGCTGGGTTGCCGCCATTGTTGTAGCGCTGGTCTTGGGCTGGGAAGTTACAGGCATGGGCTGTGCCGGGATGGGAGCCGGAGGGGACCCCTTAGCTTCCTCGGCTTCTAGGGTGGCCAAGCGTTGCCCCAGTTGGTTAAGCTGATCGCGCAGTTGCCTTATCTGCTCGGCAAGTGGTTCCTTGTCCGGATTCACGGTGGGGAGTTGTCCGTGCGTGTCAACGGTGCGGGCCGGATCAGTCGATTCCTTGGGACCGCTCGGAGCTGCCAGAGTCATGTCAACGGGAAAACTCTGTTGTGCTGCCAGTTCGACGGTGATGACGCCTGAGCTTCCGAAACCCGCTTTGCTTGCCGTCAGTTGATAGCGCCCCGGTTGGAGATTCTCAACCAGGAAAGCTCCATGTTCATTGCTGACGACGCTGCGGTCGGTGTTCTCGTCCACACGGTGCACGACAACCTGCACTCCCGGCAGCGGCAATCCATGGTCAGTCCGTGTAAACCCATGAAGGGCGCCGGGCATCGATTGGCCGTATGCCAGAGATGATGACAGTAGCACCACTAATGCGAACAGCCGGCTCATTCTCACCCTGCACGAATCAAAATTCCCAGTGTCTGTGGCGTCTCGAACATGAGGCGGAGTGCGGAGGGAACCGGCGGAGTAATCGATGGCCTTTAAGCCCATGGGGTAGTGGCGAGAGGTAGCGACAGAGATTGTTCAAAGCTTGGTGTCTGCATGCTCTGAACGAAGGACACCAATAGCCGGCCTAAGCATATGAACAAAAATAACTAATCTGTTAATGGTTCGGAATATTTTATTCCGAAATAATCCATAAACAATTGAAAATAAAGGTTTTGGTGCGGAAGGGGGGATTCGAACCCCCACGCTCTTGCGAGCGTCAGCCCCTCAAGCTGGTGCGTCTGCCAGTTCCGCCACTTCCGCACAAAAGGCAGTTAACATTCGTCAGTCATCAGTTTTCAGCTCTCAGTTTTCATCGATCAGCCGCGCGGCCCGAAATGGCGCCAAAACGGGTTCTTTCTGACGACTGAAAACTGACTACGGACAACTGTTCTTCTTACTTCTTTAAGGGCGCAGGGACCGCTGGGGCGGATTTCGCCGGCGCGGTCTCCAACACCGAGCCTCCGCCCACGCGCGAAGCATGGACGGCGAGTGTGATCGAGGTAATCATGAAAAGCAATCCCAGCACCCAAGTGATTTTGGCCAAAAGGGTGACGGAGCCCCGCGGACCGAAGGCCGCCTGACTGGTCCCCCCGAAGGCCGCAGTGATGTCCACGTTTTCCCCACCCTGGAGGAGCACTGCTCCAATCAGCAGCAGGCAAACAAAGACGTGTAAGATTCCGACAAGAGTGATCATTCGTTAAGACCTCAGCTTACAGCTAACCGCCGACAGCTAACAGTTCCTCGCAGTCCGCAATGCCCGTACGAGAATCTTACCCCTGGATATCTTCCCCACAGCCAACACCTCTTGACTGTCGGCTGTGAGCTGTTGGCTGTCAGCTATTTATAATTCACCAGAGCGGTAAACGAATCCACTTTCAGACTTGCTCCGCCCACCAGTGCACCGTCAATCTCTTCCTGGGCCATCAGTTTGCCCACGTTGTCGGGCTTCACGCTGCCGCCGTAAAGAATGCGCACGGCGCTCGCTTCTTTGTCTCCGAACTTCTGCCGGGCCAGCTCACGCAGAAGCCGATGGCTTTCCGCTGCCATTTCCGGTGTCGCAGTGCGACCTGTGCCAATCGCCCAGACCGGTTCGTAAGCAATTATAATACGGGAAAAATCGGAGGGGGTCAATCCGGCTAATCCGTCGTCGAATTGGGTTTTCAATACGTCTCCCTCGCGGCCGGATTCGCGCTCCGCCAGGGTTTCGCCGACGCACACGATGGGGACGAGACCCGCGGCCAATGCCGCCTTAAGCTTGCGGTTCACCTGTTCGTCGGTTTCGCCGTGATCGTGGCGGCGCTCGGAGTGGCCGATGATAACGTGCGTGCAGCCGGCATCCACCAGCATCGTCGGCGAAACGTCGCCCGTGTGCGCGCCTTCCTTGTCCCAGTGCAAATCCTGCGCGGATACGGCAACCTTCGATCCCTTGGCTGCCTGCGCCGCCGCGGCCAAGGCCGTGAACGGAGGCGCCACCACCACTTCGCAGTGTTCGGCTTTCGCCGCCACCGGTTTGATCTTCTCAATGAAATCCACCGCTTCCGCGATGGTCTTGTACATCTTCCAGTTTCCAGCAATTACGGGTTTACGCATGAGTCCCTTCCTTTAGTTAGAGGTAGGCAGAAGGCGGTGAACGTCCATGATCCGAATCCCATAGTGCAAGTTTCGTCTAAGTGACAATTCGCATGGAGGCGACGGGACTGAACCAGGATTTCAGCTGTTCCAATGCTTTATCTGTCCGATTGCGATTCCGAGATATCACTACCATGCTGACCGCGCCGGAGTCGTATGCGAACATACCAGAATCTCTGAGGCACTCCTTTCGAAGCAGGTCCAACTTCTTCTTAGGTCCGTCCTTTTCATGAGAGGCATGTTGATAGATTAGGAGCATCCGTGATTTCGACTCCGAAATTAGGGCAGCAATCTCTGAACAACTGATGTGCTCCTTTCCGGCTTTCTGAGGGGCGATGCCAGTGTCCGGGTCTAGGAATAAGTCATGTTCTCCGAAATCGCAAAAGTAGCTGCCGCGTGTCCCATCTGAAAAAAGGTCGTCCTTTGCCTTCTTGAGAACATCATCGGGTTTGACACGTAGTAGTCGCGCATAGGTTTTGATGTCTTCTTCGGTCCACCGGGCTGGATCCGTAAGCATGGGAACCACTTGCAACTTTCCATCACGGATCATCTCGATGACTGAGCCCTTCCAATGATCTAAGGCGTCTCCAAGGTGGCTGAGATTCATCTTCGGCTTCTCCGTTTGCTCCCTATTGAAGCGTCAAGTCAGCTTCGCCGGTCGTCGCACCCGCACTTTGCTTTCTGTTGCCACGACAAAGCACTTCGCCCATTGGGTTACGTCTTCACGTGTGAACAAATCCGCAACCCGTTTGACCATCGCCCGCCAACCGGGGTTGTGCATACGAATCAGCAGGATGCCATGGTGCGTCCCAGGAGCGAGGCGTCGCGCATTGGAAAAGTCCATATCCTGGGTTATCAAGAAACGTGCTTCGCGCTGCGCAGCCTGCCAGACGACTGGATCTGATTTGCCTGCGATTCCCTCCTCCACAACGGTATGGACGTCGTGGCTCATTGCAGCCAGCCTTGGCGCCAAGAACGAGGGCAGGTTTTCATCGAGTTTGATCTTCATTAAATCTGCGGCGCGGCAGGGACAGGAAGGTCCTCCTCGGCTGAAGCCGCCGCAAAAGCAATCGCGGCGCGCACGTCCTCCGCCTTGAGGGTGGGAAATGCCTCGAGGATTTCATCGATCGAGTCGCCATCCGCGAGGCTGGCGAGCACGGTTCGCAGAATGACTCGCGTGCCCTTAAATACCGGCTGCCCGCCACAGATTTGCGGGTCACGTACAATGCGATCCCAGTTTCGCAGCCGGCTTTCGTCTGCGGCGCGCATGCTGATCCTCCTCGACTTCACTTATCCTACCAAATTGCCTGCCTGGAATCGAACCCATAATTGCCTACTGCCTACAGCCTACTGCCGACCGCCGACTGCCTACTTTTCCGTCAGCGCCGCGACGCCGGGGAGGGTGATTCCAGAAAGAAATTCGAGCGAAGCTCCGCCGCCGGTCGAGATATGGGAAATTTTCGCCTCGACGCCGGCCTTCTTCACCGCGGCGACGGAATCCCCACCGCCCACCACCGAAATCGCGGATGAGTCGGCGACGGCGCGGGCGATGGCCACGGTGCCTTCCGCGAACTGAGGGATTTCAAAGACCCCCATAGGGCCGTTCCAGACGATGGTCTTGGCCTTGGCGATTTGGGCGGCATAGTCAGCGCGCGTTGCCGGGCCGATATCCACCCCCAACCGGTTGGCGGGAATACTGCGCGTGGGCGCCACTTCTGCCACCGCGCTGGCGTCGAGTTTTTCCGCCACGATGTGGTCCAGGGGCAGACGGAGGTCGATGCTCCGGCGTTCGGCGAATTGCAGCAGGTCGCGAGCCAAGTCGAGCTTGTCGGCCTCAACCCTGGACAGCCCCACTTCCACACCCTGCGCCTTCAGGAAGGTGTAGGCCATGGCGCCGCCCACCAGTACGCTGTCCGCGAACTTCATCAGGTTTTGCAGCAGTTCGATCTTGTCCGACACCTTGGCGCCACCCACGATGGCAACGTAGGGCCGCGCGGGATGTCCCAACGCTTTGCCCAGATATTCGAGTTCTTTCTCCATCAATAAACCCGCCGCGCAAGGGGAAAGGTAGTGAGTGACGCCCTCCGTGGAGGCGTGGGCACGATGCGCGGAACCGAACGCGTCGTCCACGTAAACCTCGGCGAGCGCGGCAAGCTTCTGCGCAAACTCCGGCGCGTTCTTTTCTTCCTCCGGATGGAAGCGCAGGTTTTCAAGCAGGAGCACGTCGCCGTCTTGGAGCGCGCTCGCCGCGGCTTCCGCTTCCGGTCCGATGCAATCGGCCGCGAAGGCCACGGGCTTGCCCAGCGCTTGCGCCAGGCGCGCGGCGGCGGGTTTGAGACTCATCTTGGGATTGGGTTTGCCCTTGGGCCGGCCCAGGTGCGAAGCCAGAATCAGCCGGCCGCCGCGCTCCACAATGTACTGAATGGTGGGCAGCGAGGCTTGGATGCGCGTGTCATCCGTGATTTCGCCCGCGTCGTTTAAGGGCACATTGAAATCCACGCGCATGAAAATGCGCTTGCCTTTGGGATCGATGTCGCGAACAGATAATTTAGGCATGGTATTAACTCCGAAAGAATGTGATCCATCGATGATAAGGAAGGCGGAAAGCGGAAGGCAGAAGGCTGCAACCAGCCTATGTAGGCAGGAAATGTTCCGGACTTTCCATCATCTTGCCGATCATCCTTCCCAGTTCTTCGTATTTGACAATCAAATGGCTGCGGGTGTCATCTGACAGATATCCGCACCTTGAGGCAAACTCCAGCCACACTTGCGTCTCGGTGGCCTCGGCGTCGGAATCTGCGAGCTTGCTTACGAACATGTTTGGGTACTGGCGCTTTCGGAATCCTTCAGCGATGTTGGCGGCCACACTTCGAGAAGACCGTCGAATCTGACTTGTAAGGGAATAGCGCTCCTCCGGCGGAAATGGCTTGGTTAATTCGAAGATGTCCATAGCGAGCTTAAAAGCAAGGTTGTAAACCCGCAGATCGCGGAAGCCACGGAGCATTGCACCTTCTTAAGGCGGTCATTACGGAAAGCGGACCCACGGTGCTACTTTAGGTCAACGACGACGCAGAGGAACGCCACACCCTCGGGCCACCGTGGGCTATTTGCCGCCTTCCGCCTTCTGCCTTCTGTTCTCTGCCTACTGCCCTTCTACAATCCCTTCGCCGCCACAAAGTTGATCAAGTCGCGGACACGGCAGGAGTATCCCCACTCGTTGTCGTACCAGGAGACGATTTTCACCAGCGTGCCATCAATAACTTTGGTGAAGCCGGCATCAACCATGGACGAATGCGGATTGCCGGTAAAGTCCACGGAGACCAGTTCTTCCTCCACGAACTGAAGGATACCCTTCATGGGGCCTTCCGCCGCCTTCTTAAGGGCGGCGTTCACTTCCTCGGCGGTGGTGGTTTTTTCGACTTGCGCCACCAGGTCGACCACGGAAACGTCGGGTGTGGGGACGCGCATGGCGTATCCATCCAGCTTGCCCTTAAGTTCGGGCAGCACCAGACCGACCGCCTTGGCGGCGCCGGTGGTGGTGGGAATCATGCTAAGAGCCGCAGCCCGCGCCCGCCGCAAATCTTTGTGCGGCAGGTCGAGAATCTTCTGGTCGTTGGTGTAAGCGTGAATCGTGGTCATCGATCCCCGGAGGATCTTGAAATTATCGTTGATGACCTTCGCCACGGGGGCCAGACAGTTCGTGGTGCAGGATGCGTTGGAAAGGATGTGGTGTTTGGCCGGGTCGTACACATTCTCGTTGACGCCCAACACGACGGTGAGGTCTTCCCCCTTCGCCGGGGCGGAAATGATGACCTTCTTCACCGTGCCTTTCAGGTGCTTCCTGGCATCGTCCGCTTTGGTGAACAGACCCGTGGACTCAACGACCACCTGAATGCCAAGCGAGGACCAGTCGATTTCAGCCGGGTCCTTCACTTTAAACACGCGAATCGGTTTGCCGTTGACGGTGATGGCGTCCTCTTGGAAGCCCACTTTGGCGTCGAAGATGCCGAAAATCGAGTCGTATTTCAGCAGATGGGCCAGAGTCTTGGGATCGGTAATGTCGTTTACAGCGACGATTTCGACCCCGGGATCGTTCAGGGATGCGCGAAAAAGGTTTCGTCCAATGCGCCCGAAACCATTAATTCCAACCTTAACAGCCATAATTGCTACCTCCAGTGTATTTCGACAGAATTGACTCAAATCAAAAATTCTATTCGGCCCAGCGAACTAAGTCAAAGCTAAAAGCTTTGTGGGACAGATTGTCCCTATCTTGCGTGCGCGAAAAAGCTCAACCCATGGGCAGAACAAGAAGGTGTCGCACCCTTGGTTCCAAAGGTAAATATCACCGAGTGTAACCGCCAGAGTTCCGTCAAAGTCGCGGGCGCCAGATAATTCCATAGCCATGAATGCATCACCCGCCAAGAAACCCCTCACCCCCCGCCTTGCGGTTCCCCCTCTCCCCACGGGAGAGGGAGAGAAATCAAAATCACAGCCCTCTCCTAGGGGAGAGGGTGCCCGACGGAGGAGGGAAGGTGAGGGGTCCCTTTCAACCCCATTAGACTTTGACGGCGCCTTGGTGTAACCGCAGAGGCATTTCGTTCCTTACCCACCGCCTTGCGCCCCACCGGTGGAGCACGATGCCGGAATTGAACCGGCAAAAGCGATCCGGCAAGCTCGCGCCCTCGCAAGTTGAACGCATCGACCGCGAAATCGCCTCGACCGATGCCGCAATCGACGAATGAGTGTACGCGTTGTATGGCATTACAGAGCAGGAAAGAAAGATCATTGAGGATCAAATGCCTGATGTGGGAATTGCTGTGCTAGAGGATAAAGGATCATGTGGCCGCGCGCTCAACATCAAAGCCCGCATAGCGGGCGAAGGGTCGTAGCCCATAGCGTGAGCTATGGGTGATGAGTTCGTTTAAATTGCGCGAGCCCCGGAGGGGCGAAATGACGGCCTGAACGCAAAAGATAATGTGGGCCAGGTAGGGGCATTGGCGGCTGGGGAGGTGCGTGAGGTGGCCGCGGCATGGTGATCGGATCGGGCCCGGCACTGGGTATCGGAATCGAATGGCGGATGACCAGAGTATCCTTTCCCACCAAGATCTCTTTGACCAACAGGCGCAGGATTTTCTGCTGCTCGCTGACGTCCAAGGTATTCGCCCTCAACCGCAATTGGGCACAGAAGCCGGTGAGCGTTTCCGCTAGCCGCAGGCAGTGCGCTTGGTCGGCGCTGGTGGCTTCCAGCGACTGCCGTTCGGCTTGCAGTGCTTGCTGTTGCTGGCGGAGTTCCGGCATGCGAGCACGAAGTTGTTCCAGGCTCGCCAGACCTTCCTGATAAGCGTTCAGGAGGCGGTCCATGCTCTTGTCCAGCCGCGCCTGTTCCCGTTGTAGCAACTCTTCGCGCTGCTTCCGCGGATCGGCCTTCCGGGCTGCTTCCAGCCGACGGTTCAGCTCCTCTTGAAGCACGCTCGGATCCTCCAGCAGGCGCACCAGTTCCTTCCAGACCACCGCATCGAGGTGGTCCTGGCGAACCGGCGGGTTGTCGCAAACCGCTCCCCGCAGATGACGATAAGCATCGGAACCCAGGCAACGGTAGTAATAAAGCTTGCGCGCCGAGGTTTGCGTGGAGGTGCGGTAGAGCGCGTAACCGCAACGCTCACAAACCAGCATCCCTTGCAACAAAGTAGGTTCGATGGTGCGGCGGGGAGAATGCCGTTTGTTCTTCTCCAGTTGTTCCTGCGCCAAGTCGAAGGTTGCTTCACTGACCAATGCCGGAACCGCGATCTCAATCCAATCCGTTCGGGGCCGCTCGTGGTTGGCACTATCGCGGCTCGCCAGTCCCTGGCGTTTCCGCAAGGGTCGGGTGATGCGTTGGCGCGGACGAAGTTCGGTTTTGCCATAGCAGGCGCGGCCTCGGTAGGCGGGATTGCGCAGCAAGCCCCACACGGTGGATCGTTCCCAGCGGGTGGTCCCCGTCCGCGTCGGAACCTGCTCCTCGTGGAGCCTGTGCGCGATGGCATTGATGCTGAGCCCCTGCTGCGTGTATGCCTGGTACACACGGCGCACCACCGCCGCCTCCGACTCGATCACCTCGTAATAAGCCGCCGAGGTGTCGCTCTTGCGAACATAACGGTAACCGTAAGGGGCGCCGGAGAGCACGTTGATCGACCCCTGTCGGGCGCGGTGGCGCTTGCCCCGGCGCGAGCGTTCGGCAATCTGCGCCCGTTCATATTCGGCGATCATACCCTGGAATTGGAGGAGGAGTTGATCTTCCGGCGTGGCGCCGGAGGGAGAGTTCAAGAAGACCAACTCCACCCCACCGCGGTTCAACTCCTCGGCCAGCAGCACCTGATAGGCGTCCTTACGACTCAGGCGGTCCGGCGAGTAAATGAGCGCCGCTTCGATATGGCCGGCGGCGGCCAAGTCGCGCAAAGCTTCCAACCCGGGCCGCAGCAGCGTGGCGCCGCTGTAACCTTCATCTTGGAAGCACCACTCGGCTGGAACTTTGTACTCGTGGGCTTGGGCATAATCCCTCAAGGCTGCCACCTGGCTGGTGATCGTGTGGTTCTC
>JBEKQO010000267.1:0-10612 GCA_049519635.1 Terriglobia bacterium | reverse complement strand
GTAACGGAGCTTGGTCAGATTACGAGAGCACTGAAGGAGTACTCGGAGCTTCTGATACGCAAGCTCCAGCCTGAGCATTCGGAGCAGATTATCAGCGACCAAGAGCGTAAGATCGAGGAAGGTCGAGTTAAAGCTTTTAGCGATGAGCCAATGATCGATTACCTTGTGCATGAGAGTCGACGCCAAAAGGGCACGCCCCCAATAAGACCTCGCCGGTTCTACGATGCCTTTCGGGAGTCTCGGACACTTGATGAATTCTTGTCGATTGCGGGCTTTTCGCCCGAATTTAGGACCGAATTCATTGAATCAAGCGGCGGGCCCGCTCGGCGAGATTATCAGCGCATAGGTGAGAAATACTTCGGTCGCGGCCCGCAAGAGGACACAGCCGACGACGGCCCTCTTTCAATTGATGACACACCCAAGAGGGAAGTGGTTCACGCAGCCCCCCGCCCGCGAGCAACGCGCGAGAGGTCAGGCAAAAGCAAGGGAAAGTGAGCTGATGAAAGGCCCAGCCCCTACTTATTCTGGTCCACCATCATCCGAAAGGACCTGTGGGAGCTGACAATTTGAATCGATCGGCTTGTAAAACGGCACGCTGCCGGAGCCTATACCCGCGACAATGCCGTGCCAGATGAAAGTCCCTCCGGGAGATCGTGACCCGAGAAACCGCGGGTGGCGCATACATTGACTTCTATGTATGCGACCCAAGCCGTGCGGTCAGCGCAGCAAGGCTTGGAAGCCGGCCTGGGCGAAGTGCTGATCGTGGGTCAAGGCGGCCTCGATGTTCTCTGCTTCCATGATCAAGAAGCTGGCGCAGTCCGTAAGGCTCCAATCCTTGTCAGTCCTTTCCTCATATCGGCCGAGCGCCCCTTCGAACTGATCGCTCGTCTGGGGTATCACCACCACGTTGGGGTTGCTTTGCAGAGTTTTGACGGCTCTCGAAGCTGCGGAGCGGAGGCGCAGTCCACGGTCGCTAAACCCGTTCGAGAATTCCACCAGGACCATTTCGCTGGTGACAATCCTATCGTCAGAGTACTTCCGGGTGGCGGCGACAGCTCTCGCGTGAAGTTCATCGCGGGGGATTGAAAAGCGCGATCCAGTAACGGGTGTCCGCGAAAATGCGCTTCATGAAGTTACTTTAGAGGTTCCGTAAAGGTAATGATCGAGGTTCATCGCGAGGTCCTTGGGGACCCGCTCCCATTCTTCATCCGGGACATCTTCGGCGATGGCCGCGAAGGTTTTGTCAAGGGAAGGAGTCGGCGCGGCAGGGCGCAGCACCGCGACCGGACTCGCATCGTGCTCGATGATAACTTCGTCGCCAGCGCGGATATGCTCTAATAACGCGGCAAAGTCGCGTGCCGCTTCCGTGGCCGAGATGCGGATTAAACGGTTTCCCATCCCCATATTATACATTGACGAGCAAGGCTTTTCAGCTCCCAATGCGCGTATTAAGAAAACTGGGACAGGCCATATTTCCGATTTACAAACGTCATAGCTACCGCCGCCCAGCGGCTTCGTTCAAACGGGGTTCGTGGGAATAGGCCCTCGGTAGTCGCCAAGGGTTTACCAATATCTCGAAAATGGCCCTTCCAACCAAAAAGACAGCCACGCTATTCCGAATGGAGATCGGTTCCCCGAAGGCCCGAAGGGGACTTCCGGGGAGTCAGGGGTTGCACTTCTACAACGAACGAGTTATTCGGCCCATTGGCACTGCGCCACAGAGATGGGGGCAAGGTTTCTCTTGAGTACGCCGTCGCTGGGTCGGGATACGGCGCCCGTGGTCTTCGCCGCGCGCTGGATCATCCCGGAATCAACCGTCTGCCCTGTCCGCGAAATGGTCTGGAAGTAGAGCCCATCGCCGGCAATTTCCACAAGCATAAAGGTACGGTCCTGGTCATACCCGGCGGCGGTGAGGTTCGTCTTCGTCAGGTTGCCCTTCCGCAACTCGCCGGAAGCGCCTTCGGTGAAATAGTTAATGCCATTTTGCGGTTTAACGCGCTCATAAATGTGCTCGTGCCCGGAGAACACAACCTGCACCCCGTATTTTATAAACAGAGGTTCCAGGAGGAGTCGGAGTTCCACAGAAGATCCATGGTAGGCCCCGGAAGAATAGAGCGGGTGATGGAAATAGCAGATTTTCCAATCCGAGCCTGAGTTTTGCAATTCCTTTTCCAGCCACGCGAGTTGCTGCGGGTCCATATAGTTGCTGTCGAGCGCAAAGAATCGGACGTTGCCTTTCTTGTACGCGTAATATTGCTGCCCGTTCATGTTGAACAACTTGTAGAACCGTTCATTGGAGACGTCGTGGTTGCCGAACACTGCGTAGAATTTTACGCCCGCATCGAGCAAGGGCTTGTAGGGCAGCTCGAACTTGTTTTGGTAGTCGCTAGGGTCTTTACCGCCGATGAGGTTGTCACCCAGCATCAGCACGAAATCAAAAGGGAATTTGCCGCGGTACGCAACCATCTGCCCGGCCACGGCATATTGCTCTTTGCCCCCATTCCCCATGTCGCCGATGGCCGCGAAGCGCACCGAATCCGTTTTCAGCGGCAGGGTCAGCTCCTGGGCGGGGAGCGACAGGCTTATGGCGGCCAGAGCAGCACAGGAGGCGAAGGCGGAGCGGCGCATAGTCGGCATAACAGAGGACCTCAAGGAAGGGCGTTCGGGATCAGATCCACAACCAATTCCGCTTTGATATCCTTCAGCACCAGATCGCGCCCCACGAATCGATAGGAAAGCTCCGGGGGTAGTTCAGGCAGCTTTAGCATTAAAGTTGGCGGCGTGGTGGTTAGCGGGATATTGTCCGGGAACACTTCGTTCACATGCATGGTGACGACCTTGAACGGGGTGTCCTGTTGCATCGTTTTGCGCGCCAGATGGCCTTCGGGTCCCTCAAATGACTTGTGAATGATTTTGCGAAACCGCTCGGCGGCCTCGTGCGTGAAGATGTCACCCTGAAGTGCGGCGCGGCGCGCGTCCGCAATTTTCCTGGCCAGCGCCTGCTGGTGTTCAACAATCTGCGCCGGGTCCTTGGTAGGCTTCAGGGTTGGCAGCGAGGCTTCGAGGCTTTTCTCCATCTTGACGTATTCCTGGACGCGCTCGATAAAGGGTTTGAAATCGCGCGCCGCCTCGCTGTCCTGCGGCTCCCGCTTATGATCTGTAAAGCCGGGCGCTACAAACCCAAAGAGGGAAAGCCCCAGGAGAAGGCTGGTGACCTGGATTCGACGCTTCATGTGTTCTCCCGGACGGAAAGTTTGAGGCACACATCTTGTATCCCCGGTAAGTTCCTCCATCTGTTCAATATTGCTCACAAATCTGGCCAAAACTCATCCTATCAGAGTTGGAAGGTCTAAGACTCCTCCATGGATTCTTTCATCACTTCGTCCACACGTTCCCGCACCGCTTCCTTCACCGCTTCCTTCACCGTCGCTTTCATTTCCTGCGGATTCAAACTCGCGCTCCCGGTCTCTGACGCCGCGTCTTTGAGCGCTTCTTCCACTATGGGACTCAGCGGTGACAACTCCTTGACCAGGTCTTTTACCGCTTTCCTGATATCTTTCAGATTGGCCTCGGACTGCGGGTTCTCTGGCGCCGCGCTCGCCGCCCAATCCGCTTCAAAGGTTTTGATTAGAGCCTCCACCACCTTGGGTTCACGAACGATAACGCCCACTTCGCGGCGCGAATCCAGTTCGGCCGTGCGCAGGCTCTGGCTTCCCACAGAGGCCTCACGGCGGTCGCGGATGATCGTGCGTGTGTGCAGGCGCAGCTTGGCGAGATTCCTGACTTCCAGGCCAGGGTTTTGCTTGCCGACCTGGCCGATGATTTTGACCTCCACCCCCGCCTTCACCCGCTCGCTGAGGGCACGTAGCATTTCCACGTCGGCGATCTTCGGGTCGTAGATCAGCAACTGCTTCTTGGCCTTGCGGATAAACGCGCCTAGCACTTTGCGGGCATTGGCAGGACTAACGACAAAGGTGTCGAGCCCGGGGGTATAGGGATTTCGCGTGGTGTCCGCCTCAAATAACTTCACCGCTTCCTGGATGAGCTGGGTGTTCCTGGTGACGATGCCAAAGCCACGACTATGGTCGATATCAAGGTGGGTGAAGTTGAAGGACAGGACGTAAAGTAGCCGACGGTCAACAATCATCAATTTGTCGTGATAGCGCACCAGATCGTCGGCAGTCCGCGAAACGGCGACGCCCACGGCAAGCAGCCGCATCTCCAGCTTGCGCAGGTTTATCTCCCCGCCCCGGTTGGTGTAGGCAATCAACGCGCTCACCGCAACGCCGCGGCCGACCGCAGCCTTCAGCCCCGCCTCAATCTCGGCGCGGTCGAAACGGAAGATTGCGATCTCGATGCTTTTCTTGGCGTTCCGGATTCCCGCAAGCAGCGCCTCGGGTCCGTCGCCAGGCTGGATTAAAAGTTTCATTTGCGTTTCACCATGGGGTTGGAGGTAGCCCTTACTGCCTACGGGCTACTGCTTAGCGCCATTGCCGCTTGAGGGTCTTCCTTGCGAAATTGGATCTCGTAGAGTTCCGCGTAGAGGCCGCCTGCCGCCAGCAGTTCGTCGTGGGTACCGCGCTCAACGAGAGCATTGTCCTTCACCACAAAGATAATGTCAGCGCGCCGGATGGTAGCCAGGTGGTGCGCGATGACGATGGAGGTTTTCCCTTTCATCAAACGGTCCAGGGCTTCAAACACGGTTTGCTCGGCCGCCGCATCGAGCCCGGAAGTGGGCTCGTCCAGAATGAGAATGGGAGTATTGCGGATCACGGCCCGCGCGATGGCGATGCGCTGGCGCTGGCCCCCGGAGAGCGTCACGCCGCGTTCGCCGACCATCGTGTTGTAGCCCTCGGGCATCTCCATGATGAAGTCATGGGCGTTGGCCAGTTTCGCGGCATTGACAATTTCCGCAAAGTTGGCTTCCGGGCGGCCATAGGCGATGTTCTGCCATAGGGGGGCGCGGAACAAGAGCGTTTCTTGCAAAACAAAACTAATCTGCTCGCGAAGCGATTTCATCGTGTATTTGCGGAGGTTGGTCCCGTCGATTCTGACTTCCCCGGAGAGGGGATCGTAGAAGCGCGCCACCAAACTGATGAGAGTCGTCTTGCCGCCCCCCGTGGGGCCGACGAAGGCCGCGACCTGGCCCGGCTCAATCGTGAAGCTCACATCCTTCAGGATCAATTGGTCGTGGCTGTATCCAAAGGAGACCTTATCAAATTCAATTTTGCCCTTGAAGCGCCCGGCGGCGCGCGCGCCCGGCAGGTCACGCATCCCGCTCTCGGTGTCCAAAACTTCGCTGATGCGATCGAAACCCACCTCCGCCTTGGAAACCGTATCGGTCATTTTGGAGAGATCACGCATGGGCTTATACATCATGCCCAGGTAAAGCAAAAACATCACCAGGTCCCCCGGCGAGAGCTTGCCCGCCAGCACCAACCTTGCGCCATAGCCGAGCATCAAGCAGGTCCCGATCGCCACGATAACATCGACGATCGGCGCGAGCGTCCCCTTCAGATTGCGCGCCTGCAGGGCCGTCTCAACATTTTCCAGGCTCTGGCACTCAAAGCGGCGCTCCTCATAGTCTTCGCGGGCGAAGGCCTTGACCACGCGAATCGACGAGAAAACTTCCTGGACTATCGAAAGCAGTTCGCTCTCTTTTTTCCTTACGGCGCGCGAGGCTTTTTTGATGCGTCTCGTGAAGATGTAAACCACCAGGAAGAGCACGGGCGCAATGGCGAGGGAAATGAGCGTGAAACGCCAGTTTTTGTAAACCATGATTCCGATGATCCCCACAAGGGTGAGGACGCTGCTCAAAATGCCCAGCAGGGCTGTGGTGATGAACGTCTGTATGGCTTCGATGTCAGTCGTTACCCGGCCGATCAGGTCGCCGGTCCTTTTCTCGTCATGCTCGGCCAATGACAGGCGGTGAATGTGGTGATAGAGGGTACGCCGCAGGTCGTGCATCACCGATTGGCCGACGCTGGTGGTGAGATAGTTTTCGAGGTATGAACTGATGGCGCCCACAATGGCGATGACCGCCACGGCGAGCACCGCGAAGTTGAGGACAGCCAGTTTTTCAGGGCCGATCCAGCGGAGCGGTACGGCCATCCAGGGGGGCGGCTTTTTGGACTGGAGCAAGTAATCGAGGACGATTTTTAAGGGCCAGGGTTGAGCCAGATCGGCTCCAGATCCACCCACCACCGCCAGCAAGGCCAGCGTCAGGGCTTTCCAGTGCGGCCGCAGAAAGTCGACAATGCTGCGCTTTTTGTTATTTTCGCCGGTCGCGGAGGTCATCGTATTTCAGCCTCTTGCCTTGCCGGGTATTGCCTCAATTTGATGTTGTAGCGGCGGCTCTACGCCGCCATTTGGCGCCGATAGGGTTGATTCATCCCGCCCCCCGGCAGCGTAACGCCGCCGCTACTTTGACTAATGGCCGGCAAGCCGTTCTCAAAACTTGTTCAATTGGGCGATTCTGCCCTCGACGACCTTGCTGAAACCTTCCACTTCCTCGGGCGTATATCCGGCAGCCCGGAATGCATCCCCCACTTGTTCCGGTGAGAGTTGCGCCAGAAGTTGCCCCATCCATTGGGCGTCCTTAAGAGGAATCTGCTTGCCGATCCAACGCAGCTCAAGCCGGCTGATGAACTCATGCGGATTGAAGATAAAGATCACCGCCGGTCGAGTCGGAAAGTTGAAATCGACATAACGCTCCGTCACCTTGCTGATAAACCGGGAATGGCTGTAGGCATTTAGATTGCCTTTGGAATCTGCATGCGTCCAACTGCGCCCCGTGCTCCCAAAGCTTGCGCCCAAGTCGCTTATCATGTAGACGTGTTCCGGGCCTTCGGAACCCTCGGAATGCTTCTTCTCATAGATGGCGTTGTTCTCATCCTTCACGTCCCAGTTACTGATAAGGGCCATCATCACTCTCAGTCCGTTCAGCTCGCGTGTGTTGCTGAATGGATTGGAGCGCCATTGCCAGTCGCCGACCTTCTTCTCGTCCTTCAGATACCGCTTCAGCCGGACGTTTTGGAAAGTCCCTCCAGGTCCCACAAGGTTCTGTCCCCGGCGGAGATGGGACGGCAGGTTTTCCACATGCAGTACCGGCAGGAAATAATCCTCATTGGCAGAATAGCCGACGGCCCAGACCAGGCGAGAAGCCACAGTCTCCGGACGAGCCTCGGCGCCCAGCTTGACCTTCCACTTGACCCCGTTTTCATCATGAACTTCGAATTTGGGGTTGGTTCCGTTCATGTCTTCTTTCTCAAAGGTGAAGACGGTGTGGGGCGCGTGCTTTTCGCCGCCCGGTCCGAAGAACAGGTTGCGCAACCTGATGTCGCCAGGGGTGCGCCAGAGCACAGAATTCGCCAGACTAGGGATTTCTTTTTCTGATCCAGGGGTCTTGCTTCCTTTTTTCACGGCAGCGGCAGCCGAAGAAACCAGCGTCGCCATCGCCAGAAGAATCATAACCCATCGTAGTTTCTTATTCATACTTACGCCCTCGTATTCTCGCTGCTGAGCTGGGACTTCCGGTTTTAAAATCGGGTCTCAGGTGGGTGTGTATGCCCAAGAGAGTGAAGATACTTGAATAACCTAACAGTTAAAGACTTGCGTGTCTGTGCAATAAGGAACACCAGGGCTCGGGGTTAGGGGTTGGGGGTTGGATAACTCGGCGGCCGGGGGCTGCCTGCTTTTGTAGAGGCGGGCTTCAGCCCGGCAGCTTTTCATAGCAACCGGGTTTAGCCGAATAACACGGAAGAACAAAACCTGCCACCCTGAAGGTCGCCTCTGCAACAACCGTCGCGCCAATCAGCCATGCGGAACAGATGTGGTCTGACCACCCTTGTGGTTCCGCGAAACCTGGTGTGCGACAGGCGCTGGCCAATGTAAGGTAACTACACCATCAGAAATCCGCCATTTACCTCGATAACTTGGCCTTGGATAAAGCGTACTTTTTCCGAACACAGGAAAACGATGACGTCCGCAACTTCGGCGGAGGTGCCAAGACGCTCCATCGGCGTGGCTTTTTCGACCGTTTGTAGGGCCTGTTGGGTGGAAAAGGCCCGGTGATAATCGGTATCAATGGTTCCGGGTGATACAGCATCGATATGGGTTCCGTGCGGAGCGCACTCCCGCCCCAATCCCTTTGTCATCGCAGAGAGCGAAGCCTTGGCCGAGGAGTAGGCGATCGCGCCCAAACCACCTCCAAATCGCGCGGCCACGGAAGAGACATTAACGATGCATCCGTACTTCCTTTCAACCATCCCTGGCAACACTGCTTGGCTGATTAAGAAGGCGCTCGTCAGGTTGAGTGTAAAAACCTGGTTCCAGAGTTCCGCCGTGAAATCCAGAAACGGTGTCCGCCGAACCAGCGAACCCGCGTTGTTGACCAGGATGTCCACGGCCCTTCCGGTCTCGCCAAGTAGATCGAGGAAACGATGAATTCCGTCACTGCAACTCAAATCAGACTGAATCAACGTCCCATCTCCGCCGGCGCTACGGATTCTTTCGAGCACGCTGGCAGCTTCCTTGTCAGCAGTGTTGTAATGAATCAGTATGAATGCCCCCCCGCGCCGCCAAAGCAATCGCTGTTTCAGCGCCGATCCCCCGGCTTGCTCCGGTCACTCACGCCGTTCTATTACGAAACTCATTCTTTTCTGTCATGAAGCCTCCGTAAAATCCAACCCGGACGATGCGGGCGAAATGGGGCCAAGCACCGTCCAGAGAATGGCCGTGCAAACCAGCGGCATAATGCCAAATCCGATAAAGACAGGTGTGTAAGAAAAGCGATCAACCATCAGGCCGGTAAGGAGCGCAAAGACCATGCCGCCGAAGCCGGAGCCCATGCTGGCCAGGCCCCAGATCGACCCCACGACGTTTTTGGGGAATACATCTGCGGGACATGCCAGCAGGATGGAATTGCACCCGGTGTATCCCAGCATCGCCAGAGATACCAGACCGATCGAGAACCGCACATCAGTGACCAAGACAGCCGGAATAGCGCTCATCATCACCACGGCGAATAAGGTGACCCCACCCTTGCGGGATGCATTGAGGGAGAGTCCACGCTGAAGCATGAGGGCGGAGACCCAGCCCCCCAGGAAGTTGCCCAGGCCGGCGACGGCGAACGGAATCCATGCATATTTCCCGATGGAGGCCATGCTGAAATGGCGGGCACGCTTAAGGTATTCCGGAAACCAGAAAATGTAGAAATACCAGACCGGGTCGAGGAAGACTTTGGCGAGCGTGAAGCTCAACACAAATCGCGTGCGGAACAGCCGTAGTGGAGGAACCGGGGTGGCCGCTACTTCCGCCTTCGAGTCCTCAGGAGTATGATAGACCAAAGACCAGATAGCCAGCCAAAGGATGCCGAGTGCTCCTACCCAGATGAAAGCCTGGTGCCATCCATACCGCACCAAAAGCCAGACTACGACAGGTGGGGCCAGGATCGCACCCACGGATGAGCCACTGTTAAAAATTCCGGAAGCCAGAGCCCGCTCCTTGACGGGAAACCATTCCGCCACCACTTTGACGCTGGCAGGCCAGTTACCAGCCTCACCGAAGCCGAGCAGGAAGCGGCAAGCGCCCAGAGACCACGGCCCCCGGGCAAGCGCGTGGAGCATGTCGGCAATGGACCACAAGGCCATCGTCAGGGCAAACCCCAGCCGCGTGCCCAACCGGTCTATGACTGGACCGGAGATGCCGTTGGCGATGGTGTAGGCGAGCATGAAAGCGAAAATCACCCGCGCATACGCTGTGTTGCTCATTCGGAACTGATCGATAAGCACAGGGGCGGCCACGGAAAGCGTTTGCCGGTCGAGATAATTGATGGCGGTGGCAAAGAAAGCCAGGGCAATCATCAGCCATCGCCAAGAGGTGTGTGAGGACTTCATCAACTGAGATTTACGCGGATCAATTCGTAAATCAACGCCTGCGGCACGGACAACTCGACTCATCGATCGCTCGCGCTCGACGGCGCTGCACTCTTACTCTATATCAACGTCCGAGATTTTGCGGTCCGGCAAACTGCTTGGCACCCCGGCCCTTAAGCAAAACGCAAATGCAAGACCTCCGCGATATGCACGGCGGGGAGCGTAATGACGGCATACGCGCCCTCCATCGTAAACCCCGCGGTTTGGTTCGCGCGCAACAATTCGACCGATTTCAGTTGTCGTCCTTCCGGCACCAGAACCCTGGCGACCACATTCGGCACCGGCAGAAAATCCTGCCGCATGCGGCCGACGGTAGCGTCTTTGAAGCCCACATTAGCGCAAATCCAGAGCACCAAGTCCCCTCCGGAAGCACGGCGGAGTATCCCGTAAACCCCGCGGGGAGCGGCCAGGCTAAAAGGCATCGGAGCATCGGCTCTCAGATAGCGAACCATGGACGAGAGCATTCGCTGGAGCGAGACCACGCGTGTAGCGACGTATTGGGCTTCCAAACTTCCCCCCACGTAGATGGCGCGTCCCCGCCCGTATTGATTGACGACGATGGCGGAGCACTGCGGGAAATCTTGGGCGTGGACATGAAGGGAGAAGCCCCGGACCCCCATGCCGACACCTTCTATCGCATTACCCAATCGCATCCCGCGCTCGGTGAATATCACGAG
>JBEKQO010000266.1:0-10632 GCA_049519635.1 Terriglobia bacterium | reverse complement strand
CGCGCACCGAAGAGGAACTGCTGCGGGCAGCTCAAACCGCCTTTAACGCGATTTCCACCGCCGATTGCCAAGGCTTCTTTTTTGGCGCCAAATACGCTACATGATAAACGGAAATGCTCTAGCGCCTATGGGGAATAGACCTCTCACCTGCCCTCGTCCGTCGGGCACCCTCTATAGGGCGTCCCAGCATGCCGGTACGGGTGAGGAGTTTGCTCGCGAGTAATGCAAACATGGCCCTAATGGTTTGCGCCAGCCCGCCCCTATGGTTTTTCAAACTCCACTTGCGCTAGAGCCTGGAAATGCGCTCTTATAGGGGACATGAAAAACCTAATTCACTATGCAGTCCTGCTATCCACACTCTTCGCTGCGTGCGTCTGGCTGGTGAATGCGCGGGGCGACGAAAGGTCTCACACCATGAGCGACTACTTTGTTTACATCGGCACCTATACCGGGCCGAAAAGCCAGGGGGTTTACGTTTACAAGCTTGCTGCGGCCACGGGCAAGCTTACACCGCTCGGCTTGGCGGGTGAGGCAACCAACCCGTCTTTCCTCGCCATTGATCCCCACCACCGGTACCTTTACGCGGTGGATGAAATTGCCGACTACGAAGGGAAGAAGACTGGCGGAGTCAGCTCTTTCTCCATTGACCGCACGACAGGCAAGCTGCACCCGCTCAATGCCGTTTCCTCCCTCGATCCCGGCCCCTGCCACGTCACCGTGGACCACACCGGCAAGTATGTATTTGTGGCCAACTACGACGTGGGCAGCGTGGCGGCCTTTCCCATTCTCGCCGACGGCAGCTTGGGCAAGCACACGGCCTTTCTGCCGCACACGGGGCACAGCGTGGACCCGAAGCGCCAGGAAGCGCCGCACGCGCATTCCATCTATCCGTCGGCAGACAATCGTTTCGCGGTATCAGCGGATTTAGGAACCGATCAAATTTACGTCTATCACTTCGACTCGACCAAGGGAACGCTCACACCCAACGATCCGCCTTCGGCCGCGGTCCCTCCCGGTACCGGCCCACGCCACCTTGCGTTTAGTCCCAACGCCAAGTTTGCGTATGCGATTGAGGAAATGGGGTCCAGTCTAACCGCTTTTTCTTATGATGCTGCGCGCGGCGTGCTGCACCCGCTCGAAACCATCTCGACCGTGCCCAAAGATTACAAGGGTTATAACGACTGCGCGGAACTGTATATTCACCCCAGCGGCAAGTTCCTTTATGGCTCCAATCGCGGCCACGACAGCATTACGGTTTTTTCCCTCGACCCGGTTAAGGGGACGCCCACGCCGATTCAATACGTTTCCACAGAGGGCAAGACGCCGCGCGGCTTTGGCATTGACCCCACGGGCTCCTACCTGATTGCCGGGAACCAGGATTCCAATACACTGGTGGTGTTTCGCATCGATGCAAAAACTGGTCGCCTGACGCCCACTGGACAGAAAGAGGATGTCCAGGCGCCCGTTTGCGTCATATTTGAACCGGCGCAATAATCGGGCCATCGAGGCAACGGGTGATTGCGTGATTTGCGATTTTGGACCGCAGTTCGGGATTGCGCGGGGTGACCCCCTCACCCACCGCCTTGCGGTCCCCCCTCTCCCCTAAGGGGGAGAGGGCAGGAATATTCATTTGTTAGTTTTTGGTTGTCAGCACCATCTTTTTTTTGGTGCAGAGGGACTCACGAATACAGCGCCAAAACCTAGAATTCCACTTCCCTCTCCGTCTTGGGGGAAAGGAGGAACCGCAAGGCGGAGGGAGCCGCACGTTTTGCAGTTCGTGGGGGGTGCGAGAGGGTGGCGGGAACAAATGGATGAATTATTTCCTCAAACCTCTTCTTCTGTGAACAGCGTTGGGGCCAGGCGACACGGAATCCCCCCCCAAAAAAACCTGTCGCATTGCGATATAGTTTGTGTGGGGAGAATTGACGGTCGTCAGGGCATCGTTTTTTTTAAAATTTGCGTCTACAGAATTATTGACAGATTTGCCGGGCTTCCACTATAGTTCTGATTTCCGGGCTTGCAGGAATTCATCTAATCAGGTAATCACGAAGGCCAACCCACGAGGTTCCGGTTATGGCGAATGCGGGTGACGCAGCCACTCCTACTCCTACCAAGGCTCCTGTGCCTGCGGTCGCGGCTCCTGCCAAGCCTGCTCCCAAAGCCCCACCCTCGAAGGCCAAAACTGCTGCGGAAGAAACCTCTCCTTCCGCGAAAATGCGGCGCCGAATCATCTGGAGTTGTGTTTGGGGTTTTCTCGCTGCTAATCTTTTGATGTTCCTCCGCTTCTTCTTTCCTCGCGCACTTTTTGAACCCAGCACGGTTTTCAAGATTGGCTACCCATCGGATTTCCAACCAGGTGTCGATGAGCGTTTCAAAGCGGCATCGCGCATCTGGGTAGTTCGCGAAGGCGACCGCATCTTCGTCATCTTCGGGCGCTGCACGCATCTGGGCTGCACACCCGACTGGAAACCGGCGGAGCACAAGTTTAAGTGCCCTTGCCATGGCAGCGGGTACACGCCGGAAGGAATTAACTTTGAAGGGCCGGCGCCCCGGCCCATGGACCGGGCGCACGTGGAACTGGACCCGACGGGTCAGATCATTGTTGACACCAGCCGCCTCTATTCCTGGCCCAAGGGAGGCGTGGATCATTTCAATGATGCCGGCTCCTTTGTTAACGTTTAGCGGGGCGGTTGAGTATGGGAGCGGAAGTAATCAGTTTTCAGTCATCAGTTCCCGGCGGATGCGACTGACAACTGACGACGGACAACTCAGGAGAGATTGATGGCTGACGAGCACAGCGGAACTCCTCCGAAAGAAACGCCGACCGAGGCTCCCTCCAAGAAAGGGCTCGCCGCGGTCCTGGATGAGGTGCGCGAGACCACCGAGGTTCTCAAGGGCAAGGCTAAGGATGACATCGAGAGCCTGAAGCAGCCGCAGAAGACGGCGCTCTTCAAATCCATCTTCCGCGTCAAGCACGACGAGAGTTCCCGCAGTCGCGCGTTGGGCGTGCTTTCCAACGTCTTCCTGCACCTTCACCCTGCCAAAATCAATCGCGACGCGGTGCGCTACAGTTACACCTGGGGGATGGGGGGCATCACCTTTTACCTTTTCATCGTACTCACTCTCACCGGCGTGCTGCTGATGTACTACTACCATCCGACCAAGGGGCAGGCGTACCGCGACATTATCTATTTGATGAGCGATGTGCCCTTCGGCTCGCTGCTGCGCAACATGCACCGCTGGGCGGCGCACCTGATGGTCATCACGGTGTGGCTGCACATGTTCCGCGTCTTTCTGACGGGTTCGTACAAGAAGCCGCGCGAGTTTAACTGGTGCGTGGGCGTCATCTTGTTGGTCCTGACCCTGCTGCTCTCCTTCACCGGTTACCTGCTGCCGGACGATCAACTGGGCTTCTGGGCGGTGACGGTGGGTACGAACATGGCGCGCGCCACGCCGCTGCTGGGACACGAAGGGCCGTTCGGAGGGCTACTCGGCATGACGCCCTACAACGATGTGCGCTTCGCGCTGCTGGGCGGCTCCATAGTGGACGCTAATGCCCTTTTGCGTGCTTATATTTGGCACTGCATCGCTATTCCCCTGATTGGGGGAGTCTTTATGGGTGTGCACTTCTGGCGAGTGCGAAAAGACGGCGGCATCTCCGGTCCCGCCCCCGTCGTGCTGGAGCAGGAAGCATTGAAGATGAGAGTGCTGCCTTACGTGGCGCCGCAGCATACGGAATGAAATACATCGGGTCATTCATTCATCGGATCATCGAGTCATTGTAAAGAGGTCAGTTCGGCAAGGTCGGTCTGTAAATGACCCAATGACCCGATGAGAAAATGAGTCAATAAACATGGACTGGCATCAACTCTGGGAAATTACTTCCACTCCTGACAACGTTCCCATTGTGGCGTTGATTGCCTTGGTACCTTTCTATACTTGGTACGGGCTTCGGCAGGCGTTCGCCAACGACCGTCTGATTGCGCAACTGGAAGCCGACCCGCAACTGGCCAAGACGCATCACCGCAAGGCGCTGCCCTGGAAGCCCGGCTGGACCAAAGAGGTTCCGGTTTGGCCCTTCCTTCTGCGCATTGAGTTCCTGGCTGCCATCATCGTCACGGTCATCCTGCTGGTTTGGGCCATCACGCTCAACGCGCCGCTGGAAGAACTGGCAAATCCCAATCTGACGATGAATCCCGCCAAAGCGCCGTGGTATTTCCTGGGCCTTCAGGAAATGCTGGTGTACTTCGATCCCTGGATGGCGGGCGTGGTCATGCCCACGCTGATCATCGTGGGGTTGATGGTGATCCCTTATATTGACGCCAATCCGCTCGGTTCCGGCTATTACACGTGGAAGCAGCGGCGTTTCGCCATCGGGACGTTCTGCTTCGGCTTCATGCTGCTTTGGCTGCTCATGGTGGTGATCGGCACGTTCATCCGCGGGCCGGGTTGGATGTGGTTCTGGCCGGGGCAAACGTGGGACCCCAACCGCCAGGTGTTCGAGGTAAACCGCGATTTACCCGACATGTTCTTTATCACCTCCGCCTGGGGAAAGACCATTTTCGGCGCCGTGGTCATGGGCATTTACTTTGCCATAGCGGGCGCAGCGGTTCACATACTCATCACCTGGAATGATTTCAACAAGAAGATTTACCAGAAAATGAGCTTCTTGCAATACATGACGATGCAGACGTTTTTGATCATCATGATGTTGCTGCCGATCAAAATACTTATTCGGCATTTGTTTAGAATCAAATATATCTGGGTAACGCCCTGGTTCAATCTCTGAAAGGCAGTTGTTAGTGGCTAGTGTTTAGTGGTAAGCGGAAAGAAGCGACGAGGGACAAAGGTCAGCATTCAGCGCTTCGTGGAAGCAGTAGGTGGAGGTTAAAAGCTGAACGCTTAAACCTCGACTAGCCACTAACCACTTACCACTACTCTTGGGGGTTCCGGTTGCCTGAGGAAAAAGATCCCGTCATCACATCGTCGCTCGCCACGCTTTTAGTGATTTCGTCCGTGCTCCTGACGCTGACGCTGGTATGGTCGCTTTACAACGAGTTTTTCGGCCTGCGCCCGTGGAAGAACTACCAGCGCGATTTTGCCAGGCGTTACCATTCCTTCCTTTTGAAGCAGATCCCCAAGCAGAAGGCGGCGGAAAAAGTAATCCTGCAGTCGGCGGATTATCAGCAACTCAACCAACAGTTTGAGGCCATGGAAGCCCAGGTGAAGGAAAAATCGGAGGAGACGGACAAGCAAATCGCCATACTGGACGCGCGCTTCTCCGCCCTCACCGAGACTTTCACCACGGCGCGCGCTTATGTCGCCACCCAGGTTTACGAAATCGAACATACCTCGCTGAGCGGAAAGCCCTCGCTGCAAAAGAAACTGGCCAAATACGAAGCCGGTCCGTTTGAACTTGCCCTGCCTTCTCTTCCTGACGGGCGGCGCGTGAAAGGCACTTACACCTTCCAGCAATTGCAGGAAGAATTCAACCGTGTCCAGCTCGACAAAGCGGAAATGCTGGAAGAAAAGTCGGCATTGCTCCGTCCGGTTTCCGAGCTGCGCAAGAAGCGTGACTCCTACCTCGCCGACCACCTCGACGGCCTGACCGACGAGCAATTGCGCGGACTGGTGAAGACGGCTGAGGATGCCCCGGTGGGTATCCTTCAGATCAATATTCCGGATGCCGGAATTGTTGATCGTTGCGAGTCCTGCCACGTGGGTATTCGCGACCCGGGCGTTCTTACCGCCAGGGAAATGGGCGGGAAGAAAGTGTTTGTGAGCCACCCCGACCCGGAACTGCTGCGGCTGCACGATCCGGAAAAATTTGGGTGCTCTCCCTGCCACGGCGGCAACGGCATGCAGGTGGAGAGCGTGGAGATGGCGCACGGCAATTATGAACACTGGCTGTGGCCCCTCCATCCCATGCAAAATGTCCAGGCCGGCTGCCAGCAATGCCACGCCATGGACATGGTGGTGGATCACGCCCCGGTGCTGAGTTACGGGAAGGAGCTCTTCCAGTATCGCGGCTGTGTGGGCTGCCACCGCTTCCAGAACTACGACCTCGAGCCGGAAGAAATTGCGGGGGTGCAGCAGCAGGTGGCGCAGCTTGAAACTCAGCGCCACAACGCGCAGCGCGACATCCAGCACGACATCCAGATGGGCGACACGGCTGCCGACAACGAGACGGCGCGGATGTATTACACCCGGGCGGACAAGGCGCGTGTTTCCATCAGCGACCTCGACGGCCGCTTGGAGCAATTCGACCGGCGCTCCAAAGATTTGCTGCGCGACTTGAAGAAGGTGGGGCCGGACCTTAAAGAAGTGCGCGTGAAGATTCATCCCGATTGGATCCCGGTCTGGATCTCCAATCCTCACGCCTGGCGGCCCGGAACGCGTATGCCGCGCTTCCGCCTTGAAGATAATGAAGTCAAAGCGATTGCCGCCTTCGTTTGGCAGAGTGGGATTGATGGCGCCCTGCCCCCGCAGCAACCCGGCGACCCGGTGAAGGGCAAGGAAAGCTTTGAGACCCGCGGTTGCATGGGCTGCCATTCCCTGGACGAAGCCAATCCCGGTTTCGCCGCCGA
Source organism: Terriglobia bacterium (assembly GCA_049519635.1). Lineage (GTDB taxonomy): Bacteria > Acidobacteriota > Terriglobia > UBA7540 > UBA7540 > Bog-366. The sequence goes on along the minus strand of JBEKQO010000266.1, from coordinate 4,045 downwards.
CCTCTCACGCGTGGGGGAAAAGGACAACTACGATTACCTGGTGCGCTGGGTTCACAATCCCCGCGAGCGCACACGCCCCTACTGCCCGTTGGAAAAGCGCGACTTGACAGAAGAGGATTACAAGCGCCACGGTTTGCCGTTTGTCTTTGACCTTGACCACAGCAAGTGCCCGAATGACGGCCACGAACTCCAGGTGGAGCAGGAAACCATCATGCCCAACCTGCGCCTCTCGTTGGAGGAGGCGCGCGATATCGCCAGTTACCTGATGACCCTGAAAAAGCAGGAGCCGTCATCGTACGCGCGCGCCGATTACCTGAACGATCCCAACCTCAAGGCGCAAGGCCATGCCTTGGTGCAGCGTTACGGCTGCGCCGGCTGCCACGAGATTGCCGGGATGGAAGAAGAAGGGCGCATCGGTACCGAACTCACCAAGGAAGGCTCCAAGCCGATCGAACAGATTGATTTTGCTCTCCTCACGGCCGACGCGCGCCAACAAGGCTGGTACAACCATAAGGGATTCTTCGAACACAAGCTTGCGAAGCCCAACATCTATGACCTCGGCCGCGATTGGAAAGACCGCGATCCCAATGAGCGCCTGCGCATGCCGGACTTCGATATGGGGCCGAAGGAAAATTCCGCCCTCAGCACGTTTCTGATGGGGGCGGTGGAATCGCAAGTCCCCCAGCGTTATTGGGACACGCCGGAAGACCAGCGGCGCGACATCCAGGAAGGCTGGTGGGTGGTCAAGAAATACAACTGCATGGGTTGCCATCAGTTCATGGTGGGGCAGTCGAGCCACCTGATGACGTTGGACCGCTATCAAACGCCGGAGTGGAAAGATCAATTGCCGCCCAAGCTCATGGGCGAGGGTGCGCGGGCCAATCCTGACTGGATGCTGAAATTCCTCAACAACCCCGCGATGGATGCCAAGGACACGGATCGCAACGGCGTACGGCCTTACCTGAAAGTTCGTATGCCGACCTTCTTCCTTTCGCCCATCGAGATCCGCAAACTCGTCCGCTTCTTCCAGGCGCTTTCGGGCCAGCCCATGCCCTACATTCCGCCCAAGCTCGAACCGCTGAGCGAGGAGGAAATCGCCATGGCGCGCGCGCTGTTCACCAGCAAAGCCGCGCCTTGCCTGAAGTGTCATGCCACGGGAGACGCCACGCACGACAAGTATGCCACCGCGCCGAACTTCCTCCTGGCGCGCGACCGGCTGAAGCCCGGATGGGCCCGGCGCTGGATGCTCGATCCTTCCATGATCAGCCCCGGCACGGCCATGCCTTCCGGCCTGTTCAAACCGGTGGCCGACCACTACGTCTTCGCCGGTCCCACGCCCGATATCTTCAAGGGCTACGATGGCGACTATCCCGAACTGCTGGTGCGGTACATGTTTGAGATTACGCCGGAAGAGCAGAGGCGGTTGATGGGGATGAGCGCGGGTATGCTGAGCACCTCGGAAGTCAGGAGACCGAAATCAGGAAATAGGAGTCAGGAGTCAGCAGTCAGGAGTCAGAATGAAAAGCCGGGCGGCCCGCTTGCTGCTAAGATGGAGCCTCGTCAGTAGAGAGTAATAATGAGGGAGTTGATTCTGACTCCTGACTTCCGGCTCCTGACTCCTAATCCGAAAGGAAGGTTTTTCCCATGAACAATCGAAACTGGATTTGGCTCTTTACCGCTGTGATGATTCTGGCGCTGGTGGGATGTGGCAAGAAAGAAGAAACCACCACGGAAGCGCCAACAGAAACCACCGCGGCTCCTCCGCCCACGCCGATCGACCAAACGACGGTGGGTGAGGTAACCGGCAAAATTTCTTTTGATGGTGCGAAGCCCAAGCAGCAGCGAATCATGATGGACCAGGACCCGGTTTGCGTGCAAAAGCACAGCAGCCCGGTTGTCGCCGAGGACGGCGGAGTGAATGACAACGGCACCCTGGCCAACGCCTTCATTTACGTGAAGGCGGGCGCTGAGAAGTACACCTTTGCCCCTCCGGCGGATCCCGTGGTCCTTGATCAGAACGGTTGCATGTATCAACCCCATGTGTTGGGCATCATGACGGGCCAGACGCTGAAGATTGTTTCCAGCGACGCCACTACGCACAACATCCACCCCATGCCCAAGGACAACCGCGAGTGGAATATGTCGCAGGCGCCCGGCGCCGCGCCCATCGAACAGAAGTTTGCGCGGCCGGAAATCATGGTCCCGGTAAAGTGCAACCAGCACCCCTGGATGCGCGCTTGGATCGGAGTGACCTCCAACCCATTCTTTGCTGTGTCGGCTAGCGACGGTACGTTCACCATCAAGGGCCTGCCGCCGGGAGATTACACCATCGAAGCCTGGACCGCGACCTTCGGCACGCAGGATCAAACCGTCACCGTCGGTGCGAAAGAAACCAAGACGGTCGATTTCAAGTTCAAAGCGACGTAGGCAAGTGGGATTTCGAACCGCGCTGGAAGGGTTTGACGGGAGCCGGAAGGGCGGGGCTTTACAGGCTGCGGAAAAACCCTCCAATGCTGTCATCCTGAGGAGGCGAAGCCGACGAAGGACCTCCGTATTTGCTTGAAAATTCAAATACAGGGGTCCTTCGCTGCGCTCAGGATGACTGCATTGGGGGGGGGCAGCGCTGCCCTTCCGACGGAATTGGAAAGATCATCAGGTGGCGAGGCACGCGTGGGGCGCACCTCCCGCCTGCTCGTCCGAGAACAAAATTAGGGAATGGACATAATGTCTCTTGCAATCGGGCAGAATTTCCGCCACATTAGTCCTTTATCTCTTTCTCTTTATTTGGGGCTTCTCTTTTAAAACTGAACTGGACGTTGTTGTCGTTCCCCGGCGAGCGGGGAAATTCTGTAGAGGCGGTCGCTGCGGCGGCCCTTCGTCTCTACCTCCAGGAGCGATGACTTATGGGGCTGGCGATTGCGCTGGTGGTGGTCATCATCACCTTGCTTTCCGGTTACTTCTTCTGGGCGCACACCTGGTGGTTCCCGATCGACATTTCAACGCATGGGGCAGCGATCGACCACCAGTTCATGCTGACGCTGATCATCACGGGGATCATCTTCGTGGCGGCACAGTTCTCCTTGGCCTATGTAGTTTGGAAGTACCGCGCCCGCGATAATGGCCGCAAGGCGACCTATTCTCACGGCAACAACGCGATGGAATTCACCTGGACGCTCGCCGCCGCCATTCTTTTCATCGGCCTCAACCTGATGGGCTACAAAACTTGGGCGGGCATCCACTTCGTGGGTGCGCAGCCCGGCGCCATGCAAATTGAAGTTTGGGGACAGCAATTCGCCTGGTATTTCCGCTACCCCGGCCCCGACGGCAAATTTGGTCCCGTGCACGTAGAGAAAGTTGATGACTCGATGGGGAATTTTCTGGGACTCGACCGTGACCACGACGCGGACTCCAAGGATGACGTGGTCACGGCCACCCTGGCGTTTCCGGTTAATCGCGAAATCCAGGTAATTCTCCGCTCCAAAGACGTAACGCACTCTTTCTTTGTTCGCGAGTTGCGCATGAAGCAAGACTTGGTTCCGGGAATGGAAATTCCCATTCACTTCACGGCCACCAAAACCGGCCGTTATGAACTTGCCTGCGCGGAACTGTGCGGCCTGGGTCACTACAAGATGCGAGCCTTCGTGGATGTGATGACCGAGGATGACTTCCAGAAGTGGCTCCAGAACATGACGGCACAGCAGTAAGAACAGGAGATAGAAGTCAGGAGACAGATGTTAGGAGACTAGAGTTTGAAGCAAGAAATCAGAATCCGGCGTCTTTACTCTGACCCCTGGATTCTGGCTCCTGATTCCTTCTAAAGCGGAGGCCCTAGATGGCAGAAGCACACACGGAAGCAGTTCACCGGCACGAGGCTCCCAAAGGTTTCATCTGGAAATACATCTTCAGCCTCGACCACAAAGTGATTGGCATCCAGTACTACTTCCTTGCGTTGTTCAGTGTATTCGTGGGCCTCACGCTTTCCATCCTGATGCGTTTGCACCTGGGATGGGCGACCGCCAGTGTACCGCTCCTGGGCAAGCTTTTG
>JBEKQO010000265.1:0-10666 GCA_049519635.1 Terriglobia bacterium | reverse complement strand
GCCGCGCCGAGCCCCGGGGTGGTGCTGATAAGGGGATAACGTGCTGGTGTGATCATGACAACGCCTACGAGTTTTTCCGCGGCTTGTGAAGCCCCGCCCTTCCAGGCCCTCGGCGAAAAATCCGGGTTAACTCCCTAACTTCCGCAGGCAAAGGTTTATGGCTTTCGTTGAACCGGTTTTTCTTCTGTTTGCGCTGATTTCCTGCCTGCTCTATCGCTGCGCGTCGCGCCGCGATTCCCTTCGGCCCTTGGTGCTGGTGGCGCTCTCGCTCTTTTTCTATTCCACCTGGAACCCCTGGTATTGCCTTCCCCTCACCCTGACCGCTCTTTTGGATTACAACACGTCCCGGCTGCTGGTTCGCACCTCGGGCGCGCGGACGCGCAGCTTGCTGCTGACGGCGGACATCACGCTGAACCTCATCATTCTCGCCGTCTTTAAGTATTTCAACTTCTTGCACCACAGCGCCGCGCAGTTTCTCCTGGGTTTCGGACGCACTTTGCCGCCCGCCCCTTTCCGCGTGGTGTTCATGGTGGGGATTTCCTTTTACACATTCCAATCCATGAGCTACGTCATTGACGTCTATCGGGGCGAGCAGAAACCGGCACGCGGCTTTCTGGAATACTTCGCATTCGTCTCCTTCTTCCCCACCCTGCTCGCCGGCCCCATTACTCGCGCCCGCGTCCTCTTGACGCAATTGCAGCAGCCGGCGACGCCGCTTACCGACGAACAAGGCAGCCGGGCGCTGATGATGATCGCGCGAGGCTTCATCAAGAAGCTGGTCTTCGCCGACTACCTTTCGGTCAACCTCGTGGATCGCGCCTTCGAACTGCCCCGCATGTTTTCCTCGCTGGAAATCCTGATCGCGGTCTATGCCTTTGCCGTGCAGATCTATTGCGACTTCTCCGGGTACAGCGACATTGCCATCGGCGTAGCGCAACTCCTGGGCTTCCGTTTGCCCGACAACTTCAACTCTCCTTACCGGTCGGAATCCATGGTGGAATTCTGGCGGCGCTGGCACATCTCCTTTTCCACCTGGCTGCGCGACTATATTTTCTTTGCGCTTCCTTCCAGCCGGCGTGCAAAGTGGCGCCTCTATTGGAATACGCTGGTCACCTTCGCCCTGGGCGGGATTTGGCACGGCGCGTCCTGGACCTTTCTGATTTGGGGAGTGCTGCACGGGTTTGGACTCGCGGTGAATCACGCGGCGGAGGCGCTTTGGCCGCGGCGGGGAAAGCAGAGCCCGAAGCACCTCCTGGCCCGGATCGCAGGTATCGTGTTGACATTCCATTTCGTTTGCCTTACCTGGATCTTCTTCCGCTGTGATTCCACGCCGCAGGCTTTGGAAATTCTTGCTGGGATCGCGCGCGGCAGCACGGAGTTGATTAACATTCCCTGGCCCGTACCGGTGCTGATCGCTCTGGCCTTAGCGGCTCAGTGGCTGCCGACTAAATGGTATGAGCGGGCCGAGACTTGGTTTGCGGCATGGCCGGCAACGGCCCAGGCCGCGGCGCTCTCGGGCGTGGCGCTTTTGATCGCCTGGACCAGCCGTACAGCGGTTACACAGTTTATCTACTTCAAGTTTTGAGCGTTGCGGATGAAGCTCCCGAAGACTTGGTTTACCATCTCGCTGTTCTGCCTTTTTGCGGCGGTTCCTTACTTCCTCCCGTCCTGGGAGCGGTTCCGCATCCTGGAAATTCGCGGCATTTCTGCTTCCTTCGCCGCCTGGAGGCCGGGCGCCATCGACCGCATATTCCTGAAACCCCGCTTGACCCCAACGGCGAGTCCCAACTCCACTGTGACGGCTAGCGCTGCGCCCGCGCCGAGCGCCACCACGAATCAACCGCTGCCCTCCTTCTTCCTGACCGGTGACTATGCGGGAAAGAACTGGCCGGTGCGGGAAGACGTGCAGCAAATCCTGCAAGAGCCGGCCGACAGCGTCTCCATCCAGGATTACGGTTGCGGGATGGCTCATTTTTATGCGGCGCTGGCCCGGACCGAGCGGAAGCAACCCGGCGCCATCACCCGCATCAGCCATTTCGGTGATTCCCCCATCAGTGGGGATTTGATTTCCGGCGAGGCCCGCACCCTGCTGCAAGAGAAATTCGGCGACTCCGGGCACGGCTTTATCCTCATCGCCAAGCCCTGGGACTTCTACTATCACGAGGGCGTATCGATGGAGGGCAAGGGGTGGAAAGTGAATTCACCCGTGCTGCCCGGCGGTGGCGGCGGTGACTCCGGTCTGGGCGGCGCCAGTTTCACGGCAGTCTCTCCTTCCGCTTTTTCCAGTATCCATACCATGAAGAAAGGTGAGGGGTCGGCGGTCAGCCGCTTTGACATTTTCTATCGCGCCCAGCCCCACGGCGGCTCCTTTCTCGCCGAGGTGGACAAAGAAGAGCCGCAGGTGTTTTCCACCCAGGCGGAGGCGAAGAGATCGGCGGTAGTGTCGATCTCTGTGGAGGACGGCGGGCACACGCTCAAACTCAGCCCCCAAGGCGACGGCCCCGTTACCCTCTATGGCGTCGCTTTGGAGCGCAATTCGCCGGGAGTGGTCTACGACACGCTGGGACTGCTGGGGGGCACGGTTCATCACCTGACCCTTCTCCACGAGGATGCCTGGACAGAGGATTTGCAAAACCGTAAGCCCGACCTGGTTATTCTCAACTTCGGCACGAATGAAAGTAATTATGGGTACTTGCCCTATGGGGAATATATCCACAACTACTCGGTGGTGATTCAGCGGATCAGGAAGGCGCTTCCCGGCGCGTCGATCCTGATTATGGCGCCGATGGATCGCGCCGTGCGCGACGATGACGGCGACATTGTCACCATCCCTAGCATCCCCACCCTGGTCGCGGCGCAGCGGCGCGTGGCGCGCGCGGAAGGCGTGGCCTTCTTTAACACCTTCGTCGCCATGGGAGGCATGGGAACCATGGCACGCTGGTACGACGAGAAACCACGCCTGGTCACCGGAGACTTTACTCACCCCACCTTTATCGGCGCACAGCAACTGGGAACGCTGCTCGTCAATGCGTTGTTGAAGGGCTTTGCTGAGTATAAACAGAATCAGGGAAGCCTGCCGTGCGTGCCCGTGAGTGAACCCGCCGTAGTGCAGAAGGCAGTAGGCGGAAAGCAGTAGGCAGTAGGCAGGCACTGGTCATCGGGCCATCGGGTCATCGGGTCATTTAGTGATTTGTGATTTGCGATCTTTGAATGCAGCCCGAGCATTTGGCCCCTAGGCCCCAATACCCAGAAGCTGCGAAAAAATAAACAATCTCACGCCACGACGCCAAGGCGCAAAGACCCGCAATGAACAACGGCTTTGTTCTCTTTGCACCCGCTGCGACTTTGCGCCGTTGCGTGAAATGCTTTTGCCTTTCCCGTGACTTTTTCACAGCTTCCCAACACCTGCCTCGGATTTCTTCCCACGGGTCTGGAAGGGCGGCCCTCTCCCAGCGTGGTGACAGATGCAGGCTAGTCGCAATATTCTTCACTTAAGCAGACCCTTCCCAATTCGCCCCCCTCACCCCCACGACCCGCAGAATGTTGGCCCCCCCTTTCCCTCCGGGAGAGGGCTTTTTGAATTTTGATTTTAGCCCTCGTCCCCCGTCCCTGGCACTCCGCCCTCGACGCGTAAGCGCCTTATTTTCATCAACTCATCGGCCTACGCTGAAATCTCGCGAAACAAGTCATTTGTTTTCTGTAAGTTATCGGCTTGGCGGGGATTCGAGGTGTTTTTTCGTGATTTCGGGGCTCTTGATTCAGGTTATTTCTTTTGCTTTCATTAACTCATCGGCGTTTCTTGTAAGCTCTTTGTTTTCAATAATTCATCGGCTTCTGACATTATGTCACATTATTCACCTTTTGTTTTCATTAAGTCCTCGGGGTCGACCTTCATTTTGATATTTTTTTGTGTGCGGGATCTCGAATTGAGTTTCATGGACAAATTGGCAGCCCGCCCCGTTTGCAGTCATGAACCGAAGGGGCGCTCCGCCCCAGACCAGGCCATCAGACTGGGTCTGGAGGCCCGACCGATTCCCCATTCCAGCCCTGAAGGAATAGACCAATCGGCGGAGGGGAGAAAGCTGAGAATCGTACCGCGCCGCGCGCCGCCGCCCTGCCAGCGCGTCCGCCTTCGGAATTTGTCTGTCTCTCGTCACTGGTTCCTCATCACTGCCCTTGTTGGCCGGGCGGGGCTTCTCGTGCCTCTAGGTGCGCGAATTCACCCCCGCGGCCTTTCCCACCTAGTAGCCTAGCATTTCGCCAGCCATTCTCAATAGGGTAATTTGCAGATTTCCTACCCCTAGTAAAAAAACTGAGGGTAGCGCGGACCTGATCGCGAGGTCCGCGGTTTTTGTCGTCAATAAAGGACAAGCCGGGACTAGCGGGTAGCGGTTAGCGCAGAGGTGGGCGCAGTTTGCCCTCCTCTGCGGTTCTTCTTCGGAAAATGCAAGTAACGTTCCCGAGCGTCACGCGCTACCTTCGGTTGGTTGCCCATGCGCGCACACGGATTTGAGCCCTGCGACCGATTCAACAACCATGGCCGGATGAAAAGCCGTAGAGGAACGCAAAAGGCGCGTACCTCTGATGCGCTACCCACTTTCCCTGCTCCTACAGGACGAGCCGCGGACCTAGAGAACAGGTCCGCGCTACACCCTTGCCCCGAATTTAGCCCCCAGCCTCTAAACCACTTCCGCCAGCGCCGCGCCCCAGCTTAGGCCTGCTCCGAATGCCGCGATCACCACTTTCATTCCGGGGCGCAGCAGGCCCGCTGCCCTGGCTTCCGACGCCGCGATCAGCCAGGAAGCGGAGGAAGTATTGCCGTATTTATCGACGTTTATAAAACACTGACTACGGTCGATCTTCAGCTCTTGCATCAGCCTTTCCAGCAGGCGGAGATTCGCCTGGTGGAACAGGAAGAGGCCGACCTGGTCGACGCGCAAGGAATTCCTTTCCAGTAATTCGGTAAGGGCCCGAGCAAGCTTGCGCACCGCGTGAATGATGATGGTCCGGCCCTCCATTTGAAGGGCGGAACCAAAATCCATCCGCAGGGCTTCGGAGAAAGTGGCGTCGCTGGCGATGCGAATATCCCGGATCGCCAGCGGAGAATCGCCGGGTGTAACCAGGCACGCTCCGGCGCCATCACCAAACAGGATGGCGGTTTCCTTAACGCGAGGTTCGAGCGCCATGACGCGCGTCATGGTTTCCGCCGCCACCACCAACGTCGGCCCCCACTGCTCGCACATCCGGTGGGCGAGCGCCAAGCCAAACAGGCCGGAAATACTGGCAAGGTGCAAATCAAAGGCGGGGATTCCCGGGGCGTTGAGCCGTTTCTGCACTTCCGCCGATACTCCGGGAAACTGCCGATGGGGCGTGCCGGTGCACGCGATGATCGCTCCCAACTTGTCCGCGGTGATTCCGGCATTTTGCAAACATGCCGTCGCCGCGCGCTCGGCCAGCTCGCAGACGGTTTCCTCCGCCGTCACCACGCGCCGCGTCTCGATGCCGCACACGCTGACGATCCATTCCGGGGTGACATGGAATTCCGCCGCCAGCGTTTCATTCGTCAACACGCCGGCGGGAAGGAAGTGCCCGAATCCAGCCACTGCGGACATCTAGGAAGCACCCTGACTGCTCAGGTAAGCAGCAACTTTAGCGAGCGATTCGAATTTGGAGGGGTGAAGGTCATTGTCCGGCACTTTGATATTGAACTCCTTTTCCAGGTCGGCAACGAAATCGACCAGGTCAAACGAGTCGATGACGCCGGTGTCAAAAAGTGAAGCATCGCGGTCGGTGGGGATGGGAGCTTTGGCGACTCGCGCCAAAGCCTCCCGGATCTTGTCGTCGAGGGCCATTTTGGTTTTCCTTGCAGCAGCGGGGATTACCCGAAGGAATATCCGTCGCGGCTTGCCGCGGCAACATTGCGCCCTGGGCAAATGACGCCAAGGCTGCCGTTATGTTTCCTCCGCAGCAACGTTGCGAACTCAATAAAATATCATACTACAGGTTATCAGAGGGGAACCCGGTCAGAGTGGAATTGCCCGGGTTCCCTCTATGTCGCGAGTGTCATGTACATCTCGGGCCATGGATGCATCTCCGCCAAAGAGACCCCTCACCCGCCCTCCTCCGTCGGGCACCCTCTCCCCTGGGAGAGGAATAGAAATCAAACATCCACCCCTCTTCTCGAGGGAGGCGGATGGAAATCAGAATAGCAGCCATCTCCCTTGGGGAGAGGGTGCCCGGCGGAAGAGGGCGGGTGAGGGGTCCTTTTCAACACCATGGGACTCTGACGGAGTTCTATTGAAGATGCGACCTTAGGTTAAGGCAGCCTGACTTTGCCGCAGCCAGACCCTGTGATCTGCCACTCACGATTTCCCAATCCGGGAAGCCTTCCTGGAAATCACGCCCCACCCGCATCGCGAACGCTCGGTTCAGCGAAAGAGTGGGATTCTTGCAAGGGCAGACGCAGGCGCGCCTCGCATCCGGCGCGGTCCTTCCGATTCTCCAACGTCAGGCTGCCGCCGTGGGCCTCCGCGATTTGCCGGCTCAAGACGAGTCCAATCCCCGAACCTGTGGGCTTGGTGGTGAAGAACGGGACAAAGAGATTGGAGGTGTTCAACAAGCCAGGGCCTTCGTCCTGGATGCAAACTTCCAGTTGGTCGGCGCGGCGAGTCCAACCCACCGAGACTCCTCCCCCGGTTTCGAGCGCCGCGTCCACCGCGTTGCGAAGCAGGTTGATCAGAAGCTGTTCCAACTGGTCGGCATCGGCGCGCACGGTCAAGGCGGGGCCGGCCGCCAGGGCAATCGCCGTGCGGTTTTCCAGTCTCACGACGCGCCGCACCAGGGCGCCCGCTTCCACCGCTTCCAGCTTCGGCCTCGGCAACTTGGCAAGCCGCGAGTAAGCCTCCAAAAAGCGGCTCAGCGCCGCCGCCCGCGATCCGATCACCCCCAGGCCGCGGCGCATATCGTCTTCCCAATCCGCCGCCCGCGGCTGGCGTGCCAGGATCGCTTCCAGCGTGCCGGCCATGGACTTGATGGGGGCAAGGGAATTGTTGAGCTCGTGGCCGAGGACGCGAATAAGCCGCTGCCAGGCTTGACGTTCTTCCTCCCGCAGAGGCCGGCTTAGATCCGTAAGGACCAGGAGTTCGTGCGGCATCCCATTCTCGCGAAAAGCGCTGCGCCGCATGGCCCAGCGTCCCGTCCCCCCGGGGAAGGAAATCGTCAGGGTGCGGGCGGGGTCCCCTTCCAGGCAATCTCGCAAGCTCAATTCTGCCGCGGTCTGTCCCATGATACGCTCGGTGGGCTGGCCCAGAAGGCGCTCACCTGCGCGATTCATCAAGCGCAGCCGCTGCTCGCTGTCGAAGGTGAAAACGGCGACGTCGATTTCCTCCATGACTTTGCGCAAGAGGGCAGTTGCTTCCAGCGCGCCCAGCCGGCGGCCGCGCAGCATATCGCCCAGCGCGTTCACTTCCACCATCACTTCACCCAGGGCGTCATCGGGCCGCGCGCCGCGCGCGCGCAGGGAGTAATCCTCTTCACGCAAAGCCGCCAGAAGGTTGGAAAGTGTTTGCAGGGGATAGACCAAGTGGGAATGCAGGGAGAATGCCGCCCCGAGCCAGCACACCACGACCAGGAACGCGACGGTCCAACGCGTAGCGCTGGCGTAATCTCCGACCCAGAGCAGAACCACCGTCGCCAGGACGGCGGGAAAACCCGCAAACAAGGCGAACAACAGCATCCGGATTTCAAAACGCATCCGGCGGCGGGGGGACCGCCGCGGGGGGTGTGCGGTTATCGCGGCCGAATCATTGGGCATTGGAGTTCACAGCCGATGCCAAGGTCCTGGTTGCGGCGGTCGGTCTTTTTGATTCCCCGCCCCCTCCCGGGGAAGAGGGTGGCTGACGAAGGAGGCCGGGTAAGGGGTTCCTTCCTCACACCGGTTAGAGTGACCCCTCACCTGCCCTCGTCCCTCGGGCACCCTCTCCCCACGGGAGAGGGTTGTGATTTCCATTGCGTAACATAGATATGGTTAATTCCCTTTGATCAACTTTCACAGCCCGTACTTCTTAAGCCGGCGATAAAGGGCGCTTCGGCTCAGCCCCAGGGCGTCGGCGGCGGCGCTGACGTTTCCCTCATAACGCGCCAGGGCCTTCTTGATCAGAAGGCTCTCAACGTCTTCCAGGCTCATCTCCTCGATGCGGCCGGCCCCCTCGCGCCCCACCCGCAAGCCCAAGTCGCTGGAGCGCACCAGCTCGCCTTGCGCCATCAGGACGGCGCGCTCCACGGCGTGTTCGAGCTCACGGACATTGCCGGGCCAGGCGTACTCGAGCAGCGTCTGCATCGCCGCGCTCTCGAAACCCGTCAGGCACTTGCGATAGCGCTGGGAGAATTGGCGGAGGAAATAATTTGCCAGCAGCGGCAGGTCCTCGCGCCGCTGCCGCAAACCAGGCAGGTGGATCTCGATGGTATTCAGCCGGAAGAGCAGATCTTCCCGGAATCGCCCGGCCTGGACCTCCTGCGCAACCTCGGCATTGGTTGCCGACAGAATGCGCACATCCACACGGCGGGTTTTCGACGACCCCACGCGTTCCAATTCCCCGGTTTCCAGCACACGCAAAAGTTTGGCTTGCAGATTCAGAGGAACGTTGGCGATTTCATCGAGGAAAAGGGTTCCTCCCTCCGCGAGTTCGAACCGGCCGACGCGGTCGGTTTTGGCATCGGTGAAGGCGCCCTTGACGTGGCCGAACAATTCGCTTTCGAAAACCCCTTCGGAAAGGCCGCCGGCGTTCACCGTCACCATGGGCCGCGAGGCGCGCTCGGAAAGGGCGTGGAGACTGCGTGCCACCACTTCTTTCCCCGTGCCGTGCTCGCCGGTAATCAGCACATTCGCGTCGGAGGGGCCCACCCGCGCGAGCAAATCGAGCACCGGCCGCATGGCCGGAGATTCCGCGATCAGGTTGGGGCGGCCCTCCGCCCGCAGCAGACGGTTCTCCGCCTCGAGGCGTTGTCCTTCCCGCAGCGCACGGCTCAACTCAATTTGCGTCCGCAAAATTCCGCTGAGGCGGGCATTGTCCCAGGGCTTCTCAATGAAATCCCTGGCGCCGCGCCGCATCGCCTCAACCGCCAGACCCACACTCCCCCAAGCGGTCATGACCACGACGGGAAGTGCGCTGTCCATCGCTTGCAAGACCGAAAGGGTGTCAAGCCCTTCCTGGCCCGAGGTCGTGTCGCGCGCAAAGTTGAGGTCCATCAGGACCAGGTCGAAATCCTTCAACTTTACCGCCGTCACGATTCCGTCGGGGGAGGCCGTGGATTCCGTCTGGTAGCCCTCCCCTTTGAGGAGCAGGCGAAGGGCTTCCAGTACGTCCGCCTGGTCATCAGCGATAAGAATTCGGGCGGTACGAGAAATGTTCATGGTCGAGTGAACTGTACTTCATCTTATCATTGAGTGGTTTAGTGATTGAGCCATTCGGCGATCGGGCCATCGGAGCATGGAAGAAGGAAACTCGAAACTCGAAATTCGACGACCGCCCACGAGTTTCGAATTTCGATTTTCGAGTTTCGTCTTTCCATGGCCCGATGCCCAGATGACCCCATGATTCAATTTTCCGCGATCCATCCATCCTGGAGTTTGATGATCCGGTTGCCGTAAGCGGCGTTCGCCTCCGAATGGGTCACCTGAATGATGGTGGTTCCCTCGTTATTCAGCTTTTTGAATAACTCCATGATCTCTTTTCCCTGGCTGGTGTGCAGATTGCCCGTGGGCTCATCGGCAAGAATCAGCCGAGGCTTGGAGATCACGGCGCGCGCGACGGCCACCAACTGTTGCTGTCCGCCGGAAAGTTGGCTGGGAAAGAGATCCTTTTTCCCGACGATTTGAAAACGGTCGAGAGTATCGGCCACTAGCGCCTGCCGTTCTGACGACTTCACGTCGCGATAGGAAAGAGGAATATCCAGATTCTCCGCCACCGTCAAGCTATCCAGCAGGTGGTACTGCTGAAAGACAAAACCAATGTAGCGCTTGTTCAGCTCGATGCGCTTCTTCGGCGCGAGCTTATGGACGGGCTGTTCGACGAAAAAGAATTCGCCCTCCCAGCCGCCATCGAGCATCCCGATGATGCTCAGCAGAGTTGACTTGCCCGCCCCCGACGGCCCCATGATGGTAATGAATTCACCCTCGTGGATGTCCAGGTTAATGCGCCGTAACACGTAATACCGGCCTCCCGCCAGCGGATAGTATCTTTCCAGATTGTGCATTGTGATCATAGCCATGTCATGTGCTCCCCCCTCATGCTATCGGATCAACTGGCCAGCGGCTCATCCGCTCATCGGTTCATCGAGCCATCGAAGACCGGAGATCGAGATTCGGCGTACGAGTTTCGATTTTCGAGTTTCGCTTGCAGTGATCCAATCACGCCATCGCTAAATCACTAAATCACAAGATGGCTCGATGAGCCGATGGCCCTCACGCCCTTGTCTCTTCCACGATGCGGCCGTCGAAGAGGTGCACGGTCCGCTGCGCGAACTCAGCATAGCGGGGATCGTGAGTCACCATGCAGATGGTGGCGCCCTCCCGGTGCAGATCGCGGAGTAAATCCATCACCGCTTCGCCGTTCTTCGAGTCCAGGTTTCCGGTGGGCTCATCCGCCAACATGATGGACGGCCTCCC
>JBEKQO010000264.1:0-31294 GCA_049519635.1 Terriglobia bacterium | reverse complement strand
GGATCGCCGTCAATGTGATGCAATTGAACGTGAATGTTCGGAACACGGCAAATGCAGCACGTGTGAAGGTTGGCAACCATCACCCGCGCCTCCACGTCAGAGTTTTTCCGGCGCCGCTTCGCCATCGCGAATCAGTGTACCACTTGTTTGGTTCATGTGTTATATGCCCCGGGGGCTGGCGCAGACTCCGGCCGTTGGGAGTCTGCGATGCCAAAGGGACTCGTTCCCGCTGCCAGTGTCGTGTGAGCGTGTTCAAGGGTAGGGTATTGCAAGACGCGGGGTGGCGCAGACATTGCTTGCTTACATCGGCTCTATAAACTCGCGGGTGGCGCATACATTGCCCTTTATGTATGCGACCCAGACCGTCGCCTGGCGAACTTTCACGCCCGGTGTTCATGGCAGCCGATCCATCGCCAGGATGGAGCTATCCTCCGGGTAATAGAATCTCCAACTCCACCATGGCCAGTCTCCGGGATGTGCCACTAAACCTCGCTTGATGGGATTGTTGTGCATGTAGTCGATTTTTTGGTTTCGCTTCTTCTCGCTCCAGATGTTCATATCGTAGCGTCATGGCAGGCATTTACTCGAAGGCATACTTCGGCAATCCCGGCAACTGTGGCGCGGCAAGAAACGGGACTAATAAAGGGACCTATGGTGCCCGGATCGGCTCGGCCGTCTCCACCTACGGCGCCACACCCTCAACAGCCTGCATAAGATCTTTGGCGTGGATCGGCTTGGCAATATAACCATCCATCCCTGCCGCAAGACAACGCTCACGATCCCCCTGCATCGCATGGGCAGTCATGGCGACAATTCGCAGATGGCTACCTGTTGTCTTCTCCTTCTCCCGAAGGGCTTGGGTGACTTCAAACCCATCCATGCCAGGCATTTGGACGTCCATGAAAACGAGGTCAAAGGATTCATTGTCGATAGCGGCGAGTGCCTGGTGCCCATCCATAGCCGCAACCACCGTATGCCCCTGCTTTTCCAACATACGTGTCGCAAGTTTCTGGTTGATGGCATTATCCTCGGCCAGCAGGATGTGGCGACTTACAATATGTCGCTCTCTACTTCGCAAGGGCGGAGCGCCAGGTGGAGCAGCTTTCGCGCTTTCTTGATTCGACCCTAAGACATTGCGGATAGCTCCCAATAGTTCCGCCTGCCCGACGGGCTTGGTCAGGTAGGCGGCAATCCCCAGGACGCGGCAACGGGCAGCATCCCCTCGCTGGCCCCCCGAGGTCAGCATGATCACGGGGGCAGCCGCCAATCCGGGGTCCCGCTTAATCTGCGCGGCCAATTCAAAACCATCCACATCGGGCATCTGCGAATCCAGGAGAATCAAACGAATGGGCGTGGCGGCATGGGCGGCACGCTCAAGAGCAATCATCGCTGCCGCTGCCCCCTCCACCATGATGGGCCTTGCCCCCACGCGGGAAAGGATTTCTCCCAGGATGCGGCGGTTCGTCAGGTTATCGTCCACCACCAGCACCGGCAATCCTTCCAGGACAATGGGTTCGGCGGGCGCCGGCCGTTCTCTCCCCCCGGCCGAAAGGCTGAAATCCACGGTAAAGTGGAATGTGCTGCCCTTCCCCAGTTCGCTCTCCACCCAAATGCGTCCTCCCATTATCTCCACGAGGCGCGAAGAGATGGACAATCCGAGCCCCGTCCCTCCGTACCGGCGCGCCGTGGAACCGTCGGCCTGGGTGAAGGACTCGAAGATCAGTCGTTGTTTATCCGCAGGTATGCCAATGCCGGTGTCCATGACGCTGAAGTGCACGCACGCCCGATCCCCGTGCGGCGCCTCGCTTTCGACGCGGACAATCACCTCGCCCTTATCGGTAAACTTAAGGGCGTTTCCCACCAGGTTGGTGATGACCTGACGGACGCGCGTGGGGTCACCCTTGAGAGACTCCGGCACCCCGGGTCGAATATCACATGCCAGCTCCAATCCCTGCTGGTCCGCCCGGGCGGCGAACATTTTCATGGTCTGCTCCAGACTTTGGCGCAGGTCAAAGTCGATGAGGTCAAGCTCCAACTTGCCTGCCTCAATCTTGGAAAAATCCAGGATATCGTTGATGATGGTCAGGAGGGCATCAGCGGAAGTCTTGGCCATGCCGAGGTCCTCGCGCTGTTCGGGGAGCAGGTCCGTGTCGAGCACCAGTTCGATCATGCCGAGGACCCCGTTCAAGGGCGTGCGAATCTCGTGACTCATATTGGCCAGGAATTCGCTCTTCGCCCGGCTGGCTGCCTGCGCCGCCTCCATGGCGTTCAGCATCTCCGCTTCCACCTGCTTGCGCTTGGTAATGTCGTGGAAAATACTGCGGCTGACGGGCTTTTTCTTGTTCTCCCAGCCGTAGCTCGCGGTGCCTTCCAGGATGACCTTCTCCCCGGTCTTGGTGCGAAAGACCACTTCGATTCGGTCCACCTTCTCGCCCGACATGGCCCCCTTGAAAACCTCAAAGCATTGCTCCTTGTTCTCAGGATGGATTACATCGAAGAGCGATAAGGCCTTTAGGTCTTCTTCCGTATACCCAAGGGTCTCATGCCAGGCCCGGTTTACGTACAAAATGCCGCCTTGGGTATCTACGCATTGGATCAGGTCGCTGGCGCTCTCAAATATTTCACGATAGCGCTTTTCACTTTCTCGCAGAGCCTCTTGCGCGCGCGCCCGGTCTCTGATTTCGGCTTCCAATACTTTGTTGGTTTGGGCAAGCTCTGCCGTGCGTTCCTGGACGCGGTTTTCCAGGTCCTGCCGCTGGGCCTGGGCTTCCCGGCTGACCGTCCATTTCTTGGTCAGCGCGTGCGCCAACTGGACGACTTCGATATTGTCGAAGGGTTTCTTGAGGATAACCAGACTATCGGAATGGCCGAGATCTCTGACAATATCCTTCCAGGAATAGTCCGAGTAGGCGGTGCAAATAACCACCTGCAACTCCGGGTAGGCATTCCAGAGGTGCACAATGGTCTGAATTCCGTCCCATCCCGGCGGCATGCGCACATCCACGAAAGCCAGCGCATAGGGACGGTTCTCGGCAACCGCCCGGCTCATCATCGCGAGGCCGTCCTGGCCCTGATAAGCCGAATCGATCTGGAAACGCGCGCCGCGGACCGGCACCTTCTCAAACAACAGCTCTTCGTCCATCTGAAGATCGCGAGATCCGCTGTCTTCGCCGATGAGTATCTTGCGCAGGTCGTCGTGGATGGCCTTATTGTCATCGACAATCAGTAGCCGGTAGGTCGGATTTTCGGCATCGTTTTCATTCATACAAGTTGGGTTTCCTTTGCGGTTTCCCGGGCGCTCAAAGGCAGTTCCAAGGTGAAAGTGGCTCCTCGGCCCAGGCCGTAACTCTCCGCCCAGAGCGCCCCTCCCATTCTGCGCGCGGCGTTGGCTCCAGAGTGGAGGCCAAAACCGTGGCCATCGCGCCGGGTGGTGAATCCGTGAGAGAAGATTCGGGTAAGATTCTCCGGCGGCAGTCCCACCCCCGTGTCCTCAACCACGATTCGGACACGGTCCTCGGCCCAGCGGTGGATGCGGACGCGAATGCTCTTTTCCTCGAGGTCCGAATCCTTCACGGCTTGTTTGGCGTTACGCAGGAGATTCAACAGAATCTGCAGGACGCTGTGCTTGTCAACGGCCACGGGCGGCACCGCCTCATGGTCGCGCTCCAGTTGGATGCCGTGAGCGCTAAGGCCGGGCTCGACGATGCGAATGGCGTCCTCAACCAGGTCCGGGAGCTCGATCAAATCAATCAAGCCGGAGACTTTGGCGTAATTCTGCTGGGTTGCCACGATTTCCTTGATGTGCCCAAGGTGCCCGGTGAGCAGGTCCAACTCCCGCAGCATGACCTCGCGCTCCTCTTCGAGATGGCTGCCCAGTTTTTCGAGATAGGGCAAGACGCGCTGTCCTTTCGGGTGGTGATTAAGAAAATCGGGCAACTCGCCAGAGTGCTCTCTCAGCATGCCGGAGAGGGTGACAACATTGCCGACGCGTGATTCCCGGATTTTGTTGGCGACGATGGTGGCGGAAACATTGACGCTGTTCAGCACATTACCAACATTATGAAGGACCCCGGTAGCGACCTCGGCCATTCCCGCCTGCCGGGACAGGTCCATAAGGTGTTGCTGCGCCTCCGCCAATTGCCCGTAGGCCTCTTGCTTGGCCCTGACTTGCTCTTCCAGTTCGTGGGTGCGTTCCAGGACCCGTCGCTCCAGGTTCTCATTGGCCTCCAGCAGGGCCTGATTGGCGCGTCGCCGGGATATGGCGGCGCGGAACATATCGGTGACGGCCTGGAAACTGTCCTTCTCGGCTTCGCCCCACTCGCGGTCGGTGTGGCACTCGTCGAAACCCAGCAGGCCCCACCAGACTCCCCCCACTTCGATGGGCGCCAGAATGATCCTGCGAATCGACGGGTCAAATCGGCTGCTGGGCGACTCGCAGCCCGGGGGAAATTCGGCCACGATCACCTGGCCGGAGGCAAGGCGCCTCGCCCAATCTTCCGGCCCCCTCCCTATCCACTGAAATCTCTGCCAGTCAGCAAGCGTGGAATGATTCCCCGGCTCGACCCATTGGTAACGAATGCTGCTCAACATGGCGCCATCAAGACCATGTTCGTTTTCGATGATGAAAGCCCGGCTCACCCTTGCCGCCTGCCCAATCTTGGCCAGAACTTCATCCACAATGGCGGTCCAGTCATCCGCGATGAGCAGTTGCTGGCCGGCAAAACGGACACTTTCCAGGATGCGGTTGCGGCCCAGAATGGTGTCGGCCATGGTATTGAACGAACGGGCGAGGTCTTCCACTTCGTCCCCGCTGCGTAAGTCGGCCCGAGCCGAGAGGTCGCCGCTCGCGACCTGTCCCACGACGCCCTGCAGGGTGACGATGGGCCTTACCAACCGCCGCGCCTGCCCGAACGAAACCAGAAGACTGAGAGCGGCGGCGATTACGGCCAGGATCGCGGCCCGCTCATGCACCCTCGCAACGCTTTGGTCGTAAGCGGCGGTGGAGAGCCCCACGTTGACCCAACCCCAATGGATGGCCGAGTAGTCGAACGGACGGGCATAGCGGAAAACGCGTTTGCCCGCGAGCGGCACATAGGTGATTTCTCCGATCACCCCACGCGCCGAGGGGCGCCAGAACTCATCCAACGTCTCGGTTCGCCAGCCGTTTCTTTCGACGATGACGGAGAATCCGTCCGTCCTGGTTATGACCAAATACTCGATGGCGTCATCGCCTTTCAGCACCTGGACGCAGTGGTCCACCACCGTGCTGTAATCTTCCGACATGGCTGCACCCGCCGTAACGTCCTGCAGGGAGGAAGAAACGCCTTGGGCCTTGGACTTCAAGGCTTCGAGCAGGTCCTTCTTCTGTTGCGGGAGGTTCACCACCACATAAAGCCCCAAGGTCAACAGGGTTACCAGCCAGCAAGTTGCCGAGATGCGGACCCCGATGCTCCGAAGATTGCGGAACGGAGTGAGGTTAAGTTTCACCGTTCATCTCCTCCCCCGGCCGGATGCAACTCCTGCCGGGAAAGACTTGCCAAGGGCAATTTCCCCGGCGACTGGGACAAAAGCAAGTTGTGTTTCCGCCACAATTCGCGTACCGGCTCCAACTCATTCTTGTTCAGCGGTTTCAGGCGGTTGAACCCGAACACCATCAGAATCTGCCTGCCCTGAACATCAAATTGCAGCTCCCGGGCGCTAGCGAGGAAGTCATCGGGGGAGTCCATCTGCTTCCTACAGATACAGAGGACACCCTCGGCCAGTGGGGGAGAAGCGCGGAGCACCCTCAGTTTCATACCCACCTGCGGGTTCAGTTCTTTGGCGACGTCATAGCTTCCCCCATCGACAATCGCGGCATCGGCCTTGCCGAAAAACACCGGCAATATGGCGGAGGAAGCCTTGGGAACGACCTCTACAGAGCCAAAGAAATGTTCCGGACGGCCGAAGTGGCCGTCATAGAGCATGGAATCGAGCCAAACCTGTCCCAGGTTGGCGCCCGTGTTGGCGTGAATGATGACGGTCTTTCCCCGCAGCCCTTCAAGAGAGGAAATGCCCGAGTTCGCACCTACCAGCACCAGGTAGTTGGGTGGGACATTTCCCTCGCCCTTCATTGCGCAGAAAACCGGCTCCACCACCGGGAGATCCGCCAGCTCAAAATATTCCACGACATCAAGTGCGAGGACCCCGGCCGAGCCGTCCAGCACGCGTTTTCGGACCTCCGCCACGTCGTCCGCCACCTCGACCGTCGGATCCACCTGGATTCCGTGGGTGCGGCCGACCATGCTGGCCCATACTCGAACCGCGGCGATCGCATCGTTGCGATTCACCGAACGGAAAAGACCGGTGCTGAAGACCATGTCCAGGCGCACTCTGCGCATCGGGGCGGATTGTCCCTGGGCCAAGGCGCGGGCGCACGGGCCACAAAATAAGAGCAGGGCCGCAAGGAACACCCAGAGGGATACAGAGAATCCGGTGCTCTGACGAACGCGCCAGCAAACCTGAATGAGCCGCTTCATGGCTTCACCTCCGCGCGCACGCCGCCGGTTACCTCCGGACGCGAGGCGCCTGGCGCCGCGCTCTTCCAATCAGCCTTCTCCCCGGTAATAAGCCGGTACTTCGCGCAAAGAGTCCTCACTCGCTCCAGGTCTTCACTATCCAGCGGTTTCATTCTGTCCGACTTGAAAACCATAAGGATCTGTTTGCCCGCCGGTGTCTTGTGGAGATCCCTCAATCCTTGCATCAGGTCCTCGCGAAAGCTTATGGGGCGCTTGTTTATGCACAGGATCCCGGTTACCAGAGGGGGACTCATGGCAAGAACCTGCAGCCTCGATCCGATTTGGGGATTCATCTCCTTCATAACTTCGAAGCTGGCGCGATCGATAACACCCGCTCCCACCTTTCCGAAAAACACGGGAAGCGCCGCCGCCGAAGGCGTAAACGCCGAATTCACGGAACTGAAGAAGCGATCCGCCCGTCCGAGGCCGTCTTCCTGAAGCAGGACCTCAATCCACATGCGGCCCAGGTCCGCCCGAGAGTCGGTTTGGATGGCCAGCGTCTTGCCGCGCAGGCCGGAAATCGTGGTCAGCCCCGGTTCCCGGTTCGCCACCAGCAGGAATTGTAGGGACTCGTCGCCCTTGCCCCTGGTGGCGGTAAAAACCGGGTCCAGCAGACCCGACCCGGCCAATTCGAAGTATTCCAGCGGATCCACCAGCACCAGACCCGTCAGACCTTCCTGCAATCGCCTCCTGATTTCCGCAACGTCCTCGGCTACCGAGACGTTGCAATCCAGCAGAAAACCATTCTGCCGGCTAACGGTTTCGGTCCACGCTCGAATGGCGGCTATGGCATCGTTCTTACTTACCGTACGAAACAGGCTGCTGCTGTAGAGCACATCCATGTGCGCATGGCGCACCCCCGGCGGCGCGTTCTGCCCGGTTGCCATATCAGGGACTGCCCGGAATGAAGGTGAGGCCACAAGAAAAAGGGCAACAATCAATCGCCGGAACCATCGTCCCACTGCGCCTTCGCACGGCACGGCGCATCGGGATGAGACGAAATGTTGAGCCACCGGCCGCATGGTTTTACTTTTTCCTCCTTGTGGCAGGCTCACGATGGCGTTCGTAGGCGTCCAGCAGCGCGTTAGCAGGGCGCAGGCAGTCAGCATCCCGATAGGTGATGGCAGGGGTTTGAAACAATACCAGCACCTGTTTGGCGGTGGGACTCGACTTCAAATCGATTACCCCATCCATAATCGACTTTTTTAGACGGGGCGCGTAGTCTTTGCGGCAGGCGAAGAAGGCGGTTACCATCTTAGGCGACGTGAGCAGAACCTTCAGCTTGCGGGAGAGTTGCGGGTTGAGCTCAGCCATGGTGTCAAGGCCCCGGCGGGTCACTACGCAGGCGTCGGCCTGCCCGAAAAACACCGGCAGAACAGCTTGAGAAAGCTTCATGCTCCTGGTGATGTGCCCGAGCACCTGCTTGGGAGACTCGAGTCCCTCCCGCCCGAGCGATACCGCCAGCCACGGCTCGGCAAGGGTGGTGGTGGGGCTATCCAGTATGATCAGGGAACGACCGCGCAGACCCGCCAGATTCACGATGCCGCCATCTTCCCGAACCACCAGCAACAATTCATCCCCGCCGTAATCGTCCGTCATGATGCGGCTGGTATCCACATAGGCAGTTACCTGCCGATACTCCTGGACGGTCAAACAGAATAGGTCCACTTTCCCGCCGCGTACGGCGGCCAGAAGCTGGTCGCTCGACATTACCCAGTCCTGGTTGGGAGCAAACGTCATTTTGACGTCGATTTTCTTGAGCAACTCCTCGCTCCATACCCCCATGGCCGCTCGGGCGTCACTTATGCTGACCCCCACCACCACTTTTTCAGAGACGGCGAGGCGAAGCGGCGGGTCATCCGCGCTGGTGGAGGCATCCGAGCCCACGATGAATTGAGCGGCGCCGCCAGCCAAAAGGCAAAGCCCCCCCAGCAGGGTCAGGACCTGAATCGGCGCCCGGTTTTTGTGAAATCCCACCTGCATTCTGTGACCCGTTCCTTCCTCAGTGTGCCGTGCTGAGCTTCTGCTGAACCTCGGTACCCACGATCAGATTGAGCTGCGACAGCAGCGCCGTGTACTGATAGCGCGCCGCATAGTGCTGGGCGCTCATGAGCGCCTCAACCAGTTGGGCCCGGATGACCTTTTCGGTTTCCACCAGCCCGTTTTCGTAGGCACGCGTGTTCAAATCCCGATTATCCTGCGCGGACTTCATGGCGCGGGAAGTTGCCTGGTCGGCTTTTAGGGCGGCGTCCAGCCCCAGAACCAGGTCCTTCACTTGCAAGCCGAGCCCCTCCCGCAGGAGGATTTGGGTTTCCTTAAGCTGGTTCACCCTCGCCCGGGCTTCGCTGACTTTGTTCTTGGTTAGAAAACCGTTGAATAGAGGCACATCAATGCCCACGCCCGCGGTCCATCCGGCTCTGTCCTGAGCCGTAGCCATGCCGGCGTTGTAGCCGTCATTCCACCAGCGGTGCAATTGGCCCGTCAATGCGAGCTTGGGATAGTATTCGCTCTTCGCGGTGGTGACGGCGCCATCGGCCGCCTGGAGCCCGGCTTCCAGCTTGTCCCAGTCGGGGCTGAACTGGTATGACATGCTGACCAGATCCTCCATGTTCCCGGCGTAGGGTTGGAAGGGAATTTCTTCGGCGGAGGGCTTGACACTCACATTCCATTGCAGCCCCATGGTATTGGCCAGCGCGGCCTGAGCCATTTTCTCGTTCTTCTCGAGCTCAGCCACCATCGCTCTGATCGACTCCACCATCACCTGGTTATCCAGGTAGTCGGCTTTGGTGACTTGCCCGGAGCCCTGCTTATACAAGCTCTCGGTCAGCCGCAAGGTGACCTCCAAGCGCGATAAAGTGTCATCACCAAGTTGGTGGAGCTGGCCGGCCAGCACCGCACCCCAATAAAACCGCCTTACGGTGTCCGTAATTTCGAGATCGGTGCGGCGGGCCTCCTGGCGCATCATTTCCAGTTGGCCGCCGGATTGCTCCCGCAAGCCCTTGCGCATCCCGCCATCGTACAAAAGCCATTTGATATCAATCGTTCCAGACAAAATGTCATTGTCGAGCACCTTGATGTTCTCGGCGGGAACGGGGAAGTTCTGGGATGAAGTGTTGATGTTCTGGCCCGGATAGCTTACCGGCAACTGCACGGTGCTGGGGGGGAAACCGGGACCGAAAGCGCCGGCGGGTATGGTGACCATGGCCATGCCCCCGGGAACGGTTATGGACTGGGCCGGGATCTGCACGGAACTGGCGGGAAACAGGAAGTTTACGGGTTCACCCAGCCTCTGGTAGCCGCCTTGAAAGTTCACCTGGGGCCAGTAACCGGCCAGGGCTTGGCGGTGCTGCGCCTCCGCCATGGCCACGGCGAACTGTGATGCCGGGCGCCGATGGCTTTTCCTCAGCGCGATATCAAGGCACTCATCCAGACTCAGCGGCTTGCCGCCCTCTGCGGCGGAGAGCGAATCGGAATTCGCCGGATCGCCGCCTTCCGGCTGCCCCGCCGCCCGGATCGCGGGTAGAGCCGCGAGACTCAGGAGCAAGATAAGAACCACTGCCAAGCGATGGACTACTAGAACGGAAAGTCTCATGGTTTTACCCCGCTAAAGTTTGTATGGCGACCCTGTCCATGGCGACTGAGCATAGGAATCCCCCAAGGACACTACAACTGACTAATCGACAATTAGATTTCGTTCCTTTAGCTCTTGGCTAGGCGAAAGCAGCCGGTTTGTCCGAGGAGGGGGTACTGACCGTGCGAGATTGAGCGTGAGTTTTCGCCAAGCGTGCGCACCGGTTTGGCCTCAACATTGTAAACATTCGGTGAACACCGTTTCGAGTGGATTTGGATTGCCTAAGAATGGTGGTGAATGCTTCCGGCACCACTCCAGGGTAGCTCTGCCGGCCGGCAAGCGCTCGACATCCGCACCACCGGGGGTTTCGACACGCCGACGGTTGAGGCGGGGCGTCGCTCGGAGCCGCGACTAATTGAAAATCGGCGGGTTGGCCGGTTAATTCGGCCATAACCGGTCCAATCTGTGCACGCACCTGCAAGCGTCAGATTCTGCTGAAGTTAGCTCGAAGCGGGCATCATGATTGGCCGGTTAATTCCGACAATACAGCCAAATGGTTGCAGACCGCGGAAAGTTGTTCCATTTTTGGCGTGGCTGGCGCAGACTCCATGCTTGTGGGAGTCTGCGTTGTTCCCAGACTGTAGACATTGGGGCCGCAGACATTGAACGGCATGTCTGCGCCAGCCAGCGAGCAGCAGGCCTCTGGAAAGCAGTTCATTTGGCCGTGTAACGGCCATAACCGCGCCTGTACGTCGCACGCAAGCGGTGGTCGAGGCGGGGGAAGTGACCCCTCATCCGGCCTGCGACGGCTGGTGAGAGCGCCTGTCGCAGTCCACCTTCTCCCCTCGGAGAAGGTTGGAAACATCGCGGGGGGCGCACGCCCGCGCCCCCTGAAAAATCATTTCCCTCTCCCAGGGGAGAGGGTGGCTCGCCGCCGGCGCTTTCACCAGCCGGGGCGAGTCGGGTGAGGGGTCACTTCTTCACCTTCTCGACCGACGTGCGGATCGCCTCCACCACTCCGCGAACGAATTCGTCCGGGTGTTCCAGCACCATCGCATTCGGAATGCGCAATAATCGAATGCCGAGGGTGCGCAAATAATCTTCTTTGCCGGCATCTTTGCGCATCTGGGCGACCTGAGAGTGGACGCCGCCATCGAGTTCAAGGGCGAGCCGATGTTCGAAGCAGTAGAAATCGAGGACGCCGCGTTCGATGCGGAATTGACGGCGAAATTTGGCGCCCAATCGACGATCACGGAGCAGGTTCCACGCGACCTTTTCCGCCTCCGTGGAGCTCGCTCGCAACTCGCGAAGGCGCGCGGTGGGGATACTCATCGGCCGATTATACCAGCGCAGGTGCCTAACGGCGGGTGACCACTGGGGGGAATCGGGAGGCAGAGAGAGTCACCCCCGAGTCAAATCACTTTGACTATAAACGCCCATAACCGGCCAATCATGATGCCCGCATCGAGTTAACTTAAGTAGAATGTGACGTTTGCAGGTGCGTGCACAGATTGGACCGGTTATGGCCGAATTAACCGGCCAACCCGCCGATTTTCAGTCACTTAGAGGTGCGGCAAGGGTTGGCCGGTTAATTTTACCAAACCACCCTTGTGCCCGGGGCCGGTGGGGAGGCTGATCTTTTGTCGCCCTCGACGCCGACCCTTGCAACCCCATTTCCTACCGGCAGGAAATTGACGACGGGGAGGCTCTATTTTTCCTACCCGCAGGAAATTCCGCCAGAATCATCTTGACACCGCTTCTTGCCTATGTGCTAGCCTAAAAGGGAGCAGGAACGCCGCCGCGGGTAGTGTCCTATTTTGAATGTAGCGCCGCCCTTTAGGGCGGCACATGCCGGGCTAAAGCCCGGCGCTACGTCGCAAATTAGGACACTACCCCGCCGCGGGAGAGGCGCCGGCGGGGAAAGTTCTCCCTGCTTTGTCACGATGTGCATGAAAACACAAGGACTTCAGCAAAATTCGAGGCATTTCCGTGAAATCATATCTCCTTCAATTAAAAGCGTTTATCTTCGAGGTCGAGTCGGAGGGCGGGAAAAAGGGGGAATTAAAATATGCGACCTAGTTTCGCGATGTTGTTGAAAACACATGTAGAGGAAATGTCGCATTTCCACCTTGCCAGGATGTCGATGAAAGCAAATACCTTATGCGAGCCTTGCCAGGATGTTTATGAAAAGACAGGAGCTTAGCGAAAACCGCGAGGTGGTTCAAAGCGCGGTGCTCGTCCGTGGCCGCGGCGGCGGAACTGACCCTCATCCGGCTCGCGAAGACCTTCGGGCTGACTCACCAATATTATTTGGAGCGCACGCCGCACGGGCTGGCCCGCGTGAAGCAGGGTGCGCCGTACACCGAGGAATCACAGTGCCAGCGCTATTCCAGCTTGCGAGAGGCGTACGTTGATTTTTCGGGAGACTCGAGCATTGGTTGCCTCGGGAAGCGCGTCACACAAATGGAGGGGTTAATTTCATTCGAGGAAGGTCTTGCTAACGTGCTCAACCGGATGCTCGTCGCCGACTTCGCGCCGACTGAGTACCGCTGGAAAGAGATTGTCACTTCGATCACAGCCCCACGGGACTTTCGACAAAACGTGCGCACGCGGTTAACCTACGTGCCAGACATCGGGGATATAACGGAAGACCAGCCTATTCCTGAAATTCAGCCTATGCCCCAGACGGTTGACCCGGAATCGATCACTTACACGATCAACCAGAAGGCTTGCACGCTTTCCTTCACTCGCAGGGTTCCGGTCAAACGATGACGTGGGAGTCATCGAGCGCGCCGGTAAGCAGCTTGGGCGCGCCGCATGGCGCACCCTAGCAAAGCGTCTGTGGAATCTTCTGGTCAATGATGCAACTTATGGCGGGGATGGATGTGCGATGTTTTGCGCGGGGCATAACCACCTTGGGTCGGTAGGACTCAATGGACCGGCGCTGACAACAGCTCGGGCCGCGTTGTTCGCTTAGACTGAGCCAGGGGGGCCGGACCGGCACGGACTCGGTGGAGGGCCGCTTTTGCTGGCGGTGCCGATTCAGTTAGAGGAGATGGCGCGGACCTTGAACATTTCCCAAATCGCTGACCTGGACGGGCAGCCCAATCGGTGGCTTGGCAGGTTCGGGCCGAATTGCGAGCGCATCTTTGCCCACCCGATTTTCACCGACCAGCTTAGCTGGTACTTGTTCGACATCTCGGGCGATGTTGATATCATCGAAGTCGGCTTCCTACAAGGCAAGCGGGAGCCGGAGTTCGTCCAGGCCGATAACCCCCTGGCGGGCTCCATGTTCACCCAGGACCGCGTGGTCTATAAAATGCGCCACGAATACGAGTGCGCCATCCTGGACCATCGCGGGGCTTACAAGCCGATACCTAGCATCGAAGGTGGAGTTTTTGGCGTCAATTACTTTTGAAGCGTTATGGATCAAACATAGCTAAAGCATTGCAACGCTCTTCCCTGATAACATTGACTCGCCATGTGGAAGAGAATTATTTTCTTCGGCGTATGGTGTCACGTACCATTCAAGCATAAAGTAAAATCCATCGGCCTGGGAAAATTCCGGCGACTGGAATCGAGCGGACATGGCACAACTCGCCAAGCCAAACGTGCTCTATCACGCTGATGGGGGTAGCAAGGACGCGAAGCGGTGGTGCACCAGGGCGACCCTAGGCACTGATGGACGCTATACGGCCTTCGCCCCCGAGCATGCAGAAGCCGCTCTTACGGCTTGCTCACTCTATTACGCCCTGCTGCGGCCAGTGCTGGCCAAACCGAAGCGCCGGTACCCTGAGGGCCTCAGCAAACCTAAGGAGTCTGCAAAACTTCGGTGCGCCGATTCGGAATGTTTGGCGTATTATATTGCGTCGATGCGAAGTTCCAACTGGGGATGACGTCCAGATCCTATGCCAACTGAGGAACGGAAGCGTGCTCCACGGTTAATCGCAATATTGACTGTCACCCTCTCGGAAGGAACGGCTCACTACGTCGTGGATACTGAAAACGTGAGCGACGCGGGGCTCTGCCTCTGTCCGAGGAAATTGTTCCCCGTCGGCACTCAACTGCACTTGGTCTTTGGTCAACCACCCGAGTTGCCCTCATTAAGTGCGGAAGGCATCGTGAGGTGGACCGAAGGTGGAAAGGGAGTCGGGGTGGAGTTCACATTTATCAGTCCGGAAGACCGCCAAGCCCTCCAGAGATTCGTGAACTCGCAGTCCCGCATTGAGCAAGCTTAGGCGGTTGCTCCTCCTCATGCAGCCGCAGGTCTCGCAGGCGGGCTTGCTCCCTGCTGACAGCGCGGGCCGCCGCTTTCTACATACGCGGGTGATGTTACCGGCATCGCCTCCCCCCACAGCATCTTTGCCTAGAAGTCCCGAGCCAGCCGATCATCGCCATGCCGCGCCCTTACTAGATGCCAAGAATGCTTCGGGGCTTGCCTGTGCTCGGCGCCTTGGCCTGTTCTGATATTGTCACTTCTCCGGCGCCGGGCTTCGGCGCCCGATATGCAGGCACATAAACACACTCTTCCCGCTTATCGTGCCTTGCCACGCATTCGAGGCAGACCGCGCTCTGATGGGTTGAGCAGTAGAAGATGGCGGGGCGCTGCCCGCACTCCGGGCACATCGGCATCCCCGGCGCCGAGTACGTATAAACGTCCGGCCCAAGAGGGACGGGGGAACCCGCAGGGTCAGAGCGCATGGCCTCGGCCACGCGGTGACGCACCTCCGGGATGAATTCCAAAACGCCCATCGCCTCAGGGGTCGAAAATTGATACTTTAGAATCAACTCTCCTGATTGCAGAATACTTTCCTTTTTCCAGTTATCACGCACGATGCGTCCTCTCGAACTTTCTGCCGCCTTCCAGAGCCGGTCTATTAGTTCGGCCTCGACATCGTCCAACTTTTCATGGTCGCAAGGCGCAGCGAAAAAGCTAAACCCTTTTACTTCCGCCACAGCGGTACCTAGCCATTCATCAATGGAATCGAAAACGGCCAATCCCTCTCCCTCGTCACCACCTGCTGGTGCGTTGTTCTGGGTTTGATTTTCGTCGCTCAGGTAGTATTGCCGACTGAGGAAATCTCTGAGATATTCGTTCATGCGGCTACTCAAATTCGCAGCCTTGCCCACCGCCGCAATCTTTCTTGCATGATAAGTCTGGACACGTATGTAAACATGAGGTTCACCGGCGTAAGGATATTGCCGCAGCTCACCAAAGTGCCCGAAACTGTACGGTCCAACCCACTTCAGCGTGATATCCATTTGACTCCCTTCATTGTTGCCTTTCAGGGTATCCTAAAGGTTAAAGAACTTCCAACTTGTTCCGAATCGTGGCCTCAGCCTGGAATCCTCATGTCTCGCGGAGTTCAATGCCGCGACGGAGAAGCTGGAACCAGCGATGCTACGGTCCCCAGAATCCGATACAGCGTTTCGTCCTGCACGGCGGTGAAGAATTCATCGCCCGCCAGCGCTGCTTTTTCTCTTTCGACCACAAAGCGATATTGCGGCTGGGGTGCCTCCACGGTCCAGTCCACGTCCACCACGCCGGGAGTTTTTTTGAATTCGTCGCGAATTTGCCGCGCGACATCATTCTGCTGGGTGTATTCAGGGCCATAAACTTCCGCCACCAGGATTTGATACACCGGCGGATCGCCCCGGCCACCTCTCATTTTCATCTTGCCCCCCATTTTCAATAACTCCCTTTCTTTTCACCAACATCTTGGAGAGAGCGGCTTAACTTGTTTGTTTTCATGAATATCATGGAGAGGCGGAAAATGGACATTTTTTCTACATGTGTTTTCAATAGCTTAGTGCAGTTTGGTCGCATTTTTACCCCTTTTTTTTCCCCGAGCCCCGGCCACATGAAACAGACTAAGCGTTTTTATTTCAACTACATAGAGTCTTGAAAGATTTCCGCCATTTAACCCTAACCCCTTTTGTTTTCTAGTACATCGTGGAGAGGCACGCTCCCTTTCTTCTCCCCCGCTCCCGTATTTCACCCTAACCCTCCTGATTTGAATGAGATAATGCTTTGAGACATTTTGACCCTAAACAACTAACCTCTTTTGTTTCTGCTACATCCTGGAGGGCCGCCACGGGGCACAGATATGTGACTAGCCTCTCGCCACAGGCCACCAAGCGCTTGCCCCGGCACCCGACACCCGACACCTGGTATCTGCCACCTGGCACCCGACCCCTGGTACCTGACACCTCTCCCCGCTGCGCCATTCCACCCGGACCCAGTTCTCCCCTCCTTACCGCCGCAAGATAATGGCCATAGGCTACGGTGAGGTTTGTGGGCTTCCCACCGGTAGGAAAAATCTTTTAGCCCGGATTTCTCACCACGCTGAAACCCTCTTGAGGGCTGCCGGAAGGGCGGGGGCTTCAGCCCCGCGAATTCGCGTCTCCCACCCTTTGTCCGTCCCGCGCCCCGCGCAGCTTGCGGCTGCAAGCTGCGCGGGGTGCAGGACTTGGAATAATCAGGACGGCCTCGCAACGGCGGGGCTGAACAGGTTGCGGAAAAACTATCCCCGGCGTACAACCACCCCGGCGCCCAGGGCGCCACCCCTCCTGAATCAGGAGGGGAGTTATTGAAAACGCTCCCCTCCTCAGATGAGGAGGGGTGGCGCGCCGAGCGCCGGGGTGGTGCTGACAGTGCTAGCGCCAAGTGCCACAGGGTTTTTCCGCAGCCTGTAAAGCCCCTCCCTTCCAGAGTCGTGGTGGGAAATCCGGGTTAGTTTTACCGATTGCTGTCGATGAAACCCCATCCCACTCGTGATTTTCGGTGACCGCTAGCGCTGCGAGCGGATCGAGCCGGAAAAGTCGCCATCCCGGAGAATGGCTCCCAGCCGGGATCGGCGTCGAAGAGCCGAGCGATCCTCCCTCACCGTGCTGTCCGAAAGCGGTGTTGACCCGCAATCCCTCGCCACATGGCGACATGGCAGGAGTAGTCCGGTAATTGAAAATCGGCGGGTTGGCCGGTTAATTCGGCCATAACCGGTCCAATCTGTGCACGCACCTGCAAGCGTCAGATTCTGCTGAAGTTAGCTCGAAGCGGGCATCATGATTGGCCGGTTATGGCCGTTTATCAGCCAAGTGGATTGGGCGGAATTAAGGCCTGCGCTAAATACGAAACGAATCAGGAAAAGAGTTTGCGCAACCAGGCAACGAAACGTTTTGCCTCAGGTGTTTCAGGGGACAACATCTTGCTCGTGACCGATAACCCCAGCGGGCGACCGGGCTCATCCTGCCATGCGAGATAAGTGTGGATAACTGCCTTGCTGTAGTGTACGTCTTTATATGTGGTTACTTGTTTTCCTTTGGCAAGGTCAACTGCTTCTGCCGCAGCCTCGACGCCGACCGCTGGAACCCCTGAGAGGAGAAAGTCTTCAAGCATGCCCTCGTTCGAGTTGTCGGGCATGAACCAGACACCAATTCGGGGCTTGGTGTCATCACCTTCGATGATCGTACCGTTAGGATCAGGTTGGGCGGGAATCTCGTAGCGGTGATGCGCAATCTTCGCGGTAAATTGCCCCCATCGGCCTTCCGTGGCGTCCAAGACAACCCCAATCGCTTGAGGCCTTCCGGGATCGGATTTGGGAATCAGAGCGTTTAGGCGTTTCAAAACTTTTTCGTCGCCTTCACACTCGAAGATCCCAAAGTTTTCCGGCAACTGGTAATGCTGGGCCAATGCCAGGATGACATGGCAGTCATCCTTCCCTTCCACCAACAAAACCTGTTCTGCCTCTGATTTGCAGATGTCGCTCAACTAACGCACCTCGACCTCGGTTTCAACCGAATCGGAGAGGGTACTGCGGTCGTAGGCCGTGACCTTCACACCGTTTTGGCTATCCCGGTCAAGCCGGTGGAAAGTTGCGGTGTCTTCGTCATCCTGCCATACCGAGGAAAACGCCTTGACGCAATCCTGACTGTGGGTTGTGGCAAAGACTTGAACATTCAGCCGCTTCGCCAATCGAAACACCATGTGCCATAGTTTGGGTTGGACCGTCCAGTGCAACCCATTCTCGAATTCATCGACAAGGAGAATTCCATCCTTCGCGTTTACCAGGGCAAGTGTAATCTGAAGAACACGGCTCAACCCGTCGCCCATGCTCTTCAGCGGGTAGCGTTCGGACGAGTCCGACAATCGAACGACTGCGACGCGCCGGCCTCCAACCTGGGTTCCACTAAGGTTCAGCCGGGTTTCGCCTAAGAAGGCAATCCCGGAGATTTTAGGATGGATCAACTGCAAGCCTGTTAACACGTCGCTTTGTAGATCAGTCAGGCTGACTTTGTCCCATAGGCTGGCGACTTGCCGCTCTGTCAGGCTCTGTGCGGGTACACTGAAGAACGGAAACCTATAATCCCTCTCGGCAACCCCAAGAAAGCTAGTCCGGCGCTTGTAACGGCGGTAATCAAACCCTTCTATGCGAGCCAAAAGGCTGAATTTGGCGGCTTCCTTTACAACCAGCCAGAATTCCGCATCCGGCAACTCCTGGAACAATGCGCCTTGCGAAACCTGGACTCGCCTTCTAACTTCCTCGTCCTGAACCGTTTGGTATAACTCTGTTTGTATTGCAATTCTCTGCGTTCGCTCTTGCACCGACCCTACTTCGATGCCCAGAACTCCAGGGGCGGGCAGAACAAAGCCATGGAAAAGCAGACTTAAGGGGTTGATCGCTCTTGCCGGCGCAGCGTCAGATTCTGGCTCGATCTCAGCTTCCCAGTTGCCGTCATGCGCAGCAATGATGTCGAGAAGCACGTTCAATCTCGCGTTGCCGGCGTAAATCTGTAAGGCTTCCAACAGGCAACTCTTGCCCGAATTGTTCTTTCCGACGAAGAGATTAACCTGACTGAGATGGTCAATCTGCAGGTCCTCGAACAGTCGAAAATTTCGTATCAAGAAAGAGTCTAACATTTTGACTCACCCATAACCTCAATAGTCATGCATCCAACAATCCCGTGCTTAATCTCCTGCCCTGGTTCCGCTTCCTGGCACCGGCAATGAACTCGGGCATTGAGGAAGCTGGCGGGATCGCCAAGCCATATTTCACAGCATACGCGACCAGGACAGTCCTTACCACAATTATAGTGCGGGCCGTTCAAGATTGGCACAATTTAGCCGCGCGGAAGGCTGTTGCGGTCGCGCAGGGTGCCGTCACGACGAATCAGCGCTCGGCCCGACTTGCCGGAAAGCTCGGCGATGAAGGTCCAATCCTTAAGGCGCGCGGTCTCCTGAAGCAGGGATTCAAAGGGCGAACGCACGCTCATTTCAGTAAATACACCCTGGGCTCGCAGGCCAGCCGTGTGTTCGTAATACTTTTTGATCGAGCGGGGCGCGGGGGTAATGAGATGATAATCCGTCATAATGATGGACGGAATATTAGCACTTCCAAAGGCCCGGGCCAAGCGCCAAGGCTTACTAACTGCTGGATTTAACCGTCACTTTGACGTGTCGCCATATCGGAAGCTAGGCCGGCGGTGTATAGGTAGCTCGAAAAAACAATGGACCCCCGCTGGTCGCATAGCGTTGATCGACGAGCCCGCTAACATTTAAACATTCCGGGCGGGTAGCCATCACGGTCAGTGCTGCGTGGAGTGCCTCACCAAAACCACATCAGGATGAGAACAATTGACATTTTCAAGTGTCGGATCTCACCCTTGACGCCATGTTCGCGCTCCTTGGTTCGTTGCTTCGTCTTCTCGTTTCGCCCGCTAACCTCGGAGATAGCGCCCGGGAGAATCTCGCCCTTCGTCAACAGTTGGCAGTGTTCAAACGCAAGCGCCCGCGGTCTTCCGGCGATTCAATTCGCCTCCATAGAGCAGCTCATTCCTCAACCGGCGGTATGCCGTGTCGGTCGGGGAATCCAGCAGCCTTGAACAACCGTTCAAAGAACCCTTCGACCTCCTGAGCAAACATGCGGCAGAGGGATATCGAAACCCAGATTTCATCAAAACCGTACAGCTTGCCCGCCTCAGGGAATGCCAGGTTTCCCTCGTATGGCCGGAGCAGCCGGGCCACGGATTGCTGCTGTTCCTTAGTTTCTCCCAGCTTTCCGCCCTGGTGAACAATAAAGTCCCTGAGTTCGCACAAATCCTCAAGCCGTTTCCATGATGGGTCCGTCCCGATGTCAATCGTTGATACCCCCTGCAAGAACAGCCTTGCCTGTTCGATGCCTTTTCCCTTGATATGCCTCAACCGGAAGGTTGACCTCTTCGTGCGGCCCACCGCCTCCGCGAACGCTGCGAGCTGCGTCTCCAGAATAGAATGGAGAAGTATGATTATGGAATTAGCTGAGAGCCTCGGGAGCCAGTGACGAAACTTCGCCTCCAGACCCTCTACTTCCGCCAGGTACTCGCCATACTCCCAGCCCTCCCCGTCAGCAATTGCCCGCAGCGACGCCGCCTCCTCCAACTCCGCTTCGGGGATAGCTTGATCAAAAAGATTGCATAATGACAAAACTCCGAAAAGGCGTTGAAACGTCTCCATTACCAAGAAATCAATCGTCAGGCGAAACTTAGCCATAGGGTCGGCCTCCATGAACCCAAAAACGGGGCTTCCGATATCGTTCTCCGGATGACCGGTAACATTTTTCCTTCGACGTGTCCCTGGTCGCGGACCACCACGGCTCCGCCGGAAATGATATCACCCTTGAAGCGGGCATTCAGGCGAATGAGCCCACTCGCGACCTTCATATTCCCTTCCACCTCCACTACGGGTTCGAGCCAGCCGACCCAATCCTCTGGCAAGTCGGAGACTTCGCGCCGACGCATGGCGAGTTTGCTCATATCGAATGCCATTTCACCCTCCTGCTGAAGATAGGCAGTTGCCCCGAACTGTTTTCCAGGGCTTGCTGCTTTGATGAAGGATTGCGGAGAATCATCCGTCGGCTGACGATTAGAGGTTCCATTTGCGCAGCTCGGGGGTCTCCACGCTTATGATTCGGACATATTACCATCTGTACACTACACTGTCTAGATAAAAGGGTGCACTTTGAACAATGTGACATGGGGTCTTCCTTCGGGATGGAAGCGGCAAGGTTGCCGGATACCGCTGGTCAGTTCAATTCGTGGAGTGTATTAAGGTTAACGTGGAGCGCCTACTGGAGACTGCGGTGGAAAAGATGGCAAGATAGGGCCTCGTGAGGGCTGTGCTGAAAGACAGCGGCCATCGTTCGCTGCGGGGGCATTAGAGCCTTTTTAATTTAAGTGTATACATATCGGCAAATCCGCAAACAAAAACGTGGGGCCCCCTCCGCCTTGGGGTCCCCCTCTCCCCCCTGGGAGAGGGAATTTAACGAGTGGAATTTTTACTGTCTGGTCAAAATTGCTCCTGCTCTTGAGGGATTCCTTCAAGACCCTGCAAAGCCTCCCAAGCCTCTCGCGGAATTGAGGGGCACCATGCGTGCGGCTCCGCCCTGGCCTTGTTTAACGTTGGCTCGCTGAGAGCTTTAGGTAGGTGGCTGTGGCTTTGGTGAATACCTCAATACGCCGTAGGTGTTCGTCAGAGTAAACAAAGCCCTTACGCGATTCGTAGTCCTCAAGCGCCGTTCGCGCTTCCAACATACTGAGCCTTGCCGATTCTATATCAGGAGTGGAGGCCATTAGGAACCGGCTCTTTTCTTCGGTAGTATCTCAGTTTGAGGTTGGACCGAAAGGGGGAATTAAATTGCTATATTTCCGGCCACAGCACAACCAACTTATCAATCAATTCATTTATGGCGATTTTCAAGATGTCTACAAGTTCTTTATGTTGTTTGGGGTTGTACACTTCACATCGGACGTAGCTCTCTAGTGCGTCCTCGGCTTGCAAGATTTTTTCCCTGGCTAGTTCAATCTCGGTTGGGATTGGCACGGTTATTTCTCTGGGATATGTTGTGTCAGGGTACTAGGGAGGGGGAGGTCCCGGCTGACACCGGAGCCTCTCCAAACTTTAAATTCGATCCAAAGATAGCATGGCAGGGTGTCCAATGCAAGAAGGAATGATTTGTGTAGTTTCTGGCTCAACCAATTAATAGTAGAGTAGGCAATGCCCTGGGGTATTATGGTTGGGGAAACAGGGGGCAGCCATGGAGTCGGCTGCGCCATACCCATGGTCATCCATTGCAAAGAGGAATGGGGCAGTCACAGCGCCGTGAGCAACGGTTGCCTGAGGCTCTCCACAGGCTCCGTGCGCCCTTGTTTCCAGTCCTTGCACATCTGCCAAAAACGAAAGACGGCAGCACGGCGCAGCGGACGAAACGCCAAAGCAAGAGGGTTGCCCTCCGCTGCTTTGGGGGTAGTGGGTTAAAGTCGCGTCGATGGGCAATCTATCTGTCTGTAATCTTCAAAGCATCCTGCTTACTGGGCAGCTTCCGCTGAAATCAGCATCTTGGCCGTGTAGAAAAGCAATAGTCGGTCAGGATTAGCCATCACCCTGAAGAGGGCGAGCAAATCCCGCTCTAGGGGAGTCAGCGCTTTGGTGTCATTGAGGCGTAGCTTATTCGTGAGCTTTCTGGAACGCATAAGGTAATCGTCCTCCCTGCCTTTCGCCAACGGCGGGGGCAATCATATCCCGCTGACAGGCGAATTCCCAGAGAATAGCGAGATGCCCGACAATGTGTCCCTGTGAGTCGAATTGACCGAGTACACGTTGAGGATGCATTAGGCGGTTCGAAGCTGGAGCGCAGTGGATGTGCAGAGATTCAGTTTCGACCAGTGCCTAAACCGACGAGAATGTAGTCATTCATGGGCGCTGATGGCTCTGCGCGGGCACGAACGCCGGGCGTTCCAAACGTGAACAACCATTATCTAAAGGTCTGATAAGGAAGGGGGACACTCCGGCCAAAACCGAAGTGCCCATTTGGAGGTGGTGACAGCACTTCATAGGGCTTGCAGATGTGCAGGGGGGTTGCGGAGAACCACCCATATCTGAATAATCAGAAGTTCCACTTGCACTACTCGGGTACCTCCGCTCGTATGATTTATCCAGTGTAATACCTGAATTTTCAACTGTCTGTTCAAGATAGCTCATTTTTAAATAATTATGACTTTGCCCCCCTTCCGAAATGGTAGCGACGCAGTCGCCGGATATCTCTGCTCAGTTCAAGTCGAGGAGGGTGATTAGCCGAACTTTCGCACTTCAGAGTGTTGGGTTAACTGGTTTCTTTTCAGTATAGGCGTTCCCAAAGTTTGCCCTACAAACGCAGCATCCCGGCCGGGAAGATTTCCGGCTGGACCCTGATCCTGGGCGGTAGCTAAGCGCGGAGCACGGGCTGCAGTCCGTACAACAGGAGCTTTTGTTCTGGTGTCGGCTCGATGTAGCGAGGCATCACTAACCACCGCCCATCCGTGCTCGGGAAAGACACATCGAGCATCCGCATGCCCGCCAGTTTCTCCAGCACCGCTTTCGGCCTCAACCCGTGGCTAAGGAAGACGAGCACGTCGCCCGACGCGACCTCTTCGACGTACTGGTGGTATCGCTCAGGTCCCCCTGTTCTACCGCGGTAGTTGTGGAGTAGACCTGATCAAGCACAGCTCAAGTAGCCGCAAGAACGACCCTGCACAAGGGTGAGTTACAAGGATCGGGTTACGTAGCAGTAGCCCGCCCGCGTCACTCGTGAGCGCTCCCCCGTCAAACCCACCCCGCTTTTCGCGCTTGTCGAGGGGATGAAATTCTAGAAATTCTTGGATACACTGTGTAGGCAAAAGGCTGTCCTCCTTCTTCGGCAAAGGTTTTTCTCGCAAAAATACTTATGCCAGAAAGAGACAGCCCTTTTCAATTTATTGGTGAAATATCCGGGCTAAAGGATGACCATATTCCGAAATCCTCCCGGCCCGTACCCTCATAGCGAAAGAAACCGGACTACTGCGGCAGCCCCGGCGAGTCCGTCAGCACACGCAAGGTTAGAGTTCCGATAGTCTCCCCGTCGGCTTCTGCTTTCCACCTGAGCGTCTGCCACTCCGGTTTGGCGGTGGATGGCGAGATATACTGTGTCTCGGCCGGGTAAGTCTCATGCGGTCTCACGGGATAACGCGCCGTTCCATGGCTTTCTTTCCAGCCCGCGGGAATCGCGGAAGTAAGGGTCACTTCCGCCGGTTGGTCGGTGTCGTTGTGGATCAGGATGGGCACGTTCACCAGTTCGCCGTTCCCCACGGCAACTTCCGGAATCTTGAGAAGGTCGCTCAGGTGCTCGATATTGTGGGCCTTCCACAGCCGCTTGTAGAAAGCCCACGGCCCGCCCAGTTCCGTGGAAACGCCCTGGCGAGTCTCCGGCCGATAGCCCGTCACGGGCGCAAACGGTGCCTCACCGGGCTGGATGCCTTCGAGCACGTCACCGGTGGTAGTGCCCCCCACCAGGGACTTCCCCAGTACCAACAGGACCGGTTCCTTCCCGTAGACAAAGTCGGGGCCGCCGGAAAGCGCTTGCTTGGCAGCCTGGCCGGTATCATCTTGCGTCAGGTGGTGCGCGGCTGACTCGAGGGCCAACTGGTAATAGGTCTTATGCTGACTGGGTGAAACTTCGGTGGTAATGTAACGAGGACCCTGCCCTTCCAGGAATTCCGTGTGTAGGGCGTCGGAAAAATAGTAAATCTTCTTGGGCTGCCAAGGCAGCAGGCCTTCCGTTAGATTCATGATGCCCATGCGATTTCGCGGATGCGAAATCTGCTCGGGGAAAGCTGTCGGGTCGCCCGCCAGATCGAAGGCCTCAGTGGCGATGACGCCTGCGGCCTGATGATCGTCATGATTCTCCCCGGCAACGTACATGGGCAGCCAGGTCAGGATCACTTCCGGACGCGTTAACCTCACCAGCCGTACGGCCTCACCCAAAGCTCGCCCGTGATCCCACGTCTCAAGCGACTGCAACACATTCTGTCCCGGAGTGTCGGTCCCGCACAGGAACCACACGTGCAGCACTCCGAAAGCGGCCATCGCCTCGCGCGCCTCCGTCGAGCGGATGGCCCCCAGCGCCGCCGCCTGCGCGTTCCCTTCGGCGTCGCCGCCGCCATTGCCAGGAGTGCCGAAAATCACAGCCACGCGCTTGTGCTCATCGAAGATGGCGCGAGCCAGGTAGCCGGTGACTTCTGTCTCGTCGTCGGGATGAGCCACAATCACCAGGATGTCCGTCTTGAAACGCTCGTCCGGGGCTAAGTTCGGCGAGGCCTCCGGGATCGTCTTGTCATTCGCTGCCGGTCGCCCGTCCGCGCCGGCGGCCGTGAAATTCACTGACGCCAGAAGAAGCATTCCCACCAGCGCGGTTGCCGCGAAAATAAAAGTACATGATAACCAGCCATGGATTTTCATCAAGTTTTCCCCCATTGGGTAGTGGTGCAGGGGCACACCATGGCGTGCCCCTTCTTGTTCCCCGTAGGGGGACAAGATCATTAGCCGCAGGTCAAGCCTACGAAAAGGAAAACCGGTGAATTAAGTTTCGACCCCCGAAAGGTGTAGGGGCGGTTCGCGAACCGCCCCCCCTGTTCATCGTTTCGATCCGGAGGTTTCACTTACGGCTAACGATATTCCTTCTCGAAGGGAGGCCTGAAAGAGCATCTGCCGACCTGAAAATCGGCGCTACATCAGCTCGGGACGTGCCGAGCTCCCGGCCATGTCGGGAGTTCGAGAGGACCATTCATTAACGTCCTCTTCCTAGAACCGGAAGTGAATTCCGAATTGCATCTGGCGCATGTTCGTCGCGGTAGAGGTGATTTGGCCGGCGCCCGAAACGTCGATGGTAGCGGCGGGCTGCCCGTAGTTGTCGATATTGAAGGCGTTGAAGTTTTCCCAACGGAACTCGAGTGTTTTGCCTTCGGTAATGACGAATGTCTTGGCCAGCGCCAAGTTGACAACGTACATCGCGGGTCCCCAGAGCGAGCCGGCGGAAGCCGTACCGTCCCGATAGGGCGCTTGCGGATCGACGAAGGCCGCCACGTTGAACCACTCGGCCGTGCTTTGATTGGCCACGTGGGGGTTGCCAATGATATCCGGACGAACGCCGTTGAAATCAGCGTTCACCGACGCCGTGTTGGAAACCGAGGGCGAGAACGGATGCCCTGAATCGAGAGTGGTTATGCCGTCCAAGCTCCAACCGCCCAGAACTGCATCCACAGCCTTGCTGCTGGAGGAACCCCATCGCAGGCCGTGCCCAAAGGGAATGTGCCAAACATTGCTGAGCGTCACGGCGTGGGTGGAATTGAAGCCCAGAGGTCCGTACGAGGCGCGGACGTCGTAGTTGTTGTCAAAGCCGCCGCCGCCGAAGTTGCTGATTCCCAAGGCCCGTCCGTAAGTGTAATTGAGAGTGAAATCAAGGCCGTGGGAAGCGTGCTTCTCCAACTTCGCCTGCAATCCGTTGAAGTTGCTGGTGTCGCAGTTGCACGTGTAGTAGATCCCCTGCTCGAGGCCAAACTGATTGTAGAACGGCCGGCGTGGGTCGAAGTTGCCGGGCCCGGGAACCGCCTGGTTGATGTTGGGGTTCTCGTACAGGTGTCGCCCCACATTGCCGACATAAGCCACCTGGAAAGCCAGTCCACCGGCGAACTGGTGCTGAACCGTCGCGTTCCAGAAGTAGGCCATGGGCACGCGGTAGGAATTTAGAGGCCAGAACCAGTTGTAGGGGGTGATGCCGTCGGGAAGCGGATACTGGCCATTCGACCCGATGGGCGGAGTGACCGGTAGAGGTGGGCCGGACAGCAGGTTGAAATCCGGGGTATAGGGATTGGCCTGCGGAACGGTCTGGCCATTGAGGATGGGAGGATTGTACTCAAGCCCTTGACCGAAGATCGCGCCATAGCCGGCCGGGGTGTAGCTCCATCCATAGCCCGCGCGGATGACCGTGTGAGGCTGAAGCTGGTAAGCGATGCCCAAGCGGGGCGCGAATCCCAAATTATAAGGCTTCACACCGAGACTAAGCGAGTTGCCGCCAATACCGGCGACCAGCACATTCCCGTTGAGGGGATCGAAGCTGCCGGCGCCTCCGGGCTTGGCTGCGCCTTGGGGCAGGTAATTCTCCCAGCGTACTCCGTAATCCAGCGTCAGCTTGTGGGTAATGCGCCACGTGTCTTGTGCATAGAGGAAAATGCGCGTTTCGCGCAGGCCGGGATACAAACCGACGCCCGTGAAATACCGGCCGAACGATGAGGGGTGGCCGAGCAGGAAGGAAGCCAGCG
Source organism: Terriglobia bacterium (assembly GCA_049519635.1). Lineage (GTDB taxonomy): Bacteria > Acidobacteriota > Terriglobia > UBA7540 > UBA7540 > Bog-366. The sequence goes on along the minus strand of JBEKQO010000264.1, from coordinate 4,027 downwards.
CTGCGCCCGTGGTCGCACCGCCGTTGGCGAGCGCGTCGATGGCGGCGTTGCCGGTCACCGAATCAGTGAAGGTGATTTCACCGGAGCGGTGTTCGTCACTGGGAATGCGCTGCTGCTCATCGCGGGGGATCTCCGCCCCCCACTTAATGGTGTGATTGCCATGTTCCTTGGTCCAATTGGTGATCCAGTCGAATTGGTTCTCGGTTTCTTTCAGTGGGCAATTGCAACCGTTCACCCCCAGTGCGTAGCCGAAATCAAATCCGCCGTTTCCGTTGATGTAGAAGGCCGGCATGCCGCTGGTGGCCTGGGAATCCATGTTGAGGCCGGGCAGTCCGGCCTGCGTGGCCGGATCGGTGCCCTGTCCGTATGGTTCAACGCGGATCCGGTAACGGAAGGTCCCAAAGCGGAACTCGCCCACCAGGGTCGGACTGAAAGTGTAAGTGAATCCCAGCGCCATGCTCTGGTTGCGATCGAGCGATTGACCGGCGAAGTTGAAAAAGCCCGGCCCTCCTGCCTCAGCGCCAAATGCCGCCGGGGCCTCGATGGTAAAGTCCGCCAGGGAGTAACGCGCAAAGAAATTGGCTTTCTCTGAGATATTGTAGTCCACGCGGACATCGGGCTGATCCACATCGTAAATCTCGGAGCCGGAGGCGGTGTAATTGTTAAAGATCGCCCCCGAAGCGCCGCGATTCGGCGCGGGGAGATAAGCCATGATGTTGGTTAAAGGCATCGGCACAGGAATCACATTTACCTGGCCGTTGGTGGTAATGGCCTGCCGCCCCGTTCCATCGGGATTTCCCGTGGTGGGGTCAAACACCATGCCCGCCTGCGCCGGGGCGCTGCCGCCCTCGGTGGTGGGCACCATATATGGATTGCTGCACGCACTGGCGGAAGTCGAACCATCGGCGCAAATGTAGTTGCCCAGCAGACTCTGAAGGTTCCCGCCGCGCTCGGCCGCGGTGGGGACGGTGGTGATCAGCGATCCACCATTGCGCTGGCGTTCCCCTTGGTAATCGCCGAAAATAAAGAGTTTATTCTTCTTGATCGGCCCTCCCAGCGAGCCACCAAACTGATTCCAGCGAAGCGGCGGCTTCAATTGCGTGAAGGGATTGGCGGCGTCGAAGATATCGTTCTGGACATACTCGAAACCCGTTCCGTGCAAACGATTGGTGCCGGACTTCGTGGTCGCTTGCATCAGCGCTCCCGCCACGGAGCCGAACTCGGCGTCGTAGTTGCTGGTGGTTATCTTGAGTTCCTGCAACGAATCGATGTTGGGGTTAATGATGGCGATGGCCAGCAAGGGATTCTGATTGTTCGTGCCGTCCAGCAGGAAACCGTTGGCGGTAAAGCTCTCGCCGTTAAAGTCAACCTGCAATCCCTCCTGCGGGTTTTCGCTCGAGGCCACCTGAAAACTATCGGCAAAGGCACCCGGCATAATCAGCATGAGATCGGTCATGTTCCGGCCCAGCACGGGAAGGGCGGCCAATTGACTCGTAGAGAGGGTGTCGCTCAACTCCGCGCGGTCGGTCTTAAGCAGGGGAGTTTCCGTCGTGACCGTCATGGTGCTGCTGGCTTTGCCGATCACCAAGCGAGCGTCAACGCGGGTGGCGGCATCCACGTCCACGGTTGCGTCGGCCACAAACGTCTCAAAGCCGGAGGGCGCAATCGTAACCCGGTAGTGGCCGGCCAACAGGTGCGTCTGAATGAAGTTTCCATCGGTGATCGTTTGCACCCTGTAATCGACTCCGCGGTCCAAATCCCGGATGGTCACGGTTGCGTTGGGGACAACAGCTCCGGTGGGGTCAGTTACCGTCCCGAAGATGCTCCCGGATACCGCTTGGCCAAAGGCGGGGCGGCCCTGAGTGAGGGCAAATAACAATGGCAAAAAGAGGAAGTACGCCTTCCTTTGTGGGATCATCATTTTTCTCCATTCTGGGATACGGGCTCACTGCCTCCCGCGCCCCGTGGCATCGGGATACCCGGCCCTTCTTCGCGAGGCAATGGTGTTAGGTTTTCTATCGACAACGAAACCGGTGTTTAGTCCACATTGCACTCCTAAACACAGAAACCCACGGCCGGACTTGCTTCCGACGGTGGGTTGGGATCAAACCGCTTTGATTAGCGCCCTGCTAAGCAAACCCTCCACACGCCGGTGCTGATTTTGTGCAACACCGCTCGATCGCGACGAGTTGGACAATGGTTGGCATAGTTAAAACGAAGAGCATAATTTGCCCCCCCGGGAAAGTCAAATCGAAAATAATCGAAACTACTGCGGTTATGAACTGCGCTCAAGTCTCGATGCCGAGATAGCGCAGGACCATCTCGTGTAGTGTCCAACAATTAGCTGGACAATACCTTCCTGCTCTTTCTGCTGCGAGGCAGTGTGCAGCCGGGTTGAATTTGTTCCAGCATCTGGCGGCAGCGAGAAAGCTTCTCCTCGATAGACTCGACGGTCGCTGTCCAGACGAAAGGTCTGGGATGTTCATTCCCTACGGCCAGGAATTCCGTGATCGCCTTCTCCAGATCCTTCACGCTGTGGAACGATCCCCGGCGCACACGTTGGGTGGTCAGTTCGGCAAACCAACGCTCGATGAGATTAAGCCAACTGGAACGGGTGGGCACCAAGTGGGGGACGAAACGCGGATGCGACTGCAGCCAAGCTCGCACCTTGGGCTGTTGGTGAGTCCCGTAGTTGTCCATCACCAAACGCAAGGGCGTGGGGCCAGGGAATTCCTCGTCGAGACGCCGCAGAAAGCGCAGGAACTCTTGATGGCGATGACGCTCAAAGCACTGTCCGACGACCCTCGTAGCTGCCAACCCGAATGCAAGCCACGACGCTCAACTCAAGCTGCGAATCCCTCTCAAGGAAGTTGGTCTGTCAGGACGTACAAGTTACAGGGCTACTGAGCTCTGGCCCGTAGGCGCAAGCAAGACTTACAGCGAGCGAAGCCTTGCGGAGTTCGCTTGCGCCGTGAAACGCGACGGGGTTCGAGATGGCGGTCTGCACGTGTTTAAAATCGAGGCAAATTCTTGAATGCTTCAGGCCATTGACATGCCCGTGGTCGGTGGCGTAACTTCCCCGCATGGCCTCTGGCGAAATGCATCTCAAGTCACTTAGAGAAAGAATAGCAGCCCTCTTGAATGCCGAACGCAGCCCCATGTGCTGGGAGCTTGGCCATTTTCAGGTCCCAATGTTCATACAGGAGTCGGGGGAAACGCCAACCAAGCCATACTTTCTTGTCTGCATTGACACGGCATCCCGGGCCATCATGGGCAATGACCTGTTGCGGGACCCCCCCTCCCCGCAGGACCTGCTCTCCGTGCTTGTTGTCTCCATGGAAACGCCCGGTATGAGAACTGGTGTTCCGGTTCTCCCTGAGACGGTTCGCCTCAACGACTCCGCCGTCTGTGAGTTAGTTGGAAGCGAGTTGGGGCAATCAGGTGTAAAGGTTGAGCTGGTTAAACGACTTCCCGCCCTCCACGAGTTCAAGGGGATTGCCGAGCGCGATTTCTTCTCTCACCACATGGGGTATTCGGGAGGAGAAAACTGAGGACACGGACCTCGATTCAACTGCTGCAAGCAAGGTGGCGTGGTCCGTACGTTTCTGAATAAAGTCGAAGACGCAACGAACATAATCAAGCTCCGAACGGGGCTTGAGCGCATTTGGACATCGGCAGTGCGCATGTCCCAATCCGCTGGAGAACCGCTGGAGTGGACGCACGTGAACCGAATGGCCTGGGTACAACTCATGCTTGCGAAAGTCCTGGGGGTCCCCATTCTCGTTGCCCATTACATCAATGCACAGCGGGAGAGGTTCTCGCCAAAGCCACAGACACCTATCTAAGGCTTTTGGCGAGCCAGCGTTAAACAAGGCTGTGGCGCGCCGAGCGCCGGTTGGCGCTTACAGCGCTAGTGTGGTGTCCCACGTAAGAATTGACAATAGGCGAGACCCCCTCACCCGGCCCGCCCCGGCTGGCGATTACGCCGGATGCGCGCCACCCTCTCCCCCAAAGGGGCGAGGGCAAT
>JBEKQO010000263.1:0-10815 GCA_049519635.1 Terriglobia bacterium | reverse complement strand
TTTAAGACGCGATCCGTGGGCGGCGGGCACAAAAGACGTGCCCTTGCCCACGGCTATTCAACGTCAACCCCTTCGGGGTTTCGAAGGCGGCCGGCATGGAAGCAAATTGCACGTTTCGGGGGGCTGCCTTCGAGGCGGCCCTACTCATCAAGCCTCCCGCTTTGCGGGGGGTGTCTGACTTCCCCCAGGGCGCCGTCAAAGTCTAATGGGGTTGAAAGTGACCCCTCACCTGCCCTCCTCCGTCGGGCACCCTTTCCCGTGGGGAGAGGGGGGACCGCAAGGCGGGGGGTGAGGGATTTCTTCGCGGGTGATGCACTCATGGCCATGGAGGTATGCGACGTCCGCGACTTTGACGGAACCCTGTAACTTCCCCAGAAGATTTAACACGGGCTAACAGGGCGGTTCCGGGGCATCCTCTTTTTTCACCTCGTAGCCCGGGCAATAGAGAACCGGGAGGCGAGGGTACTTTGGATAGGCCGGGTCCGTCGCCGAGCGTTGGCATTGACAAAAGACGGAACACCGATCGGTGTGCACAAGCCGCAAATGTTGACAAGTGATGCACAAGCCCACGCGCTCGCTTTCCAAAAAGATCGATGACATCGAAACAACCCATCCCTTGCACGCTGCTCTAAACCGCGTTTCTCACCACGCCTGGACGGGGGCTGCCGAAAGGGCGGGGCTAAACAGTCTGCGGAAAAACCATACAATGCTGTCATCCTGAGCCCGTTCGCTGTCATTCTTAGCGCAGCGAAGAATCTCGCTCTGCCGCTCAGGGTAAACTACGCGAAGGATCTCGCTCTGAGTATTTTCAAGGCAATGCGAGATTCTTCCTTGGCAAGGCTCAGGACCGTCGCCGCTGCTCTGCAGAAACCCGACGCGTAAGTCCTTGGAATTCAGCCGGCGTAGCGCGGACCTGTTTTTCAGGTCCGCGGCACGTCCCCCGATGGACAAGGAAAAGCCGCGGACCTAAAAAACAGGTCCGCGCTACCCTTCCTCGGCCCGAGTTTCTGCCTATCGTGGGCAGCCGAACGGCTGTCAATGCTCAGAATGACAGTGCTTTTGGGTCTTTCCGCAGCCTGTTCAGGCCCGCCCTTCCAGATCCGTGGTGAGAAATCCGGGTTAACAGCCTCTGCAATCTAGAATCTGAGATTTGAGACTCCCACCGCGCCCTTACCTCGCAAATTCCAAGCCCAGGGGCAAGAGTACATCTCCCCTCCTGAGCCGAGAAGGGGAGCTATATTTTGGAAGGGATGTCTTTCAGCGCGGCCACAATCCTCTGAGCCGCCTTGCCGTCCCCGAAGGGATTACGGCGCTGTGCGAATCGGGCGTAGGCCTGCTTGTCGTCGAGGAGTTCGGTGACGGTGCGGTAAATTACCTCGGCGGACGTGCCCACGAGCTTGCACACTCCGGCCTTCACGCCTTCGGGGCGTTCCGTATTCTCGCGCATCACCAGCGCGGGCCGCCCCAGGGATGGCATCTCTTCCTGGATACCCCCGGAGTCGCTGAGGGCCAAATAGGCAGAGTTGAGGAGCCACACGAATTGGGGATAATCCAGCGGATCGATCAAGTGGATGCGGCTGTGGCCTCCGAGCATGGGCAGCACAATCGCCTGTACGTTGGGGTTGGGATGAACGGGGAAAACAATCTCGATGTCTTCACGCTGCGATGCCAGGCGCAATATTCCCTGGCAAATACTCGTCAACCCCGGCCCGAAATTCTCGCGCCGATGCGCCGTCACCACGATCAGCTTGCGGCCGTCAAGCTTGAGTCCGCGAAGCTGGGGAATTGCCGGAGGGTGGCGAACCACCCGGTCGCGCGTTTCGAGGAGGGCATCGACCACGGTGTTGCCGGTCACAATAATGCTCTGGCGGGGAATCCCTTCCTTCAACAGGTTATCACGCGACCAGGTTGTGGGGGCAAAGTGCAGGCTGGCCAATTGCGAAACTAGACGGCGGTTGATCTCTTCCGGGAAAGGCGAGTACCGGTCCAGCGTGCGCAAACCGGCTTCCACGTGGCCCACGGGCACGCGGTGATAGAAAGCCGCCAGGCTCGCCAACATGGCCGTCGTGGTGTCTCCCTGCACCAGGACCCTGTCAGGACGGTGGGATTCGAGCACTTCGTGAAACCCCTTCAGAATCAAGGCAGACAATCCGCACAGTTCCTGGTTCGGCCGCATCACGTTGAGATCGTCATGAACGGGGATGCGAAACCAGCGCAGGATCGGTTCCAACAAGTTGCGGTGCTGTGCGGTGATGCAGACGCGAGTCTGGAACTGATCGCGATGTCGCCCCAATTCAAGAATCACGGGGGCAAGCTTGATGGCTTCCGGACGCGTGCCCAAAACGACAAGGACGTGAGAACGTTTAGCAGTCATGGAAAGAGATTTTGGATTTCCGATTTTGGATTTTGGATTGAAAGGCCAACCTCTCCTTGAGCCCCTGCCTTGCTAAGGGGGGAGCACGAAGCGCGGGGTAGTCCTTAATCCAAAATCCAAAATCGCAAATCCAAAATGGTTCAGGCTGTACCCACCTGGTAGCGTTCCGTCTTCGCCCACTTCATCTCCCGGCGGATGATGAAGTCGTCGTAAAAGGCGGCGGCCACGACGGGAATCCAGAGCTGGCAGTAAGTGAAATACATTACGAAGATCAGCAGGATATTGGCCGGAGAATCTTCCCCTTGCTCACAAGAAAGTGCTATGACGAGCTGAAGAACAAATGTCGCGTAAGCGAGGATCCAGACCAGACTGTAGGGGCCGGGCACATTAATGTTGACCAATCCGGCGAGGCAGAGAATAAGAAGGGTGTCGGAAATAACCACTGCCAGGAAGAAGAAGTAATACAACATATGCGACATGAGCATTTCAAAGGCGATGCGCCTGGGCTTGGCGCGGAGCAGCCCTGCGGCGTGCTTTTTCAGCACGTAGTTGAAGCCGCGAACCCAGCGCCGGCGCTGCCCGAACCAAACCTTCAACGATTCCGGTTCCTGCTCCCAACTTACCGAGGTGGGCACCAGTTGAATATGGTACCCGGCCTGATAAAGGCGCACCGTCAGCTCTGAGTCCTCCGTCAGAGCTTGCTCGTCCCAGCCTCCCAGTTTTTCCACAATCGCCTTGCGGATCACGTAATTCGTGCCCGGCAACATGGTCAGGCGCATCAGCATCCAGCGGCCCGCCTGCACCATCCACTGGAACCCGATGCCTTCAATATTCACAAATCGCGTGATTAGGGCGCGGCGGCGGTTCCAGGCACGGTACAACCCCACCGCCGCTGCCAGCTCGGGATGGTGCACAAGCTGCTCGGCCAAGGGTCGAATGGCGCCGGGCTCCGGAAGGTTATCGGCGTCATAAATGGCGATCAACGGATGGCGCGCCTTGGACAACGCATAATTGAGTGCGCCGGACTTGCCCCGCGCGCTGAGAGGGGCCGGCACCTCCAGCAAGCGGACACGCGGATCGGCGACAAATCCGCGGATCACCTCCGCCGTGTCGTCGGTACTGCCATCGTTGATCAGAAGGAACTCGATCTTGTCCGGCGAGTAATCGAGCTTCTGCAGCGCGTTGATGGTGTGGGCGATGACGCGCCCCTCATTGTGGCAGGGTACCAGCACGGATATGCAGGGCAATTCGGCATCGGGAATGGCCGGGAGATTTTTCACCGCATGACGCGTGCGCCGATAATAAATGTGCCCCAGGAAAAAGAGGAGGGATTGATATCCCAGCATGAACCAGATGAGGGCAACAGTGGAGACAAAGAGTCCGTCAATAATCCAATGGAAATTAGACATGCATTTCTATCCGTTACGTTTTATAAGCCGTTGCAGCCGAAGTTGCAAGTAAATAACGACCATCAGCACCGTGGCAAGGATGCCAAAAGCCCAAATGGCCCAGGAAGACGCCCAGCCCACAAGATCGACCGCCACGCCAGCCTTGGTGTTGGTGGTCACGCGAATAATGTGGTCACCGCCGGGGAAGTCAACGGCCCAATTTCGGCCGCTGGGCACGGTGGGCAATGTCGTTGCGGTGCCATCCACGAGAATCTCATTGGGTTGCTGGTTAATCACAAAGACCGCGCGCCCCGCTGATCGGTATCGGAAGGTCAGGCCGGTGGCATCAGCCTGCGCTTCTGCCAAGTCCGCCGTGCAGGACAGAATGCGCGCCTGAAACTCCTCAGTGTCGAGGAAATGCCACCAACTTCGCTCGGTGGAAATGGAATGCTCGCCGGTCGGCATCACCACGCCATCCGGTGACACGGCCGGCCACAGACGGCCATCAATATAATAGAGGGGGTCGTCCGCGGGAACGAGTTCCAGGGACGTGGCGGCGTTGACGTCCATGCTGGTTTTTCCACCGCCGATGGAGGCGGGCCGGTTCATCACCATTTGGATAAGATCCCAATCTTGCGGGGATACGGAATTTTCGGAATATACGGCGACGCGCCCAGAGGCGGAAGCCGCGCTCAGGAGCGTCAGGGCCAACTCCGTGCCCGTGGCTGTTTTGGAGGGCAGATTGGTATTCGTAATGTCCCGATTGTCAACCACGTTGACATCAAACATCAGGCGGCGGCGATCGGGGACCAGCTTAAGGTACGTGGCCGCGAAACGCCGGTACCGCTCCGGCGAGGCCATCCAGAATTGCGCGGGGTCTTCGACTTCCAGCATGAAGGGGAATTCTCGCATCAAGGCAACAATCCGTGGCGAGTCAACACCCATCGCGGGCCGCACATAGTCATCGTGCAGGCTATCAAACATGGTGACGATAACTTCCATCCTTCGCTTTTCGCACAAGGGTTCGAGCTCAGCGAGTATGCGGCGATGCCAATCCACCACAATGTCTTCGCGGTATTTTTGAAACCGGGCCATTGCCGCCGGGTCCGTTTTGTAGTAGTGGGGTGAACCGGGACGGAACAGGTCTTTGGGGTCAAAGCCGGCTTTCTTCTTGAAGTCCGCGCGCACGATGTCGTTCATCGGGACAAATTTATCCGGACGCAGATAGTCCTTGAAGTCGGCGTCGAAATTCAACTCGGCAATGTCCACGCCATCCCAATCGCTGGAATTCAGGAGGTCCTTCGCCCATTCCATCGCGGCCTGGAAACAATCGGGATCCTGGAAATTCAACGAGAAGCGCCAGCCGACATTGCCGTCGGCGCCCGTCGCCGTTTTTTCTCGCCATTCCGGATGTTCATCCCACATTTTCGGAGTCACCATGGGGAAGACAATCCAGGCGTAGACCGCAATTCCGCTGCGGTGGCAGGCGCGAACGAACTCGTCGTAGGGGAATGAATTCTGACTCTGGCGATAAAAATCCCAGGCCACGACGTGAACTCTGCTAATACCCGCGCGATGCCAGATTGTCGCCAAACGATTGAGGTCGGCCCCCGGGCGATAGGCGGGGTCAAAGTACACCTCAATGTGGCGGCTCCGCAGCGAAGTCGGGGCTCCGAAAGTCGTGCTGAGATAGAAAGGGAAATAGGGGTAGTGGCTGGTCCCCTCGTTGGTAAAATTGTCAAGACTCGCCGCCAGATAAACGAAGTGGCCCGCCCCGAATGAGCCGGCCAACGCTACCGGTTGTCCGCTGTCGTTGTCGTCCATTAATTCGCGAACATGCTCGGGCGCGGTAAATCGCTTGATGTGTTCCTCGGGGCGCCAAGTCAATTGAATGTCCGAATGATCGGGATCGGTCACCGATGATACCTCCATTTGGAGGTTGCTGAAGCCAAAGCCGATCTTTGCGAGCCAAGCCTGGGCGCCGTCGGCAACCACATTTCCGCCCGACCCGAGATATCTCACCACCAGCCGTTGCTGCGCGTCGGTGAGCCGCGCACCTGCGGCGTAGGGGACGACGAGGAGGGTGTCGTTGGGCTTCGGCGCCTCGCGGAATTTGGCAGCGCTTGCCGTCTTCACCTGGTATCCGAGAGCTTCCAGGACCGTCTTATAACTCTGTTGGTTGTGCCCGGCGGCGGCGTGCGGATTGTCCAGCCACAGGATCGTGGCGCTCGGAGGGCCGGCGAACTTATCCCGAACCACCGTGGAAGGAGGGGGAGTAACCGGATGCAGGCTATCCCACCATTGGCCAATCCGTTTGTACCAGGAATATGCCTGTTCGGGCTCCGCGGGCGGCCGCTTCATGACCTCGGCGGCAGCCCACCCACCCGGGGGAACCTGAGCGGAAAGTTCGACGGGGCCATTCGCCTGCCCCGCCGACAAATCGGTTTTCACCACTTGTCCGCTGGCATTGAAGAGCTGCAGGCGCCAATAGGCGTCTTTGGGTGACAGCCGGATGGGACCGGAGGTGGTACGAACGGCATACTGACCTTCGAAATTAACCTGGCCGTCAAAATCCCGCAGGGAGATGAAGTGGTAGCCCAAACCGCTGATCCCCTGGATTACCTGCTCCAGAAGTTTTTGCTTCAGAAACGGGTGAAAATAGAATGAGGCGATCCCATCGCGCACCACCCGCATGGTACGCGCGTACTCGACAATCTTCAGAGGATCAGGATCGTCCTCGGGAAGATAACCCAGAGTTTCGGGAACAATGTGGCGGCCGTACTGGTCCACCACAGGGTAAGGCACCATCTGGGCTGTGGTGTCGTCGGGCGTGACCATGGGACGGTCGTAGAATAAGGAGAAAACTTGCCCGAGCGTGCGGTAGTCGATTGCCGACGCCCCGTAATGGGGAACCTCAAACGCCACCGGATAAATGTCGTTGGCAAAGCACTCGGCGAATCCCATCCGCAATCGACGCATCACAAAATCCGCCGAATCTCCGCCCACCGCCCGATTTCCCAGTTCGTCCCAGAACTCGTACTCATCCCCGCTCAATCCGTGCACCTGATGCGTGATTCCATGCATGATGGGCGTGCCACCGAGGGCGATCATGGTGTGGATTGCCTTTACCGTGGACTTCCGATCGCTTAGGCGGATTTCCAGGGAGTGCGTGGGATCACGAAATATCGGAATAAGAGCGATTCCGAAGGGAATGTGCCGGTCAGAGAGCCAGGCAGCAATTTTGGTGAGGTCATCAGGATCGTCGTCGACGCTGACGTCCTCAATGCGCACCATCGCGCGCAGTTCCGAAGGATGGTTGATCCCTAGAATGTCATGGAGAAGATCACAGAGAACCAAATAACGGGTTCCTTCGCCCATATACGAAAGCGGCTCGTCCGCAAAGTACCAGAAATTTCCGCTCTTCACAACGTAGGGGCTCGAAACTTTCTTCTGGTTGATCGCCGTGGCGATGACTTCCGCGGTTTTCGGGTCCTGGATCGAGACGATGTTCAGGTCGTACTCGGGTTTGGGCAATAGGGTTTGTTTATAAACGACCGACCGGTAATCGAGATCCCGGCTGTACTCAACAAAGCTGAAGCCGTAGTGGCGGCGCGCGTCGGGGGTGGCAAGAAGCTGATCGATGTGCCCGCCCAACCAGGCAAACGGCCGGTCCGTGGCCCGAATGTCAGCGAGCAAGGGGGGCGGGACTATTGTCTTAAGTCCGGACGCCACCAGGAAACCTGCCCGGTAGTCCGACAGTTCCCCCCCCTTATACTTGCTAAGAGGAATGAGGGCGGCGTGTAATTTAAAGTGGGTAAGTAAGTTTGCCAGGAAAAGAGCATGGATATAGGAATCCACACGTGGATCTGGCAGGCTATCGTAAACGACGGCCACCGTCGAGGAGTCGTCGGCCTCATCGGGCGTGGCTGCGCGTAGCGATCCCACCAACGGAGACATCGACATCGTGGTGAGAAGGACCAGAACTGCGACCGACGACCTGCGGAGACGGAAGTACCTCAAAAACGCAAGAAGGCAGACAAGCATATCACTCAACACTATATTATCATGTATAAGCAGGTTGCGGTGCAGGACCTGCAAAGGTGGCAGGGCACCGTCAAAGTCTAATGGGGTTGAAAGGGACCCCTCACCTGCCTTCCTCCTTCGGGCACCCTCTCCCCTGGGAGAGGGCTGTGATTTTGATTTCTCTCCCTCTCCCTTGGGGAGAGGGGGGACCGCAAGGCGGGGGGTGAGGGGTTTCTTCGCGGTGATGCATTCAAGGCCACGGAGGTATCTGGCGCCCGCGATTTGAAGCAACCCCTGCAAAGGTGGGGAGAATGATACGGTAAGCTCGCTGTGCCGCGAAGCAGAATTTCTCTTCCAGCCGACCTTGCCGCCGGCACCTTTTCGACTCGAAAGCACCCCGATTCTCGGGTAAATTGAAGGGAAGGAATGATTCCGGGAGACACTCCAGCGCGAGGATCACAAAAGCTATGGCAGGTTCTCGCCGTTATTGTTGTCACCGCCGCGGGCATCGGTCGCGCCCCTAAACCTAGTCCCGCCCCCCTGACGAGATTGGTGGAGCCGCCCCCCGGGAAATACTACCTTGGAGTTTTCCCCGGCAGCAAGAACGGTATGGGGGGGGACGTCACGCTCAAAGATGTTAGGATATTCCAGCACGCCGTGGGCAAGTCGTTGGCGTGGGTGTACTTTTGGAACAACTGGTATGAAAACCCGCGATTTCCCTACCAAACCGCATCTTGGATCCGCTCCAACGGGAGCGTTCCTTACATCCGGCTGATGCTTCTCAGCAGTCACCCCATCCCAACGCCCGATCCGGTCTATTCCCTTCAGAACATTATTGCCGGCAAGTTTGACTTGCTCCTTCGAAAGTGGATGCAGGAAGCACGGCGATTCGGTTCCCCGGTGATTGCCGAATACGGCGTGGAGGTCAATGGCTCGTGGTTTCCCTGGAATGGCTTGTATAACCAAGAGGGCGGCTCATACAGCGATTCCGTGGCCCGATTCCGCGAGGCCTACCGGCACATCATCCGCATCGGGCGGGAGGAAGGCGCCTACAACATCCGCTGGGTTTTCCATGTGGACCCTTGGGATGAGCCGGTTGAGGACTGGAACAAATTTGAGAATTACTATCCCGGAGATGAATGGATCGACTGGGTGGGCGCCAGCGTGTACGGCCGCCAGTTGCCCAGCGATCCGGAAGCGGTTTCGTTCCGTTACCAGATGGATTGGGTGTACGGACGCATGCAGCGGCTGACCGATAAGCCGTTTATCGTTTGTGAGTTCGGGACGATTGACGATGCACAGCAACCGGCGTGGGCGACGGCTGCCCTCTCCGACCTGTTGGGTGGCCGTTGGCCGAAAGTCATGGGATTCTCCTGGTGGAACACCACTTTCAAGAACGATCCGGTGACGGGAGGCGTGTCGAACATGCAAGTGCAGGGAAACCCCAAACTACTGGCGATCTTCCGCAACTATGTGGGGAGGAACCGAGCTGTCATCGGCCGTCCCATTAGCCGCGCGGTGATAGACCACCCAAACTAAGAATCTTCGTCCCTCGCCCCTTTGGGGGAGAGGGGGAACCGCAAGGCGGAGGGAGCCCCACGTTTTGGAACCTGGCCGGGATGCGGGAAGACAGTGGGCATTACTTACGCCCACAAACGAGCAGTCGCCAACGACGCCCATGAGCGGGCCGCGGAGGAGGTTTCGAAGCGTACCAGATTGTTTTTAATCGGGGCTCAAACCTGCACGGCGACGCTGGTTTCAGTGCGGGTGACGGGGCGGTAAAGAGTGTCGCGCTCGAAGGGTTCGCAGCCCGCCTCGCGAATCAGGCGGATAAGCTGCATGCGGGTTAAAGCCTGGGGTGTTGTGGCGCCGGCGTCGTGATAGATCTTCTCTTCCACCACGGTGCCGTCCAGATCGTCGGCGCCAAAGCGCAGCGCCACCTGCGCCACGCGCGGGGTCATCATAATCCAGTAAGCCTTGATATGGGGGAAGTTGTCGAGCAAGAGGCGTGCCACGGCGACGTTCTTTAAATCCATAAAACCACTCGTCTCATCGTGCTCGACTAATTTGCCTAGTTCGGTGTTGGCGGGATGAAAGGCGAGGGGGATGAACGTCTGGAAACCGCGCGTCTCATCCTGAAGCTTGCGCAGTTGCAGCAGGTGGTCGACACGGTCCTCGGCCGACTCGATGTGCCCGTAAAGCATGGTGGCATTTGAGTGCATGCCGAGTTCGTGCGCAAGGCGATGCACCTTCAGCCACGTGTGGGCGCCGATTTTGTGATCGCAAATGACGCGACGCACCGCGGGCGCAAAAATTTCCGCCCCCCCGCCGGGGAGCGAGTCGAGCCCCGCGTCCTTCAATTGTTGCAACACATCGCCAATCGCCAGACGTGTGATATGCGAAAAATACCCCACCTCGACCGCCGTGAACCCCTTGAGATGTACGCTCGGGAAGCGCCGCTTCAGACCGCGCAGCAAATCAAGGTAGTAATCAAACGGCAAGTCCGGGTGCAACCCACCGACAATGTGGAATTCGGTGACCGCTTCTGACCAGTTCTCTCCCGCCGCGCGTAGGGCCTCATCGAGTGCCATGGTATAAGCCCCGGGAGCGTCGGGCTTGCGGCCAAAGGCGCAAAGTTTGCAGCTCGCCACACACACATTGGTCGGATTAATATGCCGATTAACATTGAAGTAAGTGCGCATCCCATGCTTTCTCACCCGGACGTGATGAGCCAAGTAGCCGAGAGCGAGCAGATCGTTGGTTTGGTATAGCGCCACACCATCCTGGAAGCTCAGGCGTTCACCCGCCAAAACCTTCTCGGCGATCGGCAGCAGGGAGGGGTCTTCGATCTGGAACTTTGCAGGAAACATAGCCAAGCTTTGATTCTATCCGGCCGGGGCGAGATTTGCAATTGCCCGAGAATGAAGCGATTCTATTACCACTCTAAAACTGGCCCTAATCTTGCAAGGGAACGCCCACCAAACCCGCATGAACACTGATTGGGGCTTGACAAGGGGTTTATTATTATGA
>JBEKQO010000262.1:0-10837 GCA_049519635.1 Terriglobia bacterium | reverse complement strand
AACGCTCCCCTCCTCAGATGAGGAGGGGTGGCGCGCCGAGCGCCGGGGTGGTGCTGAAGTGCTAGCGCCAAGCGCCAAAGAGTTTTTCAGCAGCCTGTTTAGCCCCGCCCTTCCTGCAACCCCCTAACAGTGTCCTGGTCCCGTGAGTGATGCTGGCTAATGGGCTCACGGGCCTGGATGCTAACCCATCAACCCGCGGTACCGTGAACGGCTGTCCCGCTCTCTCGGCGGACCTTCCGGCGCCTTATTTCATCGACACCGAAGCCACCTTGACCGGACCGAGCAGGCCCGATTCAGAGAGCGGCGTGTCGGCCTGGAAGGGCTTGTAGTCGAGCCACGCATATTTCTTGGTGGCGTTCGGCTGGCGATCACCGATGATGCGATTGGGCCACAGGTTGGTGACCTTCACCTCGAGGTGATTCTTCCCCGGCTTCAGCACCGAGGTTACATCCGCCTTGAACGGCGCCTTCCAGAGGATTCCTCCCACGGGCTTTCCGTTCACGGAGACTTCCGCGATCTCCTTGACCTCTCCGAGGTCCAGCAACACCTTCGCCCCCGGCTTGAACCAACTCACCGGGGCGTCGATTTCCTTCTTATACGTCGCCGTGCCGGAGAAATACTTCACGCCGTAGTCCGGATATTCCGTCCACGAAACCAACGGGTCCATCTTGATTTGCGGCGGCGCTCCCCAGTTCTCCGGGAAACTGATCTGCCACGGCCCCTCAATCGCCCCCACCTCGGTGCGCACGGTATGGGCCAAGGTGCGGGACGGAGCGGTTGCGATTTTCCGGAACACCACGAAAACCGACCCATAGGGATCGAAATGCAGCGGCACCTGAGTGCGCCCGTTTTCCATCTGGTACTCAGCGGGTTCAATGGCGCCCGTGTCCGGATGCCAAAGCTCGGGTTCCTTGCCCTCCACGCGGAAGCTGGTCCGCACGTCCTCGGCTCGTTCCTTCTGATTACCCACAAAGTAGATGTCCTGGTCACCGTCACGGCGATGGATCCAGACCAACTCGGAGTCGAACCCCGGATGGTTGTACGCAAAGTCGGGCGTCGCTTTTTCGCCGGCCAGAAACTCTTCCACCGGCTTGCCCCAATAGATTTTCCCCTTACCGTAATGGTGTTCCGTCGAGCCCATGCCATCAACGGGCCCCCAAACCTCGGTCACGATAGAGCGGAACTCCGGCTCGCGAGCTTGGTCAGAGAGGCTTGGAGACCCAGTCGGCCTGGGCGCAATCACGATGGCTCCCGCCGACACCAGGTCGCGGAGTTTCTCGAGAACTGGCAGCGTCACCCGATCCACGTAATCCGGCAGCACCACCGCGCGGTAGGTCATGCCGCTCGGCAGCACCAGCCGCCCGTCCTCGACCGACATCCGGTTCAGCAGGACATCGGCATCGATCCAGTCGTAGGCGTAACCCGAGGGCGGCGCAGGATTCACGGGCTTCCAAAAGGGCACCGTGGCCGGAGCGCCCTCCCCGTAAAAATAGGCGAGATCACCTACGAACTTTCCCTGCTGGAGAAGGAAGGAACAGCGCGCCAGATAGGTGTTCCATGCGATGGCTTGCTCCGCCCAAGTATTGTTACGCGTGTAGTTCTGGCCGTAAGGGCCCAGGGTCATGCCCGGCTTATGGTGGTCATCCACGAACGGCTGTTGGTCCGAAGTGTGAAAAACGAAGCGGTTGATGCCGAGCGCCATGGCCTTGTCGCCCAGCGGCTTCAGGTAGTACGGTGAAGCCCAAACCGGATTGGCGGGCGCCGTGGTGAAAGATTCCGTGGCGGCATATTTCTTGCCGTAGATGTGCGCCGCAGACCCGGCCTCGATAACATCCGCGAGATGAGCGGCCGAATCCTTCATCCCTGGAGAAGGCACCCAGAACTCCCCCATGGGGACATCGAGTTCCCCTTTGTTCAGCAGTCCGTCACCGGTGGTGGGAGCGTTGGTTCCCATCGCTTCGGCGTATAGGCCAATGCCGTGCTGGTTGAAATACTTGGTCGCGACACCATAGTGGTTCTCGGCGAGCAGATCCGCAATCGTGCGGCGGAAGTCCCACAAGAAACGATCACTCACCTGCGAGCTCTCGATAATACGGCCGGTGAGCACGGGCAGGTAGCGTGTGGGATCATATCCCCGGCGCTTCTGGAATTCCGGGATCATATCATCCGTCCAGTTCTCGACGCCGGCTTCCCAACTATCCATCAGGAAGTAGCGAAAGCTCTTGCCGAAGTTCGAACCCAGCGCGTCCGAAACCATATCTACGTAGGTTTTCACGTAATTGCCGACGTGTTTGGCGCTCAGCTTATCCACTTCGAAGCCTGTTGCCTCAGGGCTGGCGGGGTGGTTCTTCTCACCCGTCAGCGAGTAGCCCATGCGCAGGATGGCCCATTTCCCGCGGGGAACGTCCCACTGCAGGGCGCCGTCAGGCTTCATCATCGCGGTCAAATCCATGACGTCCCGGAGATCCACGGCCTCGTTCGCCGGCACGCTGGGAGTGGAGATGGATTGGAATTCTATGGCGTTGCCGTAAGCGGCTTTGCCCTCCCAGTGATTCACCCGGGGCCCCGACAGTTCAATTTCTGCCACGGTGACACTCGGTGGGCGCGAACCCTGGGGCATCGCCATACCCGCGGGAGGTTGGAACGGCGCGGCGGGCCTCAATACGACTCGGTAGAACCTTGCCGTTGTCTCGGGGAACGAATACGTCTGGATGGGAAATCCTCCTGTGGCTTGCATGGGCCCTGGCAGGCTGACCAGCGTCAACCATTTTGCGCCATCTGAACTGTACTCGACCTCACCATCGGGTATTCCCCCTCTTCCTCTTCCCGCCACATTGCCAACTGCCAGAGTGATGGCTTGCGCCCGGTAAGGTTGCGGAAATTCCAATTGAACCCACACCTGCGTCTCTCCGTTATTCACTGGTAGCGAGACGGCCGTGGCGAAATCACCATCCGTGAGCGGCGACAAATCGACATCAGGCGCGCTCGCCGTCACCTGGGGATGCAGGTCGTTCATGCGCACCTCGCCTTCCGGCAAGCGGTAGGCAATCACCTTGCTTTCGGCGTAAAACGTTGGATCCGGCTGGGGGGGCGGAGGAGCAGGCATCGGCTTGGCGCCGGGCAGGTCGCTGTTCATGAGGTAATTTGTCGCGGTCAGTATCTCCCGGTTCTGGAACTTGCCGTTCACCGTGGGAGGATGCGCGAGCACGCCCGAATACTTGCTTGGACCCTGCACCAGGGTCTCGCTCCAGACGATCTTCTTCATCGCCTCTTCCGGCTTCACCCAAGGTCCCGCCGTCTCGCTCCAGCCCCCTGAGGCGGCCATCGCCATTTCGAGTCCCAGGCGGGCGGCTTCATCCCCGGCATGATGGAACGCGGCCTTCCAATCCGGAGTCATCCATACCAGGCGGTTGTCAACGAATTGCGGTGTATTCAGATTGCCGTCGAACATTTGCATTCCGGCGATGCCGACGCGCTTCATCCACTCCAGATCCGCGGTGATCCCTTCCTGGGTAACATTGCCGTTTAACCAGTGCCACCAAGCGCGCGGCTTGGCGGAATCCGGCGGATCCTTGAACCCGCGCTCTAAGGGGTCGGCTGGAGTTTGTCCCAGAACTGAGCCGGCACAACCCGTCAATAAGCCGGCCAGCACAACCATCCCTATTGTGGAAATACATGTTCTGCGCATATGCGGCACCCCTCTCCCGGAAATCATAGCTGATGCGCCCCCCACGGAATTGCGGGCATTCCAGTGGCGGAGCCCCTTTGCGGGGCTTGTGCCCCACACACGGAGCGGCTTCGTTCGGGTAGGACCCGTCCGGTCGAATCCCCCCGTCGGCGGCCCAAGAATACTGCTTCAATTCTCATCCACCAAGGCAAAAATGCTGGGTGCCGGACTGGGAAATAATCAGGGTGGCCATGCAACGGCGGGGCTAAACAGGCTGCGGAAAAACCCAAAAGCGCTGTCATTCTGAGGAGCAGCGGCGACGAAGAATCTCGCATTGCCTTGAAAATACTCAGAGCGAGATCCTTCGCTGCGCTCAGGATGACAGCATTGTAGTTTTTTTCCGCAGCCTGTAATGCCCCGCCCCTCCAGAGTCGCGGTGAGAAATCCGGGCTAGCGAATTGTTGTCACTTCGGTTAAGTAAAACGGGAAGGCGGAGCTATGTTCTTGATTTTCCAGAGGGCCAGAGATTGGGCGAGCTACACATGTCCGGCAGTCTCTTTTGAGTCCATCAGAGGCCACTTCCCGAAGACATTATTGCTTGGTAATCGTCTCGTCGAGATTCAAGATGATGCCGGCGACAGTTGTCCAGGCCGCGAGTTCAGTCGGGCTGAGCTTGGGGTCGCTCCGGGAGGCGCCAACGTTCAGCAATTCCGCCGCCTGGCCGCGGTGCTGGCGGTAGTCGGCAAGCGCATCCTGCGCCGCCTGCAACAGCACCGCGCGTTCCTGGGAATCCGGATTGCGCCCCGTGGCCAAGCGGAAAGCATAGTTGATGCGCGCCGTTGCCGTCTTCCCGCCCTCGGTCAACAGGCGCGCGGCGAGAAAGCGCGCGGCCTCCACATAAGTCGGATCGTTCAATAGCACCAGCGCCTGAAGCGGCGTATTGGTTACGGAACGGCGCGCTGTGCACTTTTCCCGGTCAGGAGCGTCGAAGGTGGTGAGCGCCGCGGGCGGCACCGTCCGTTTCCAAATGGTGTACATGCTGCGCCGGTAGAGGTCCCCGCCCGTCGATTCCGTATAAGTCTGCGCGGTGTAACCCTCGCCGTTCGCCATTTCTTCCCACAGGCCCTTGGGCTGATAGGGGTAAATGCTGGGACCGCCGATGCGCTCGTCGAGCAGGCCGCTGACGGAAAGCGCATTGTCGCGGATCAGCTCCGCCGGCAGGCGAAAGCGCGGGCCGCGCGCCAAAAGGCGGTTCTCCGGGTCGCGTTCAAACAATTCCGGGCTAACCCGCGACGATTGCTGATAAGTCGCTGAGGTCACAATCAACCGTTGCAGGGCCTTTACGTTCCAGCCCGTGCGCGCGAATTCCGTCGCCAGCCAATCCAGCAGCAGGGGATTGCTGGGCTGCTCACCCTGCGATCCGAAGTCTTCCGACGTCTTGACAATGCCGGTTCCAAAGTATTCCTGCCAGAAATGATTCACCGCCACGCGCGCCGCAAGCGGATTGGCAGGGTCCACGATCCACTTCGCCAGGCCAAGCCGGTTCATCGGCAAGCCCGGCGCCATGGGGGGCAGAAAGGCCGGCACGCCCGCCGTGACTTTCTCCTTGGGATTGTCGTACTGGCCGCGACCGAGGACGACCGTTTCGCGCGGGCTTTTCATCTCCGCCATAATCATGACCGACGGGATGGCTTCTTCCAGGTTGGCCTCTTGCGTTCGCAGAGTCTTCAGTTGCGCGTATAGCCGGCGTTCGTTTTCCGGCGCCGCGTAGTCAAGGAAGTACTCGCTCAGTCTGGCCTGACGGGTTTTCTCGAACCCCGCCTCCTTCTCTTCCGGGGTTTGGGCCTTTTCTTCTTCTCCGATCTGGACGTCCCCGGCTTCCGTCTCCTCGCGGAGAGAATTGATCTGCTTGCCGGGCCGCCCGTCCAGCGCCGCCAGTATTGCGGCCACCGGGAATTGGAGGGCAAGGTTTTCCGCTTCCCCATCGTTCAGGACGCGGTCGTAAATCCGGAGGTCGTCCAGGCTGCCTTCGAACGGTATTCCCAGGCTCTTATCGCCAATTTCCAGCGGCGCCGAGGTGCGAAAGTCCCCGCTCAGATGATCTTTGAGAACTTCCTTCTCCACCGGCTTGCCGTCAAGGTAAATCTTGATACCGGAGGCCTTACCCGAGCCGTCGTATTCAACCAGCAGGTGATGCGGCGCAGTGACGGCCACGCGTTCCTTGGTTTGTATCTCGATCGCGTCATCCGGCCAGCGGCCGGCCAATCGCACCTGGAAATGCGCAATCCGTTTGTGGGGCCCGGTGAAGGATGGCTTATCGGCGGCGATCTCCCACCCCTGCCATTTTTCCCCGGCCTCGCGTTTCTGGATTATCTTGACCCCATGGGAAGGCGAGGGGGCCGCCCACACCGCGAGCGCAAAGGGTTGACTGCGCTCGAAGTCGCCGGCGTTGCCGAAATTCAGATGGACCTCGCCGCTGAAATCGGCGGCCTTTCCAACACTTCCGCCTTCGTAAACCACTTCGCCCCGCACCACCTTGCCATCGTGATGGCCCCCCGAGGCATCCGCCACATCGCCGTCAAAGGGGTAATAGGCAGTTAACCCTTGGCGAGAAGGCTCGGGGATGGACGCAAGGGCAGACTTCTGCCACTCGTTGCGCTGCGCCAGGATTTCCTTCTCCGGCAGGGCGGCCAGCGTGCGGGCAATCTGCGTCTTGAGGCTTTCGAGTTTCTCCTCCTGGTCAGGTGAGGGCAGGGGCAGAACCGGCACGGCGTTTCCCATTCGGCCATCCAAGCCGCGCTCCGGAACCGTGTTGAAAAAAGCAGCGAAGCGGTAAAAGTCCTTCTGCGTGATGGGGTCGAATTTGTGATCGTGGCAGCGCGCGCACCCCATGGTGAGTCCCAGGAAGGCCGTGGACGTGGTGCTGACGCGATCGACGACGTACTCCACGTGGTATTCAGCCGGAATGGCGCCGCCCTCAAAATTGATCATGTGATTGCGGTTGAAGCCGGACGCGATCTTCTGGTCCTGGGTCGCATTGGGCATCAAATCGCCGGCGATTTGCTCGACGATAAACTCATCGTACGGCAGGTTCTGGTTGAAAGACCTGATCAACCAATCGCGCCACGGCGACATATGGCGCAGAGGGTCGATGTGGTACCCCTGGGTGTCGGCATAACGCGCCAAATCGAGCCAGGGCATCGCCATGCGTTCGCCATAGTGAGGTGAGGCCAAAAGTTCGTCCACCCGCTTCTCGTAGGCGGCGGGGGAACGGTCGGCAACGAAGGCGTCAATCTCCGCGGGGGTGGGCGGCAGGCCCGTCAGGTCGAAATAAACCCGGCGCAGAAGCGTGGCTTTGTCCGCTGGGGGAGAATGCTTTAGCCCTTCCGACTCAAGGCGCGCCAGAACAAAGTTGTCGATCGGATTCCGCGTCCACTCCTTCTCCTTCACCTCCGGCACGGAAGGACGCTTGGGAGGAACAAAGGACCAGAGCATTTCCCATTTGGCTCCCTGGTCAATCCACTCCTTGATCAGCTCAATTTGCTTTGCCGTCAGCGTCCTCCCGGAGTAACTCGGCGGCATGCGGAAGGAGTCATCCGTGGAGCTGATCTTTTGATAGAGCTTACTCTGGGCGGCATTGCCGGGAACGATGATGCGGTAGCCGCCGCGGTCGGCGAACAAGCCTTCCGTGTCGTCCAGACGCAGGTTCGCCATGCGCTGCTTTTCGTCCGGACCGTGGCACTTAAAGCAGGTGTCCGACAAGATGGAACGAATATCGCGATTGAAATCCGCCGGCTTCACTGCCGTCTGCGCCGCAGTCACCGAGGCAGTCCGGGTGGTGATGAAAAACCCAACAACGGAAGCGAAGATACTAAGCGTGAGTAGCAGCCGAGTTCGCAAGCTGGTTTCCCCAACCTTTGTGTAAAGTACGCCCTGAGATGGAAAATCTATTACCTCGGGACACGCGCAATGTTGGAGTAGGCCGACTCGCCTGCTCCGTTGAGCGCCCGCACGCGGTAATCGAGGGTCTGGCCGGAGGCGGCGCTGGAATCCTGGTAGGACTTGGCGCTCGCCGCCAGCTTGGCAATGCGTTCCCACGCGCCGCCGCCACCCTGACGGCGCTCGACGGCGACGTTGGCGATGTCCCCGCCGTGCAGTTCCCAGGAGATCTCCACGGCGCCCCCGGAAGCCCGCGCGGTCAGCGCACTGGGCGCCTCCGGCAGCACCGCCCAATCAAAATAGCTTTCATCGGCGATCGCCAGCACACTGTCACGAACCGGGACGATCTCAAGAACGTTGCTCGTACCCTTCTTCCATTCTACCGGCTTGATCTCTCCTGAGACAACATCGATCAGGACGGGGTGTTCGATGCCGGTATTCTCAAGGGTCAGACTCTCATAGAAGGGGGTAAACACGTTCCCCGGCAAGCTGTGGGCTGCCACCCAATAGGCGACGATCGCCTTGCCGTTTTTCCCGCGGAAGCCGTAGGCGAAGAAGGGGAAACCGGACTTCCGCCGCAGAGCCGGAATTCCCGAGCCCTCGATATTAATGGCAGGGTCCAAATGCGTATCCGAGAAAAGGGCGTTGGTGTTCTCAACAGCATAGAACACCGGGCGCGGCGTGAAATCGTCGGGCAGATTGCGCAATCCGTGAATGAGTCCGAAATCGTCATATTCATTTCCGTCGGTGCCGGCGGCGAGCAGCCAGACAAACGTCTTCACGCCGGCCGCCCAGTTGTACAGCATGCCGCGGGTGACGTACTTGGCCTGCACGGACTCGTCCGAACCGGTCCAGGAAGGAATGGAATTGAATTCGTCGTCCCAGAAGGGAATGTCCGGCCGGATCCCGGGATAGTGCCGCACCAGGTCACGCAGTTTCGCCGGGGATTCGGCGCCGTAAGCGCCGTAGTCCATGGACTCGGGGTTCAGGTTCTGGCCGTAACCCGGATAGGTGTGATAAGCAAAAACATCAATGCCCGCCGCGCAGTCGCAAGCGTCAAGGAAGCGCTTGGCCCAGTCGCTGATGGGGTCAGCCAAGCCTCCGGAAATGACCTTGGCGTCGGGATCAGTCGTGTGGACGGTCTTCACGAAGGCTTTAAGCAGATGGCCGAATTCTTCCGGATTCCCCCACGGGTTCCAATAGCCGATATCCGGCTCGTTCCAGAGGGCCCAATAGTGAACCCGTCCCCGGAAGTGATCTACCATGAAGCGGACGTAGTTGTCGAAAGCCTCGATCTCACCCGGGGTGCGCGGCGGCCAGAAGGCGGAATAGAGGCTGCGGTCGTCATTATGGAAGGTGCCTGGCTCGGGAGTGATGGCATCGGGCTTCTTGCCCGAGGGAGAGGTATACATCGGGTTGCCGTACATCAACTGGACTTGTACGTCAACGCCGTTCTCGAGCAGCGAATTCACGTAGTCGTCCAGCTTCGGGTCAACGGCGTAAACGCCGCGCTTCTGCTCAATGTAGTCCCAGCTCGTGTAGTCGGAGCTGTTCTCATACTGGCCGATGCGGATCCACTTGACCCCGGCGTCGAACATCCGCGTCCACCACCAGCGCTCCCAGGGCAGGTAAGGATCGCGCGGCATATCGGAATTGATGCCGAAGCCGTCGGTAATCTGCGAAGAGCGTTTGGGCGGAACATGGTCGGGAAGCTGCCGGTGGGTGGCTTGGGCAAGGAGGTTCGTAGCCCCGGCACACAAAAGAAACGTCAAGCCCCAAACCCGCAGGTGATATGTACAATGATTGTTCATTACGCAACCTATTCCCGGTCGTCTGCCGCAGAGACGAAGGCTCTGCGGCCTAACCGGTAACCTCCTTGGAATTTTATTCCTGATTGAAGCCTGTGGCCTTGCGAAAAACTTCCACGTAGTGACCATCCTTCTTCGGCTGCTTGCTGGTCATTTCCTTCTCCACCTTGGCCCAGTCGGCGGGATCCCAATCCGGGCGGTACTTGGTGATGGCGGGATCGAACTGGCTCACATGTTTTGCCGCGGCTTCCAGCTTCAAAGGCATAACCGCATCCACGTTGACCCAGGTATTCGCCTCCTGCGGGGCGGTGTAATAAAAATACATCAGCGGCACCTGGTACGCCTCCAGGTGCTGTTCCAGGAGCTGGTTGGGGAAATAGAGCCAGAACTCCGCCGCGCGCACCGCGTCCACGGTATTGTTCGCGGCCATGCGATGGTCGGTTTTGTGCCAGCGCACGTACCACTCGCCGGGATCCGGGCACAGCAGTACATCGGGACGGATCCGCCGGATGATCGCCGTCGTCTCCTCCACCAGCTTGGGCTGGGGAGCGTATTCCAGCATGCCGTCGTCGTAACCCATCCACGAGAGGTTCTCTTTGGGAGTTCCCAGCACGGCCTCCGCCGCTTCTTCCTCGGCCTTACGAATCCGCGCCAGCCGCTGCGAGCTCATCTCCAGGTCATAGGAGCCCTTGTCGTCGTTGGTGTACAGGACGACGTAGACCTTGTTGCGGTGCTGGTTCAGAAGGGCAATCGTGCCCCCGGCCCCGAATAATTCATCGTCCGGATGAGGCGTGAACACCAGCACCGTCTTGCCGCTCATCGAATCGAGCCCCGCCTCCTGGCCCTGCGCCCCGGAGGGCGCGGCCCAGAATATCAGCGCGATTAGCCAGGCAAGCTGCTTCATCGGTTCCCTCGTCTCTCTGCATAGCCTCCCGACGGTCGGAAGATCACTCGCAGGGCGAACTGAATTTCACGATGCGGATTGATCGTGGTGGTGATTCAGGACGTGCCCGGGACCTTCAGGGTGGCGAAGCGTGCGTCACGCATTCCGGGGGCGTTCTCCCCGGGTATTAACTTGTACCATTACCGGGAACAAAAATCCTAGGGGTTTCTCCGCAGCCTTTAAGGCCCCGTCGCTGCGGCAGCCCACTTCGAGTATTCAAGCGTGGTGAGAAACCCGCGCGGGTGTCCTGAGTCAGAAGTCCGTTTAAGAATTCTTCCCGGCTGGCCGCGCATCTTCGAGCCCCGCCAGGGGCGGCATCTAGTGTGGTGTCCCGGATAAGATTTGACAATGGCATGTTAAGGACCCCCTCACCCCCGGGCCCCTCGGTCGCCACGGCCACCGAGGGGAGGATGGATTT
This sequence comes from Terriglobia bacterium, assembly GCA_049519635.1. GTDB lineage: Bacteria > Acidobacteriota > Terriglobia > UBA7540 > UBA7540 > Bog-366. The sequence continues at coordinate 62 of JBEKQO010000262.1, read as the reverse complement.
TATTGCCCTCGCCCCTTTGGGGGAGAGGGTGGCGCGCATCCGGCGTAATCGCCAGCCGGGGC
>JBEKQO010000261.1:0-10908 GCA_049519635.1 Terriglobia bacterium | reverse complement strand
CCTTGAGCCCAAGGAGCCGTTCCTGGGTCGGCATCCTACTTGCTGAAAGCAGCGCACCGGCGAAGTCGCGCGCAGAAACTCGCGCCTGCGTCGCCGCTGCGGTCCTTACGTGCGGATTTGGGTCTCTTCGGTTCCCTTGACAGTATAGTGCACAACCACCTCACTGCCTTCCTTTAACCCGTGGAAAACGTCCGCGCCCGCCATGTCAGCGCCGTGGACCGCAGTCCTCCCCACAAAGCGAAACGTGTGTTCAGTACCATCTACCGCCTTCACGACGATGGTCTTGGCCGCGCGGTCGATCTTCTCAATCCTGCCCTTGACGGCAGTTATAGCGAAGGCAGTGGAACAGAACAGCAGGAACAGGACACCGAGAATCAGCGACTTGGTCATGTTTTTCCCTCCTTGAATTCTTTGCCTTGGGTGGTCATTCCCTTTGGGATCGCGACCAGTTGCCGTTCTTGTCCCACCGATACCACCCGTCCTGGCGATGTTCCCTCGCTTACCCGTTGTGGCCGCCGTATAAGTCGCGCGACTTTCCCAGTCGTGCGAGGGGGACGCCGCCAGTCGGGCTGAGCGCCGACAGCGCTAACATTCTTTCCGTCTTTCTTTCCAATGTCTGTGCTGTCTTGCTCATTGCGCTGGTCAAAATGAGTCAGTCGCGGCGCAGGACAGAGTGGTTCAATCTTTAAGGAGAGATACTGATTTTGGTCTGGCAACAGGCGCTTGCTGATGGTCAGGCTGAAATCGAGAAAGATCGGGGTTGGCGTAGAACTGTTCGGCCATGGACCGTGGAACCTGGCTTAAGCGGCGATCGCCGGAATACTCTATAGAATTTAACCGTGATTTCCGTGAGCTTAAAGGTATTGGATCACCGCCGCCACCGGTTCAGCAAGCAATCGACGTGTAACTTGGCACTGGGATTGTATGGCGAGGTTTCGCGCTTATCTAGGAACGTTCCGCCCTCACACGCTCAGAACCGGAATCGACACCGCGCAAATGATCCCGTAGCCGTGGGTTCGCAGGTGACCGCCATAAAGATAGCATCGGGAAACCAGCAAATCCGTCTTTGTCTGCTTGGCAGCTTGGCTCAGCACCGGGGGCACGTCACCACTGCCGATAAATGCATCTGCCTTGATGACTGTGTCTTGCTGGAGCTTTGCCATTTGCTGGGAAGCGTTGCTGACGAACCCCTTTTTCCACCTTTGATCGACATAGCTGCCGCCAGCCCCCCACATCTCCACCCCGGCAGTGATGTTAGCGAGGGTAAGACGAGCGCGAAATTCGGCGGCCATTTGGGCAGCCCACGAAACGGTTATGTCAGCACGGGGGGCGAAATCGACCGCGCACAGGACGTTGAGTCGCACAGAATGCGCTTCAAAAGCGCGGAAAGTTTACGCAGAACCTCGCCAGGGCTGGATGCTCAAAAATGGTGGCGTTGATGAGAGCTGAGATCGTGGCCCTGATATCCAAAAGCTCTTCGTACCTGCTTTCAGGTCCCCCGCTCCAGAGAAGCTTCACTTCATCAAGAGCTTTCTTTTCCATTTCCTTCGCGGGCATGCTGTTCAACTCGTGCTTCAAATATTCGGTCACCGAGCCGAAATCGCCATGGTCAAGCCACATTCCGTGACATTGCGGACACCAATCAATAACAATCGACGATTTCCCAAAGAGGACAGAAAGCAGCTTGACGTTTCTGCACTTGGGGCATCCACGCTTCGTTGCTACTGCGCTTGTTTTCTCGATGCTGTTGATTTCATCATTAAGCCAGCGCATTGACCCGCACTCGACCTTATTTTTCAGCCTTCGCAATTCATCCTTATAAAGCCAAATTCCCCGGCAGGCCGGACAGCCTTCAAATCTCATCGAGAACGCGGTGTACTCGCCTAGGGGCTTCCCGCATCCGGGGCATGGGTCAGACGTGGTCGCCTCCAGCTTGGCGCCCTTGATGGGGAGCACTTGCACCTGCGCATCCGTCTCGCTGCTTCTTCTTTTGATCCGCTTATACCAATAGGGGACATGCACATTGTTCACGAAATCAGAAATGCCCTTTCCGCTTACCGGCATAATTTTAGCCAGTTCTTTGTCAATTAAGTCGAGCTCGCCACCATCAAGCCAAAAGCCGCCACAGTCCTTACAATGGTGAAGAATAATATCCGTACAATTCAGAAATCGGACTCGATACAAATTGGAGTTCGTGCACCGAGGGCACTTCCGCATTTGCTTCTCCGGCTCCGCGACCGTTTCTTGTGAGCAGTATTCAATGCTTCCTTCGACTTGAAAAGCCATTTTGTCCAACTCGCCTGCATCTAACCACAGGCTTCCGCACTTCTCACACATGTCGTAAGAGATGAGATCGTTCTTCGTGCTCACCTGATTGTTCATCATCTCGGTGCCACAATTTAGACATCTCATTTCGCCCTATCTCCGCAAAACTGATTTAAGAACACATACTCAGACGCTCAGGACCGGGATGTGCGATTCCCGAATGATCCCATAGCCGTTGCCGTTGTCCCCCAAATGGCCGCGAACAGGACTGTGTCCGATGACCAGGACGTCGGCCTTCGTTTGCTCCGCCGCGCGGTTCAACAGCTCCGGGACACTGCCGCTATCGATGATGACCTCAGCCTTCGTGCCCACATCCTGCTGAAGCTTGGCGATCTCTTCAGCGGCGATCCCGACGATCTTTTCCTTCCACCCGGGGTCGACGTAGGATCCGCCCGGGCCGTAGAACTCCACGCTGCCCGTGATGTGGACGAGAGTAAGTGTGGCATCGACGGCCGCAGCCATCTCGGCGGCCAGAGGTACTGTATGTCGGCTATGAGGGGTCAAATCCACCGAGCAGAGGATGTGGCGGATGGAGAATTCGCGCGCCGGCGCCTCTTCCAGGTGAGCTCCTGTCCAGACCGGGCAAGGGCTTTCGTGCAGTACCTTCGCGGTTATTGAGCCCAGCAGAAAGCGGTAGAACGGCCCATGGCCATGGGTCGACATCACGATCAGGTCGACGTTCTGGTCGCGAGCCGTTTTCACGATTTCCTGGGCCGGGTCGCCTCTGAGCAGCACACGTGCGACCGCAATCCCATCGAGCTCTGGCCGCAACTCCCGATCCAAATCTTGTTGAGCCCGCTGGACGATGTGCGCGTGCAAATCCCGCGCGGTGATCTCGTACCCGCTCTCCAGCACGCCGGCGGGATAGCTGAGAGGAGTCACCACGTGCAGCAGGATTATCTCCGCATGAAAGCGGCGCGCCAACCACGCGGCCTGGTGCACGACGTGCCGGGAAGTCTCCGTGAACACAACCGGAACAAGAATTTTCTGAATGCTCAGCATCACGCCACCTATCAATTGACGGAACCTACCAGGCAAGGCTGACGGTACCAAGAGGGCCGCAGGCTCACGAAGCTGGCCTCCATGCCGGTCGTTAAACCACCTGACCGCTCATCGCTCGGAGAGCTTCACAATGAACTCGGGGCGGAAATATGGCGGTCTCTCGCAAGCACCGTTGGGTGAGAGCACCGTCTGATGAAGCCGTGAAGCGAACGCAAGCTCTTGAACCAGGGTTTTCGATTTGCCCTCCAGGCCATCATTGATTGTACATCCAACCGCCTCCGTTGGAGCCGTTTCCTTTGTCCTGTGGTTCGCCAAAACTCTGGCCGACTGCGAAATCAGTAACATAGCTGCCGCCCTTCCGCCACGGTTCTGCTATAACTCCTAGCCATGTTTCAATTCATTGTCTTGTGCCTGGGAACGCTGTTTCGCCTCTTGCGGGCGCGTCGGAGCCTTCTTATCGAGAATCTCGCGCTACGCCAACAACTCACCGTGCTGAAGCGTCGGCACCCGAAGCCGAGAATAGGCCCACTCGACAAGCTCTTCTGGGTTGCCGTCCGTCGGTTCTGGTCAGGATGGAAACCATCGCTGATCGTGGTTACAGCCGAGACGGTAGTCCGGTGGCACCGGGCCGGCTTCCGCTGGTACTGGCGACTGATCTCCAGAGCCAGGACACCGGTGGGAAGAAAACAGACGTCGAAGGAAGTTCGGGAATTGATCTTCAAGATGGTTGCTGAAAATCAGACTTGGGGAGCACCGCGGATCCATGGTGAACTCCTCATGCTCGGCTTTGATCTCTCCGAGAGAACGATCTCGCGCTGGATGAAACGAGCTCCGCGGGATCCCGAACCGGCCCAGCGCTGGCTTTGCTTTCTTCGCAATCACAAGGAAGCTATCGTTGCGATGGATTTCCTCGCGGCCCCGACGATCACCTTCGGCGTACTCTATGGTTTTTTCGTAATCAGCCATGGCCGCCGGCGGATTCTGCACTTCAACGTCACGCAGCACCCGACGAGCAGTTGGATCATCCAGCAGCTACGGGAAGCATTTCCCTTCGAGTCGGCGTTCCGATATCTGATCTTGGACCGGGATGCGAAATACGGCTTGGAGGTCGCGGAGGCCATTCGATCCCTGAAGATGAACCTGGTGCGGACCTCCTTCGAGAGCCCCTGGCAAAACGGTGTGGCGGAGCGTTGGGTCGGAAGTTGCCGACGCGACTTGCTGGATCATGTTATCGCCGTGAATGAACGCCATCTGAAACGGCTGCTTTCTGAATATGTCCGGTACTACCACGAGGACCGCACGCATCTTGGACTCGGGAAGGAAACGCCGAACTGTAGAACTCCATCCAGAAGTTCAGCTCGCGTCCTATCTCAGGAAAGACTCGGCGGGTTGCACCATCGTTACGAGCGGGCTGCCTGACCCGGCCCAACTTTTTTAGCCGTCCTTAATATATGCACGCTGCGGACGCGTGCACCCAGGTCCCCCTTCCGTGAGACCATCCTAGTCCTCAACGCAACCTTGACCGAGTGCAGGCTCCGTTTTATCGTTGAGACGCGGACGAATTGCGCCAGGTTTCGTCGCGGATGAGGTTTTGGCGAACTACGGCACTCACATTCTTGACCGACGCATCCCGCTTGGCAGAGGAGGCGGCCTGAGTGTAAATGTTCATCATCGTCCGAATATTGGCATGGCGTAGTAGTTCTTGGGAGGCTTCACTCTTCGGCGCCCACGTTGGGCGAATTCAAACGGATTCCGCGATGTATCGAAAAGAGTTGTGAGTTAAGTTGCTCCACTATGTGAAATTACCAAAATCGCGATCACCAGGACCACGATGCCTGTCATGGCATACGCGCAGGAGGGGCGGCTTGCGTCCGCCCACTCGCCGGTTATAGCGCCCCAGATATTGCCGACCATTTTCCCGAGGGAGGGCAATGGCTCTTCGGCTATTTCGCCGCACGGGCCCTCGGTATGCCGGCACCAGAACATCGTAGGGGAGGCAAATATGAGGAGTGCTGCAATCGCCGCGGCAATGTTTCTGGCCTTGAGCGGAGGCATTCTGGCAGCGGGGAATGAGCCGAAGGCAGACGAGATGGCAAGCAATTTTCTCACCCCGCCGGATTCGGCCAGGCCCTGGGCCTATTGGGTATGGCTCAACGGGAACGTCACCAAAGAGGGCATAACCAGGGACCTGGAGGAGATGAAACGGCAGGGAATCAGCGGAGTTCTGGTTTTCCAAGCCGGCGACGCCAACACTCCTGCGGGCGCGCAATTCTTCAGCCCGCAATGGCATGAATTATTCCAGCACACGCTGCGGGAGGCGGCCCGCCTGGGGATGGTGGTGAGCATCGACCTCTGCGATGGCTGGGATAGCGGCGGGCCGTGGATCACGCAAGACCAAGCTAACAAAAAGCTGGTGTACTCGGAGTTGCGGTTGGACGGGGTGAAAAAGCTTGACCGGCTTCTCCCCCTGCCGCCCGTGGTGGACGACTACTACCACGATGTGGCTGTGCTGGCGATTCGGGAGAAATCCACCCGCCCGGTGGCTCCGGCAATGGTAACGGCCAGTTCGACTCTCGAGGGGTATGTGGGGGAGTGGAATTTCTATCCCCAGGACGCTGTTGATGGCGACCCGGGAACGTACTGGTCTTCCGCCAAGGTGGCGCTTAGCCCGAGCGATCCGACCTGGCTCGCCTTTGATTATGAAGACCCTCTGCCCGCCAGCGGAATCTATGTGCAGCCCGGTCCCGACAGCGGGCCGCGCGAGTGCGAACTTCAGTCCTCGCAGGACGGGCAGACCTACACTTCCGTAAGCCGCTTCATTTTAGAAAAGGGCAAAGGAAAACGAGTGAACTTCGCGACGGTGCGCAGCAGACACTTCCGCCTCGCGATGACTTCGTCTTACGGGTCGCCCGTCCACGTGGCGGAAGCTGTGCTGCTTCGCCAGGGAGACGAGCCGGTTCTTCGCCGCGGGATCAAATGGTGGTGGTTCAAGTCCGGTAACCGCAGCTTCTGGGACTATCCGCGCCAAGGTCCCGCCGCGCTGGAGGAAGAGTACCCGCAAGATGGCGCGGTGGATTGCGCCTCGAAAGAGGTCGTTGACCTTACCCCCTCCCTCGGCGCGGATGGACACCTGAAGTGGGAAGTGCCGCCCGGCCGGTGGACCCTACTGCGATTCGGATACACATTGGAAGGCCAGCGGATTCGCGGCACATCCCGTAATACCCAAGGCGGTTATGAAGCGGACATGCTGGACCGCGCCGGCATTGAGAGCCACTTTGAACATACCGCTCTGCCCATTTTCGCGGATGCCAAGGCCTCCGGCACGAACGTGCTCAAGTATCTGCACATTGATAGCTATGAGCTGGGGGCCGATGTGCGCGGCCAGCAACCCACATGGTCGAGGACCTTTCGCGACGAGTTCAAGAACCGAAGGGCTTACGACCTGCTGCCGTACCTCCCAGCCCTGGCTCGGCGCATCGTGGACAGCCGCGACGTCACCAACCGCTTTCTCTTTGACCTTCGCTGGACCATCGGCGACCTGATGGCCGAACGTTTTTGGATTCCCTATGGCGAACTCGCGCACGAGCACGGCATCGGAATCCAAAGCGAAACGGGTTATGGTACTTATCCTTATCCGCACATCGATGGATTGCGCTGCGCGGGGAACAATGATTTGCCCATGGGGGAATTCTGGTTCGGCACGGATATCATGTCGCAATTCAACCACTGGGGGAACGTCATTCGCACCGTTTCGACGGCCGCGCACATCTACGGCCGGCCTGTCGTGCAGGCGGAATCCTTCACCGCTTGGACGCACTGGAAGGAATATCCCGAATCGCTAAAGCCCGTCGGGGACGATGCGTTTCTCGACGGACTTAACCGCGTGGTCTTCCACCAGTACACGGCGCAGCCCATGCTGGACATGAAACCGGGGTGGCAATACGCAGCAGGCACGCACTTTGACCGCAATCTTACCTGGTGGGAAGAGGCCCGAGGGTTCTTCCAGTACATCGGGCGTTGCTCGTACTTGTTGCAGGAAGGGCGATTTGACGCCGACGCGCTCTACTTTTATGGCGAGGGTACGACCAAGTTTCTGCCTTCCCGCGAATACCTGCACCCCGCGCTGCCGCAGGGTTACAACTTTGATGCCATCGATTCCGATCTCCTGCTGCACGGGCTGGCCGTTGACCAGGGACGATGGACCTTGCCCTCGGGAATGAAATATCGCGTGCTGGTGCTGCCGGAGGATGGCGTGATGTCCTCTGCGGCCCTGCAAAGGATCCGTGAACTGGTAGCGGAGGGTGGGGTTGTCTCCGGGCCCGAGCCGCGGCGGCCGCCCGGGCTCCAGGGTTACCCCGGCGCCGATTCCGACCTGAAAAAACTCGCGGATGATATGTGGGGCGATGTCGATGGTTTGAAAGTAAAGGAAAGAAGTCTGGGGAAAGGGCGAATTTATTCGGGTGAGGCCTTGCGCGAGGTTTTTACCGCGCAGAGCATTGCCCCGGATTTCACGTTTCGCAGCAGCGCAGGGAGGACGTCGCTCGATTTCCTGCACCGCACAGCGGACGAATCGGAAGTGTACTTCATCGCCAACCGCCATGACCGCGATGAGCAGGCCGAATGCACGTTCCGCGTGGCGGGCAAACGTCCCGAGCTGTGGGACCCCGTCACGGGCAGGTCTTGGCCGGCAGTGGCCTTCAGGCAAGCGGACGGCCGGACCAGCCTGCCCTTGGAATTTGCACCTTACGGCTCCTTGTTTGTGGTTTTCCGCCAGCCCGTCGGTGTGGATGTGCAGGGAGAGGCGAGCGGAAATTTTCCGCATTACTCGAACCTGCAGGAGATTCAGGGGCCGTGGACAGTGAGCTTTGATCCCAAGTGGGGTGGGCCGGAGAGCGCGGAGTTTCCCCAGTTGTTGAGCTGGACGTTGCGGCCGGAGGATGGGATCAAATACTATTCCGGTACGGCGACCTACCGGAAGTCGTTTGACCTTCCGCCCGCGCTGCGACGGGCGCATGTCAGGGTGGCGCTCGACCTTGGCGAGGTGAAATACGCTGCGCAGGTGCGGTTAAACGGAAAAGACCTTGGCCCGTTGTGGACCAAGCCCTTCCGGGCGGAGATCACGGATGTGGTAAGGCCGGAGGAAAATGTTTTGGAAATTGACGTTGCCAATCTCTGGCCGAACCGCGTCATCGGCGATTCCCGGCTACCGCCCGAGCAACGCTACACGCGCACCAATATTGTTTACAACCAAGACACTCCGCTCGCGGAGTCAGGGCTGCTGGGGCCTGTCCGGCTCCTACTAATCCAGGCGAAGGAGAGGTGATTGTAACCCTGTGGCCCGGAGAGCATTCTTGCGAGCGTCGGGGTCAGCGGCCAACAAACCGTGCTTCGGATATTCCTCCATGGCAGGGTATGGTGTCGCCTCCTGCGCCCACCTGCCCGAAAGCCCCCGCGCTCTCCTTTCCTGCAAGCGCTGGATCTGCCCTGATGAGTTAACCGTGTTCTTCCACAAAGTGTCGAGCCGCATGCCGGCGTGCGCAGGCAGCGGCGGCAAGAGCAGCAGGCTTATCCGGCTAGATGGCGTTAATCAATCCTGCCATGGAATTAGAATGGGCTGGCGAGTGGGCTTGATAGGGCCGATGGGGTCGGCCGCCGTTCAGGTCGGCGGACTTTCAGCCCCGGCGACATTAGGCAAAATTGGTTTGACAAGGGGGTACACCCAATAGTGGAATACGCGACGCCGTTTCCCCGCGCCTCCACGGTGGACTGGAAGACGGGAGGGGGTGACCCCCGTTTCCAGGCCCTCAGACTGCTTCACGATAGCTTTGGTCCCTGAGATAAGTTTGATGAGGAGGTTTGCAGATGCCGCGATATGCATTCAAATTGAGAATCAAAGCCGAAGCGATTGAGGAATACGAACAGTCTCACCAGAGCGTGTGGCCGGAGCTCCTTGCCAAGCTCAAAGAGGTCGGGATCTCAAAGTACTCGATCTTTCGGCGCGGCCAGGAACTCTTCCTATTCATGCACATTGATGACTTTGACCGCGCCTGGGATGAGCTGGCGAAAGACCCCGTCAATCAGCGCTGGCAGAAAGAAATGGGCAGGTTGTTTGAACCAGTGCCGGACCAGGAACCGGGAGAGCGCTTCGCGATGATGAAAGAAGTTTTTTACCTGGAATAGAAGGCAGCCGGTGGGAGGCAAGACTTGCCGAACTTGCCCGCGAATACGGCATCGGCATCCACAGGGAGCCTCCGGTACTTCGGACATACCTCGCGGTCCGGGTGCTTGCAACCATTACTTTGTGCCTTCCAATACCAATCCCCCGTACACGGAGTCTCCTTCCGTTGATGACGGCACTCAGTGGCATCCGATCTTTGACTCGGTCGGTGGCGAACCCCTTCCTGAGAACGGGTTGGTGACTGTACGTGCCGGACCTTACTGTGTCGAAGCGGGCGACGCCGTTGCCAAACGTCGCAAGAGGTCGCGCAGAATGACAGTTTCGCTCAGGTTATCGACACGATTGAGGTCCATCCATTCCACCCAAACGTATTCCAGCACCACGAAGCCGCGGTAACTCACCTTCTGCATGGCGCGAAGGACGCTGTCAAAATCGATGGTGTTTTCCGCCATGGTCGATTGGAGCTTTCCCGCGCAGGCGCCGCGGGCATGAAAGTGGGAGGTCCGGGCCAGCAGCGGCTCAACCTCCGCGTCGGGAATCCCCTGATAAGTGAAGTGACCATAATCGAGCGTCAGGGTAAGGCCGGGGGTCATATCCAGCAGGTGGCTGGCGGCTTGGGGGGTTGGGATGATGGACCCGAGATGCGGTTCGACGCTCAGGGTAACGCCCACTTTGGCCGCCGCCTCCACGCGCCAGGCGAGCTGATCTACGCACCGCCGCAGGGAATCCTCTGCACTTTCGGTTTGGAAATGGACGCCCGGCAGCAAGCTCATGTGGCCGCCATTGCAGCGAAGAGCGAATTCCAGGAGGCGATAAAAGAATTCCGCCGCCGCTTGGCGGACGGAGGGCTCCGGATGGTTCACGGCGTTCTCTTCAAAGACCCTGCCCGGCTGGCCAAAGGCGTCGGCGATGCGCAGGCCGTTGGCATTAAACGCCTCGTTAACGCGGCGGGCAGCGCGCGGCAAGTCTGCGAAAACCTCCTGAATGTCAAGGTGCGATCTTCCCGCGAACAGCGCCACATCCACAGCCTCCACACCCAGGTCCCGGGCGATCCGCAGGGTTTGCTCCCATTGTAGTTTAGGAAAAGTGTAATCACATGCGGCGAGTTTCAAAGTCGTCAATTCTCCCTTCCGTGTCGTGGGGTTCCAACCGGGTCCGCACTACTACCTTCGGAGGAGCTTCCGTGCCGTTTTAGTCTAACCTTTTGAAGCCCTCTTGGCGAGCGTGGGATGGGGAGCTGTGGGAAGGGGAGCCTGGGCACCGTCAAAGTCTAATGGGGTTGAAAGGGACCCCTCACCTGCCCTCCTCCGTCGGGCACCCTCTCCCCTGGGAGAGGGCTGTGATTTTGATTTCTCTCCCTCTCCCTTGGGGAGAGGGGGGACCGCACGGCGGGGGGTGAGGGG
>JBEKQO010000260.1:0-32863 GCA_049519635.1 Terriglobia bacterium | reverse complement strand
AAACTGCGGCAACTGCAGCATTGGGTGGAGCAGTTGCTGCGGGCGCGCTATGGGCCGCGGCGTGAGCGGGTGGATGAAAACCAGCTGTTTATGTTTGCCGCCGAGATCATGGCCCGGGCGGAGAAGACTCCGCCGGCCTCCGGCGAAACGGAAGCGCCTCCTGCGGGTGCGAAGTCGACGCCCCAGCGTCCCGGGCATGGCCGGGGCGCACTGCCGAAATCTTTGAAGCGGCAACGGGTGGTTCATGATCTGGGGGAAGGCGCACGTCAGTGTCCCCAGTGCCAGGGCGAGTTGAAGCGACTGGGGGAAGAGGTCAGCGAGCGGCTGGAGTATGTGCCCGCCTCTCTCATCGTCATCGAGGAAGTGTGTCCGAAATACGCCTGCCCCAAGGGATGCACGGTGGTGACCGCGGAGAAGCCCACGGCACCGATAGAGAAAGGGTTGGCGGGGCCCGGGTTGCTGGCGCAGGTGGCGGTGAGCAAGTACGGGGATCACTTGCCGCTGCACCGGCAGGCGGACATTTTTCGCCGCCAGGGAGTGGAGATATCACGCCAGACGATGGGCGATTGGATGCGCGCCTGCGCCGATCTCGCCCGCCCGCTCTACGAACTGATGAAACAGGGCGTGTTGGGCTCGAAAGCAGTGCAGACCGATGACACGCCGGTCCCCGTGCTGGACCCGGCGTTGCCCCGCACCCGCACGGGCCGGATCTGGACGTATGTCGGGGATGACGACCATCCCTTCACCGTGTATGACTACACCCCCAACCGCAGCCGCGACGGGCCGGAAGCATTCCTGAAGGCGTTCCAGGGATATCTCCAGGCGGACGCGTACTCCGGGTACGATCATTTCTACAAGGAGCCTGAGCGCGGGATCGTGGAGGTGGCGTGCTGGGCGCACGCGAGGCGACGGTTTTACGAAGCGCAGTCCTCGGACTTGATGCGCTCCACGGTGATGCTCGCCTACATCCGCTTGCTTTATGACGTCGAGCGTGAAGCCCGCGAACAAAAACTGAAGGCTGAGGCACGCCGCGCCCTGCGGCAGGAAAAATCAAAGCCGATCCTGGAGGACATCCGCGCCTATCTGGAACGAGAGCAGCCGCAGGTGCTGCCCAAGAGTCCCGAAGGCGAGGCCATCGCCTACACGTTGTCAAACTGGAAGGCGTTGGTCCGCTACTGTGAAGACGGTGATCTGGAGATCGATAACAACGGCGCCGAGCGCAGCTTGCGCGGAGTCGCGGTGGGTCGAAAAAATTGGATGTTTTACGGCAGCGATGAAGGGGGACGGACCGCTGCCGTGCTCACGACCCTCATCGCCACCTGCAAGCGGCTCCACATCGATCCGTTTGCCTACTTGCGGGATCTCTTCCAACGCATCAGCGATCACCCCCAAAATCGACTCGCCGAATTGCTTCCCGATCAATGGAAGGCAGGGCATGCGTCTCCCCCGACCTGCTGACCCTCTTGTCTTGCCCGTCTTGCCGGATGACCGGCGTCGGGACCACGTTCGGCGGCCCTATGACCGGACAGCCCCCTCACTTCCTTTCTTTCCCTACACGTTCGATCAGGGAAATCCACTTCGGCACCAACTGCAGGAAGTCAGCCGGAAGTGGGGGCCGCTTTTTTCGGCCCTTACGATTCTTAGGGTCGTCGCTTCCGCTATACCAGACCTCCAGAGCATGGCCGGCTGCCTCCCCCGGGAAGTCAGGCGCCCATCCCAAAACGTCGCCCCCGGCACGCTCGCTGAGTCGATAGCAGCCCAGCACCAAGCCTTTACAGATTTCCAGCGCCTCCGTTTCCAGTCCCAGCTCGAGGTGGCGCTTCATATCCTCGCGGAAGGGTTCCAGCGCTTCCTCCAATATTTCCCAGGCCGCCTCCGTAGGCTCGACGTATCCCCACTCATGACGGCCTGCACGGGCGTTAAGGTCCTCGTAATCCAGCGCCCGGATTTCATCTTCAATCTCCGCCGCCACGTCCTCGTATTCCACTCGCTGCAGGAGCGCTCGCGCGATCTCTTCGGCCTCGCCCGCAAGCTCCGGATGGACTTCCAAGAGATGCCGCAAGACCGCCGTGGCCTCTTCCGGCTTCAAGCGCTCCACGGTGCGACGCCCTCCCACCCGGCGTGCTGCCTGCCCCTTGGGCTTACCCGCTGACGTCATCGTTACTCCCCCATCAGAATTCTACCGTCCCTGTTGTGCGCGGACGTAACGGAGTATAAGCGACGGGATGCGCGGGCAAAAGGTTGGAATGGGTTCACCGGACGGTTACGCTCACGGAACCTCGATGGTAAGGGTCAAATCGGAAGGCCGACTTGCTTGGCTTGCGAGTTGCTCAGGCACGGGGCGATTTCTAGTTTGGCATCTCGTTCCCGTGAAGTTTGAGGAGTGCCTTCACGGGTTGGAATGCCTGATGGGCCTGCGACAGATCGTTGTCCACGAAAAGGCGTTCACCCGTCACGCCCAAGAGCGATAAAAATACTCCCGTCCCCTTGGCCGCACGGCTGTCGCGGATCGAGACGTCGCTGCCGCGACGCAGGGCGATGGCTGCGGTTGCAGAAGAGCCAAAGGCCTGGCGGCCATCGAGGTCGGCCACTCTGAGGTCGTGAAAATCCTCACACTCGAGGGCATTCGAGAAGTAATCGGGAAGGTCATTATCCCAGATGACTTTTAAGCCTTGGATCTTCAAGCCATCGGTATAGCGGCAATAGATCGCCGGGATTCCGTGCTTGAAGACCGCACCAGCCAGGCTCGTGGCCGTCCAGCGCAAATCGAAGTTGCCGCCCACGGATTGGGCGGCGGAGGGCTTGGGGGCGCGGATCTCCAGCCTCATCTGGTCAAAAGTAATGTCACGAATGATGCTGCCGGGGCTGCCGTAAATCACGATACCGCCTTCCGCCTCCGCCGTGATGTTGGTGAAGCGTACGTCACGGACAATTCCCTTCCCGGTCTGGCCCGCGCTGGCGACAATGTAGACCGGTTCAGCCTTACCCCACCAGTGCCCAGTGATCAGAGTGGTTTCGATGATAATGTTGGAAAAGAGCACGTGGGCGGTTTCCCCTCCGCCGCGATCGCAGATCAGGAGACCACGATTGGAGTGAATGGTGAGATTATCGAAGGTGGCGTAGTGCGTGTTTTCCAGCCGGACGCCGGCTGAGTGCGAGACCATGGAACAATTAGTGACGTTGACGTTCTCGCTCGACATGAAGGCGAAGTCGTCATCCCCAGCCTGGATGTCGCAATTGGAGAAATGAACGTTGCGGCTGCCAATGCAATCGATCCCGTCGTTGTTGGGAAGCAGCAAGTTGTTTTCAATATGGATTCCCGTGACCACGGCATCCTCGACATTGGCGAGGTGGAGCGTCCAGTTCGGGGCGTTGCGCAGGGTCACGTCGCGAAGCAGCACATTTTTCGCGTTCAAAAGGATGATCATGGTGCCGGGCCGGCCCTCGGGTTTCGGTTCCACAGGGCCAAATTCGGTGCCGTACTTCGGATTCATAAAGTCCTGTCCTTGACGGGTGTACCGGGCGTCATAATCGTGGCTGTTATGCGGAACCGAGAAGTCAAAGAAATCGTCGCCGTTGCCATCAATTGCGCCGCGGCCGACGATCGAGATGTTCTTGGCGTCCCTCGCCACGATCAGGCCAACTTTAAGGCTTTCGCCGGAGTAATTCACGCCGTAAACCCTGCCGAGGCCGTAGTTGTAGATGGAATCGTAGTCGGCGAGGTTTTTGCTGCCTTCGATCACCGCTCCCGCTTCCAAATCGAGTGTGACGTTGCTGAGCAACTCGAAGGTGCCCGTAACATATGTCCCTGGCGGAAAGAGCACGGTGCCTCCACCCTTGGCAGCCGCCAACTTCACCGCCTTCCTGATGGCCGCCGTATCCAGACTCTTACCGTCACCGGTAGCGCCAAAGTCTCTCACGTTAAGAACCCGCGGAGCTTCGGCGGCAGGCGATACGGGTTTCTGGGAGCCAACCTCCTGACTAGCCGCCCCTGTGGCCCCCAAAATATAAATTAGGGGAGCCCAGATGAATACTAAGGTTTGCCAGCGATTGCGTCTTCGGTGCGGCATGATCCCTCCGTAGAAAGTGTGCCCCCCGCAAAGCGGGTGGCTTGATGAGTGAGGCCGCCTCGAAGGCGGTTTCCCGAACCGTTCCATTTGCTTCCATGCCGTCCGATTTCGGAACCCCGCAGGGGTTGAAATTGAATCAAGGCTATTCAAATTACACTCAATCGGTCACGGCACAAACCGCGGCTCCGCCGCTCGCTGTGCGGAAAGGCTTCGCCTTTCCGTCGCGCCTCTCCCTTGACCAAACCTCCTCCGTGCCGTCTGCCCCGATGAATCGGGGCAGACGGCACGGAGGAGGAGAAATGGGGCGGACTTGGCCGGAAAGCCAGAGGCTTTCCGCACAGCGGGGCGGCAGAGCCGCTCTAGCCACTCGAAGCATCCGCTAATTTGGACGGCCTTGACACTGAATAGCCGTGGGCAAGGGCACGCTTTTTGTGCCCGCCGCCCACGGATCGCATCGCTACTCGTGCCAAATCGGGGATCCCGGGGGACAACCAGTTCGACTTGGAAGCCGTTGCGAACTATAAGGAGCAGGGTGTCGTCCATGAGTTGTTAGAGGCGGAACCTCCCCCTCTGGACACAACCTTACCATCGGGGTTACGAACCCGACGGCAGCGGCATTGCCCGACGGCACGACCGTTTGTCTGTATGAATGTCATTGGAATTCTGAAATAGCTGAAGTGGCAAGCTCTGGGGAGAGTCCGTTGGTTGTTGACCCTTGCGGCCGCAGGGCGTGAGCTGCGAGAACCGTGAGGTCGAGAGGGAGTAGCCTGATCGAAATTCGCGAGACGACGCACGAAGGGCTCGTTGCATTCTGATCCTCGTCCTCATCTGATTGAAAGCGAAAATAGCGGAGCGTACCATGGTCAAGCCTCGCATTTAATCGAACGAGAACCCGGAAACTGGTGTTTTGATACCGGTTTCCGTCTTCGTGTCATGCACTCACCGAAAATCGCCAGACACCCCCTCTACTCGATCCGAATCAGAACTGATAACGAAGAGCGAACTCAAAAACTCGAGGATCAAGGGCGCTCGTGATGGTCCCGGCTCCTCCTCCCCCGATTCCGGTGGACACGCCACTAAAGTTCGTGTGATTGAAAATATTGAAAGCCTCAGCACGAAATTCCAGTGTGTGATGCTCGTAGATTTTGAAGTCCTTGTAGAAGGCCATATCGTTGTTAATGGAGCCAGGTCCCCGTATGGAGCCAGGCGCGGCGTTTCCGAAATACCCCGGCAGGGGCTGGCTAAATGCCGCCGTGTTAAACCACTCCGTTATGGACTTGGGACCGACAACGCTAACGCCCGAAACCCGGTCCGGACGGGATGCCAACCCTGACCATGAATAGGATTCGCCAGGATCGATCCCGAATCCACTCTGAATATCGGTGATATCAGAGTACCGCCATCCCCCAAGTACTAAGCGCTTTGCCCCATGGGCATTGGCAAACCAGGGAAGATTCCAAATGGCGCTGACCGCAAACACATGGGGAACATCGATGTTCGCGGTTCCATAATCGTTCATTTCGTGGTGGGCATCTTGTACCCCGGATCCATTCAGGCCCCTAAAGAATGAAGTCCCTCTGGTATCAGACAGGGTGTGTGAGTACGTGTAAGCGGCGGTGAAGAAAAGGTTGTGGCCCGCCGGATGGCGCACGCTTACTTCGAGGGCGGAATATTTAGCGTTGCCATTGCTTACGATATTAGAGATGCTGCCGTACCCAAGGTAGGGAACATAGGGAGCGCTATTTGGGGCAGCCGTTGGACCTACGCTACAACCCGTCGCCGCCACCCAGTTTCCACAGTTAAAGATAGGGTTATAGTCATAGTTAACCGCGTTGGCCGAATAGGCAGGGACCTGGTTAAGGTTAGATTGAAGGGCCATATGCCGGGCTTCATCACCCGCGCCAGCGATCGAGACCACCCAGTCGTGTGCAACTTGACGCTCAATGCTCAAGCTGTAGCTTTCCACCTCGCCGGGCTGCCAGTTTGGCGACATGGCATCCAAGCTGGATGCTCCGGTCGGTGCTACAACACCCGAGAGCGCCCCGACGTTGTAAGCGGGAAAGTTTAGACTACTCAGGCTAATACTTGTGGTTCCGGGCGGGTTGCCGGCACAGTCATACCCGCAATCCGCTGAAAACGGGGCTCGGGTATAGGTGATGCCATATCCTCCGCGCACAGAAGTTTTCCCATTTCCGAATACGTCCCACGCCAGGCCGATCATCGGTCCCCAATTCCACTGATGGGAGTCGGCGAAGCCGCGCGGCACCCCGTTGAGGCCGCTGAAGCCCAAACCGTTAAGGGGATTGTAGCTGGCGTTGGCGTTGGGAATTGCGATGATCCCGTTGGCACTAACCACGGGGGCATTCGTTGGGTTGAAAAGTGACGGGATAAAATCGGTCGTCGCACCATTGGGAGAATAGGTAGGGGGAAAGTACGTGGTGCGGAGACCGAGCGTAGCTGTCAGGCGATGAGTGATCTTCCACTGATCTTGGATGTAGGGAGAGATCATGGTGTAATGCCCATACGCTCTTCCGTACCTGACCTCTGATTCGGCGAGAGAGCCGGCGTACCCGGTCAGAAAATCAGCTATGGCGTTGTTTGTGAAGTCGCTGTTGAAACCCCACGTTCCGTTCGTGTCCACAAATATCTTCTGGGACTTTCCACCGCGCAGGACATTGATTCCAAAGTCGAAGTAATGATTGGCATGAAGCCAACTCAAATCATCCGAGTAGGTCATTTCCCAATCGGTTGCGGGCGCGAGAGCGCTGCCAGTAAGTGACATCGAGGAGGCGGGACCCGCAGCGGACCACCCACCGCTAGGACTTATCACGGGCAGCATCTCCGTGCCAGGGGTACCATCGAAAGGAAGCACTTCACTGAAGCCGGAGAGCTGACTTCTTGCGGCAATCCCTGTCGCGAACGTCGAATTGATTAAATCGTTCAGGGATACACTGGCGGTGTTGACCATATTCGGGGTTATGCTCATAGTAAGCTCAATTTGCGCCAGCTTATCGGGTGCAACAGCGCGTTGGCCAACCGTATTAAAGGGCGAATAGGTCCAAGCCTGGTAGGGGTAGCTGTACGTCTCATGCTCATCCAGATACTCCCCCATGAGCCGTATTTTGTCGTTAAAGTTGTGATCTATTTTGATCTCGTCATCTCTCTGCCGGTTCACAATGGGAGACGTATTAATGTAATTATTGAATCCGCCTGTCGAGTAGTTAGGCATGGGATAAAAAGCATTCATCAATGCCAGGGATTGCGGCTGAATCGACCCGGGGCCGCTCGCCGGAAGGGAATATTCCGGGGAGGATGCCGTACCAGTGTTCGGAATAGCCATCCCCGTCGCGGGATTGATGAGCGGGTTGGCATTAGGCATGACAGCCTCGCTAAAATCCCCCTGCCGCATCGCAGCCGTGGGAGTAGCTCCGAGAACAGTGGAGCCAAAATTCCGGTAAATCCACTGCTGGCTCCAGAAAAAGAACGTTTTGTCCTTTTTCGTGTTGTAGTGGTTAGGAATATAGACTGGACCGCCTAAGGTGTAGCCGAAAATATTTTGTTGAAGTACGGGGCGAGGTTGGCCGCCAAGGTTAGTAAAAAAGTTATTGGCGTCAAGATCCGTGTTGCGCACATACTCGAAAGCGCTGCCGTGAAACTTAGCCATCCCGCTTTTCGTCGTCACGATCACCACATTCGCGCCCATGAGACTGTCTCGGACGCTGAAGTTGTTCTGAAGAACGCGAACCTCAGAGATCGTGTCAGGATTGGGGGTTACGGTCATCTCTTCCATGTTGCCCGAGTTTTCGTTCCAAATCCCGTCCAGCGTTGTCAAGTTTCCGCTGGAGCTCATGCCATTTATTGACATAGCGTTGGTTTCGCTTAAGGACCCGTCCATTTGTGCTGTGCCCGGACTCATGTTGACCACTCCGGGCATTATAGCGGCCAAGCTCTCAAAATTCCGTCCGTTTAAAGGAAGAGTTTGAGCTTGGATACCAGATACATCACTGGAGATTTCTGACGTGGAGGTTCGCACTTCGGCTGCTGCGGCCACGTCCCCAACCACGTTGACATTGGTGGCAACCTGTCCGAGTTGCAGGGTAGGGTTGACTGTTGCAACCTGCGTTGGGTGAAGAATGATCCCAGATTCAGAATAGGTCTGGAATCCAGTCTTGGTGACAGTGATGGAATACGTTCCGGCAACAAGTTGCGGCACGACGAAGATACCGCTTCCGTCGGTCTTCTTTACCGTCTGGACGTTTGTGTCCTGATTTTTGATGGTTATTTCTGCATCGGGAATGACGGCACCGGTTGTGTCAGAGACTGTCCCGTTGATCATCCCTGTCGTTGAAACCTGCCCGAATCCGTTGAGGGCGAAAACACAAATCGCGAGAAATATCCCATAGATCAGCTTATTAGTTCTACGAACGTCAAAATGTTGCATGACTCTCTCCTCGATACTAAGTTCCCGAGACCCTAACACAAAAGACGGAGAGTGCGGCTAAGTGCTGGGCCACGCTGCCGTTCAAAGCCTGTGACTTTTTTGATATACAAGCCCTTAAGCCTTATGTTTGAGTAAAGCTTTGCGGGCATATTCAAAAAGCCACAACCTCTCATCGACATGAAAACCAGCAGTATTGCCTGCACATCTGGCATGACTGCTCCGTCATCGAATTTTCAATTGGGTTGCAAAACATCCTGCATCAGACCCTGTGACTTGCGGACAATTGATCCGGGGTTGTAAATTTTTGGTTCCACTCTATCTGGCAGTGGAACCTTCGAGCGATTTCGCAGATGCACCCCGTGTGGGGAATAAGATTTCTTCGACCTTTGCGCGCCATTCTCATCAACCCGCCACGCGTCCTGCTTATGGCTCCCGCGCGCCTACTTTCGAGACCCGTACACGAGCACGTATTATCTAATAACACCACACCGCTATGCGTGTCAAGAGAATTATTTATGAGAACCATTCAAAAATTCTATTCACTTTCAATGTTGATGTAATTCGCCCGCCATATTCAAGGGGCCAGATTGGGGGGAGAACACACCCGCCGTCGTTCCCGTAGTAAATGTCATGATCGCCGTTCAGAAGTTTCGGAGGAATGCGTTGGAGAAGTTAGTTTGACCAAGGTGGGAAGGCGGCCCGACCGTGGGTCCTCAAGCTAGGGGTTAGCTCAAAGCATCTACGAAAACAATTCGTCAGCCGGCGTCTGCGCACCAGCCTTTTGGGGTGTTTCACCTTCCTCTTCCCAGCTATGATTGCCTAATCCCTAATGCGCACGGATCACTTGGTCCCAGCTTTGGAGTCCAAGGTCAAATCCGTTACGCCCTCATACGATAGTAGCCGACCGCTGGTGGCGCGCGCACCCGTCACCGTCGCGCCGACTCCGTTATGAAGCCATATGGCGGGTGTTCCATCGCTTGGACCGCTCCCGGCGAATCCATCGATGGTGGCATCCCGGAATCCCGCTATTTCGATTCCCGCGCGGAAAAAGGCGGGCATTGCAGACTTCCAATGGAGACTAAAATTGCGCAGGGTTAGGCCCTCGACGTTCTCCGCCTTCACGCCGGCTACATCATAGCGGGTGATTCCGCGCTCCATAGGGGAAACAGGCCTGAGATCCAGATTGCCGCCAAACAACGGAGTTAAGGGGCCGGATGAAATGTTCAGGTTAAAATCATCAAACAACACATCGCGGATCAGACCGGGGCGCTCGGCATAAAGAAGTACAGGACCCTGGCTGGTTGCCGTAACATTGACGAAGCGAAGGTTGGTTACCGACCCCAACTCTCCCCGTACATTCCATGGCGCCACAGAGACGTGCACCGGTTCGCCCATACCCCACCACGACCCATCAATCAAGCGTGTTTCGAGAATGATATTCGACATCAGAACGTTTTCGATCTTTTCTTTGCCTCGAACGAAAATCGCGATACCTCGATTGCTATCGCGAATGATGATGTTAGTGAAGACCAAATTCCGAATGTCATTGCTGGACCAGCCTATGCGAATTCCCGCTGATCGGCTAACGATCACGGCGTTCGAAACGGTTATGTTCTCCGCCGTCTGCGAACAATAGCCGATGGCGCAGGGGCTTATAGCTATGCCGTCGTCCCCTGCCTCGAGATAAACGTCGGAAATGTGAACATCCCGGCTGTTCGCGAGATCGATAGCGTCGGCGTTAGGAACCAAGAGGCTGTTTCGTACATTCAGCCCGCTGATGACAGCGTGTCGGCAGCAGGCAAGGTGGATGCACCAGTTGGGCGCATCAACAACATTGAATCCGTGTAGATCGACATTCTCGCATTGGATAAAGAGTACCAGAACCCCGGGGCGTGGGAGCATTCCGACCGGTCCCTCGCGGTTTTGTTCATAACGTGAAAACACCTCTGCGCCCTGACGCGTCAGCTTCGGGTCGTAGAACTGTGCGCCGCCGTGCGGCTTTGTCTCGGAGATGAAGGCGCGCCCGTTGCCATCGATGACGCCCGGACCCGTAATCCCGACGTTCTGGGCGCTAATGGCCCAGACCAGAGCAGTCGATCTGTTCTCGGCGGCGCGGCCTATGGAAGTGTAAAGTCCCACATCGTTGCTGCCGAGCACGTGAGCGCCTTGTTCAAGCCGCAGAGTGATATTACTCTCGAGCTGAATAGAACCGGAAAGGTAGGTACCCGTTACAAACCGAACGATCCCGCCGCCCCGATTAGCGCATGCTCGGATTGCACTTTGAATGGAGGCAGTATCTACGTGCGCACCGTCTCCCTTGGCCCCGAACGCCCGGACGTCACAAACGTTCGAACTCGTAACCTCCGGTCCAATCTTGTCCGGTCTGACTTCAATCCCGGCATTCTCTTGGCGCGCGTTCCCGCTGTCCAAGAGCGTGCCGGAGAGAATGTGGCCGACCTTGGCGGCAACCGAGGTGTGCTTAGGAGAAGGCTGCCGATTGGGAGGCGTTATCCCGGGAGCCGCGAACGCAAACATCGCGATTAGTCCTGTAGTAGCGACCCCAAGCTTATTACACTGTTTCGAGATCATCTTTTCCCCCTCTCGATCCGGCCGGATCTTTGTCCTATCCGGGTTGGGAACCGCCAATGCCGCAGTCCCGTTCGCCTGAGTGGAAAAGGGAGGACGCAAGCAATCGGAGAAGCTGCGTTCAACATGTCCCAACATCCTACGGACTCAAAAACGGCGACGCTCCATCCAGGCCGCTCCAGCAATAGCGCCGTTCGTCCGCTGCACGGGAACCTGCAGCCGCACGCCATCGCTCGGGGGCGCTTGTCTCCATCCAGTCGACCGGTTTCGCTGCGACGCCGCCAGCCGCCGCGACCTCAAATGCCGCCCTCAGCGCCGCCCGCTGCTCCTGCCCACGCGCCGCTGGCGCCGCAGAGACCAGCGTTGCGGTTCCGCTACGCGCCAACAGGTCGAGCCATTGCCGATTGAACTCCCAGGGGACCGACTCGGTAATGCCAACGAGATCCGCGTCCAACGTAAAGAAGGTTCCGTGCTGGGGAAGCCGGAACGCGGCCGTGTTCACCCCCATGCGCCGCGTGCGCTCCCATTGGCGACCGCTCGTGTCGTCGCCCGTACGCTGGAGGTCAAAGACGCCCTGCCCCAAGTGCCCCATCGTGTTGCACCCATCCAGCAGCACCCGCTCTCCGACGACCTCGCGCAGTAACGCGTAAAGCTCCGCGATCACCTCCGCGTTCGTCCGGCTTCGGTCGTGGAGCGACCATTCCGGTAGTGTTGGCTGCGGCCCCATCTCGAATCCCCACTGCCCAAGCAGGTCGTAGGTAGTGAAGTCGTGCTTCACCATCTCGTAGCCCCATTCGGTCGCTTGGCGCAGCTTGGCGCTGATCTTTTCGCGCGCCTCGGCCATCGTCGGGTCATAGGCAAGCTCGCGCGCCCGCTCCTTCTTCTCCCCGAATCGGGCATCCTGCAACAGCAGCTCTCGCTCAGTACCCTGCGGCGCCTCGAGCGGCCGAACCCAGATCCCAGGTCGCGCGGTGCGCTGCTTGATCTCGCCCGCCAACTTCTCCATATCCGGCCATGCTGCCGTACCGTTGCTCCAGCCGCCGTCGATCACCGAGAAGGGCCGGATGCCTCCTGTCGGTGACACTTCGACGATGAATTCCGTGTCTCGCAAGATTGTCTCCGCGGAACTTTGCCCATAGCTATAACCCCAATCGTTCGCACCGTAGATCGGCGTCGTTGGCCGCGATTTGCGCCCACACATCGCCCTGCACAACGCCGCCACCCCGTCGATTGCACTCACGCCATCGGTCCCGCGGTGGCTTACAATTGTCGCCATTGTCAATTGTCGCTCGTCCAGTTCAACCCCATCGCCGCCGTTCGTAACGTTCAGCCAGAGCGACACGCCTTGCGCATCGAGCTGCCAGAAGCACAGCGCTCGCGCATCCGTCCTCACACCGTAGCCATTGCACGTCACACCATCATAGGTCGTGAAGTACCAAGGCATGACGCGCTCTGGAATCACATTGCGCCAACCCAGGTCTCCATAGCTGCGCTCCCAGGCATCGCCCAGCACCTGTAGATCCTGCGTCACGTTTGCCTGCCAGCGCACGTGTACCGCAGCGATCGGCGTTGACGGCGCGGTCAACGTCAACAAGAGCGCAGCTTTCTCCAATCTACTTTCTACAACGACCTGCCTGTCAACCCACTGCTCACCGCGCTGCCTCAACGGGATCATGCCCGCCGGCAGCGTCTTTTCGAAACGTCCGTAAGCCGCCACTCCATCAGGCACACGAAGCAAGTCCAGAAACGATGAGGGTTTTGGCGACCGTCTGCCGGGTTGGTGGCCACGGCGCTGTTCTGTGCCGGATCTGTTTTGCGCCTCTGCGGTGGAACGGGTGCCTCGCGTTACCACGGCCGTGCCGCCGATTGCTGCCGCTCCTGTTCGCAGAAATAACCGGCGCGTCACCTTAACTGCTGCCTTCTCTGTGACCGGCTCAGACGCTGCCCTTTCCTCTTCTTCTTCGTGTTTCATTCGTTCCTCCTTGCAAGCATGCGTCCGCGCCTCTAACGAAGGGCGGGGCTTCAGCCCCGCCGAAATCGCGGCTCCAACCCTTGTCCGTCCCGCGCCCCTCGCAGCTTGCAGCCGCAAGCTGCGAGGGGCGCGGGACACGGGAATAATCAGAAAGGCCCTTTAACGGCGGGGCTGAAGCCCCGCCCTTCCAAAATCGTGGTGAGAACTCCGGGCTAAGGGGCCCAGGCCCGCTGCCGTGCACGAGCGCGGAGTATATGAGCCGAGCTTTTTCAAGTCAAAAGAATTCTCTTCCATATTTTCAATTGCTTCCTGAAGAATGTTCTTCGGTCGTTCCGCATTGGAGAAGGGTGCGGACTGAGTTTCGAATAAGGCCGCCGTCTTCTCGCTCCTCACTATCATTCCTTGCTTACGGCGGGTTTTCCTCAGTTCGGCTGGAAGACTGGCATACCTGCAGGGTTCGTATTTCGGAGCTTACTGCCTCACCTCAGGCCCAACTGCAATTCCGGGCGGGGGAGGCTTGCTACTATTGCTCAACCGGGTAGCTTTCTCGGCCTCACTTTTCGCTTCCTCCGGTCGGCCAAGACGCTTTAAGAGGCCCGCCAATTGGGCCGGGAATGCCGCCTCTTGAGGGAATCGGACTTCCCCCTCCCGCAACGTCCGGAGTGCTTCTTCAGGCTTGCCTGCTTCAACCTGTGCGGTGGCCAATTCATTGTAAGCGAGAGGGTTATTAGGATCACCCTGCACGGCCTGTTTCAGGAAGGGAAGGGCTTCGGTATTTCTGGCCAGCCTGCGAAGGGTCGCGCCAAGGTAAAGGTGGGGAACCGCAAAGGCGGGATTGGTTGCAATCTCCTTCCGGAAGTGCTCCTCGGCGGCAGCGTAACTGGCACGATTGAAGTCTATGAACCCTAACTGGAACTGTACAGTGGGCAGATTTGGAGCGAGCTTCACAACTTGCTCATATTCGGCTTCAGCGTTCCGATCATCATTCTGAGACATGTAGGCGTCCCCATAGAGCATGTGCAGCCAAGGGGACCCGGGGAAACGCTCGGAGAACGTCTGAAAATCCCTCATGCCAGCTTCTTTTTCTCGCAAAAGCCGGTCCTGCTCGATGAGCACATAAAGGACATAGGGGTCGTTATACCCCAGCGTAAATGCCTTCAAGAGGGCCTGCTGAGCTTCCTTGTGCGCACGGAGGGCGCGATACGCCAACCCAAGATAAAACTCATTCTTACCAGTTGGGGGCGCTTTCTTCAAAATGGCCAGTGCTTGGTCGGGACGGCCGACCAATACGAGTGCCACACCCTCATATATCGCAAGATTGGCATCTTCGGGGGCTATTTGCAGCCCTCGGCGGGCCCAGGTCAATGCCGCATCGGCATCTTGGTGCTCCAGCATGAGTGCAGACAGTGCCGAATATATGGAAACTTCCTGGGGACACACCCGCGCGGCGCTTTCATAGGCTTTCCTGCGCTCCTCGTAAGATTCCTTTGTATTTTCGGCTTGTCGCAGGAATTGCTGTACAACCGTTTGCTCTGTGCAACTGCTCTGATCGCCCGCCCTCGATTCCTCTATTGCGGGCGCCACGATCACGAAAACAAATACAAACACGTAGGACAAGATGAGACGGGGAAAGTTGCCGGTTCCGAATGACGCCCCGTCATCCCTCGCCGCGTTCCATTGGTGAATGCGTAGCCTGAAGGGACGAGTGAGGGGGAAGGTCACTAGCGCAGACGATCCCAACTTGGTCTCCTGACTCGTAGACGATTCCACGCGATTCGACTGGGTGCTGAGCCGTCCGTCTCAGAGAGCCATGGTTGACAAAGCCCCTGCGCATATTACCAGCCGATTCTCCTCGATTTTAGCATCGGGCCCGGCCACCATGCTTGGAATTGTCCCCTATGCATATTGCCTGCCCGCTAGCAGTTGTAATGACAGCCTCTCACATTCACTCCGGGGGCTACCCTCTCAAGTTCCGCGCGAAGCATTGCGCCGCTGTCCTATAATATGAACGGTGGGCAGCCGAGTAGTTGCCCACCCTGTCCTATGAGCCGATCTCTATTAAAGCCGCTGCACCGCCGCGCCCTGTGGCTGCCGAGCCCCAAGCATCTGTTGGCATTGCGCACCTTGCCCCTTCTCCTCCTTGTCAACGGCCTACGGGGTCATCTCCTCCAACTTGCAGCCGCGGACGGCCTTTCCGGACCGGTCCCCACGATCGAGTCCGCCGCCACGCCCACCGCTGCGCCCCAGGGGACAGCGCTGTCCACCGTCGGGGGCCGCGCGCCGGCATCAGTTCCAACGGATGTCTCCCCCACCAAGACTGCGGACCAGTGGATGGTCGAGGGCAGGAAAGCTCAAAAAGCCGACAACCAGATGGAGGCGGTGAACGACTTTCTCAATGCTCAGCGCCTCGCGCCGAATTCACCCGAGCCGCTTTATGCACTGGGCATGAGCTTTTTTTTTATGGGATTGAATGAGTCCGACACCAGCTACTATGACCGTGCAGCCCGCCACTTTAAGGCTGCGCTCGAGTTGGATCCCCAATACGACCGGGCGGCATTCATGATGGGCATGATGGAAGTCGTCCATAATCGGCTGAAAGAGGCCGAGCCCTATTTTCAAAAGGCCATCGGCTTGAGCCCGCAGAATCATTTTTACCACCTTTACTACGGCACTTTGCTTGACCGCATGGGCAAATACGATGGCGCTATCGAGCAAATGCTGCTGGCCGAGAAGCTGAGCCCTTCTTACCCGCAAAGCTATTTGAGCTTGGGACAACTTTATTCACGAATGAGAAAATACCAGGAGGCGCGCATTCAACTGGAGCGTGCCGTGCACCTGAACCCAAGCCTGACCGAGGCCTATTACACTCTGGGCGGCGTTTACCACCACTTGGGCAAGAATAGCGAATCGCAATCGGCTTATGAAACCTTCCAGCGGCAAATCACTGTGCAACCCAAGCCCGACCCCCTGGAAAAGGCCATGCAAGGCAGCCCTAGCGTAAATCCTAAATGAAGCGACATGGGTGCCCGGGTGGCAAGGTTTTGGGATTGCATGGCCAGGCACCTGCCGGTGAAAGATCTTGCCTCACCCAGGCGTCTACGCACCTTTTAATTCGCAGCGGCGATGTGGGGTTGCCCCATTCTGCTACGTTCCGCATTACAACGAGCGAATTGCTTTCCAAGGCCAATTAATAACTCTCATCGATGCACAATATGAAGACGCGTCGGCATATTCATTACTCAACCAACTGATTTTAGATCAGTTGCTCCCCCCATGAGGTAAATCGTTCATTTTCAGTCACAGTGTTTCGAGGAGGTCAAACAATGCTGCCGGAAAGTGCCGGCTAGATGAGGTTGCACATCAATATTAAGTGGTTATTTTACAATAAGATGGTGAGCCGTGAGGGAATCGAACCCCCAACCTACTGATTAAGAGTCAGTTGCTCTACCAATTGAGCTAACGGCCCGTCTGACTCGGAAGCAACGACGATTCTAGCACAGTTTGCAAAGGGCTTGGAAATCTTCGTGCGCAGCGGCATGGACTTTTTGAGGAAGTGGGATGTCCCGCGGCGTTCCAGCTTTCACTGGGCGAAGTCGCACGGGTTGCAAGATAGCCGGCACGGCAATGGGCCCTTGAACACAACTCCTTCTCTCGTCTTAACCCGAGGCTGGTGTTATTCTAGACGGGCGCGCCCCGATGGGTGCGGACGCGCAACCTATGACTTACTGGGGGGCGCATGACGAAACTTCTGAATCTCGAATTTACTCGCATTGCTCATGACACCTTTAAAATCAAGGGATCGAGAGTCATCTACACCGACCCCTTTAAGGTGGCGGCCCGTGATGAAGCCGACATCATTCTGCTCAGCCACGAGCACTTCGACCACCTCAGCCTGGAAGATCTCAACAAGGTGGTCTTTCCCGGAACTACGATTATCGCCAGCCCGCTTTGCAAGGATGAGCTCAAAGGCGTGCAGGTGAAGCAAATCCGCTTCCTCGACCCGGGTGGAAAGATCACCGTGGGCAAGGTGGAAATCGAAGCCGTCCCCGCTTACAACGTGAACAAGTTCCGCGAGCCGGGCCAGGCCTTTCATCCCAAGGGAGACAAGCGCTTAGGTTTTGTCTTCACCATGGATGGCACGCGCGTGTATTACGCCGGCGACACGGACTTCATTCCGGAGATGAATGATATCGCCTGCGACATTGCGCTGTTGCCGATTTCGGGAACTTACGTGATGACGCCGGAAGAAGCCGTGCAAGCGGCGTTGGCCATCCATCCCAAAATCGCCGTGCCCATGCACTACGCAGCCATCGTCGGAACCGACGCCGACGCCATCAAGTTCAAAGGCCTGGTGAAGAACTGCCAGGTCGAGATCCTCTAGAAATCCGGTAACCGGGTGATCCGATGATCCGGTGATCTGCTGATCCGAAGACCGACCGTTCGAGTAGAAGCAGCCCAGCTACATACGGCCCCTCGAAGTGTCGCAGCATGTAAGGTTCAGTAGCTCAGTTCCTTCGATCACCCGATCACCGGATAATTCACTGCCCGTTGGCCCATGCCAATCCGTCGGCGCTGCGACCGGCATCAATCAATTGCACGCTCCAGGTTTGCAGATTAATCGCTGCCACTTTCTTGCTCGTGTCGCAGGAGACATAAGCCACCTGATTGTCGGGCCGCACCAGGACTTCCTGCGGCGCCTTGGGCACGTCCACCGACCGCACCACACTCATGGTGCTGAGGTCCACCACGGCGACCTTGCCGGGTTTGGGTAGGGTGACGAGCAGCCATTTGCCGTCTAGCGTGGCGCCCGTGCCGTAGGCGAGCCCTTCAAGGGGGATCCACTTCGTAACCGTATTGGTTGAGGTGTCGATGACGGCGATTTGCGGCTGGGTCTGGTCGGCCGTAAACACCCAGCGGTCGTCAACGGAAAGCGCAATGCGCTGGGTTTGGCGCGAGACGTGAATCACGGTGAGGGTTTGGCGCGCCTCCAGATCCAGCACGCTGACCGTGCCCGCATGAACGTTGGCCGTGTAGCCGCGCTTGCCGTCGTGGCTGATGGCCAGCATGTGCGATTCCGGCTGGCCGGTGGGCACCGAGCCCAGAATGTGCAGGCTGCTCGGATCGATGATGGTGACGGAGTCGCCCAGTTCGGTGGTGACGTAAAGCAAACCATTCTGGGGTCCAAAAACCGCGCAATGGGGGCGCAGCGGTTTCCCCAGGTTGAGCGTATCGATCAGTTTGTGGTTAGCAAGGTCAATCACGGCGATGTTTTGGCCGTCGGTGCCGGGCGAGCCCACGCCGGAATTGCCATAGATGGGAACGAAGGCGCGCCGGCCGTCGGGCGATGCCGCCACTTCGTGGCCGGTAATGCCGCCTTCATCCACTGTGGCAATTTCCTTGCCATCCACCGGGTCGATAATACCCAGCGTGTGATCACCTTTATTTGCAACCAGCAGCAGCCCGCGTGACGGCGCGGGAGCCTTGGGTGCGGCCGAGCACAGGGCCACGATCAGGAATGTTCCTGCGGCAAGCAGCAAGCGTAAAGTCCAGCTCTCCATAAGTCCCTCCGGAATGGTGTCGATGCGTTGGCGCCCCTTGAGCCCTCAGCAGGACGGCATTTTAATCCATACCCGGCGCAAGTTCAATCATGGGATCCCGCGGCCTTGACGGCTGATGCAGCGCCGGCCTTTAGGCCGGCAGATGCCGGGCTAAGGCCCGGAGCTGCGGGCGGCCTCACATTCCGGGCAAGGGCAAAGGGAGCGGAGGTACGGGAAAGCGTAAATCCCGCTCGAGTGGCCGTCGCTCCAGTAGATTTGCAAGGCATATCGGCCCACCAATTCGGCGCGCTCAGGGTGCAACGGTTTCTGGCCGAGAATCGGCAGACCGCCCACCGCCTGCTCGGCCACCGGAGCCGCTTCACCACAGGTCGCGCAGGGGCACTTGCCGCGCAGGTAGCGATAAGGATACGCGCTCTCGTGGCCATCGGACCAATGAATCGACAAGGTGTTGTCGCCAGCAGCGAGTTTGACTTTCGTCGGCGTCGGGGGCATGGGGGAAAACAAGAATTTAGGATTCAGGATCCAGCCATCAGCTTTCAGCTAAAGCTTTGGCTGATAGCTTACAGCTTACAGCCGACAGTTAACAACTGACATCTAGCGCCAAATTGCAATAATGATGATTATTTATGGCTCCCGAAGGGCAGGGCTTCAGCCCCGCCACCTCTGGGCGGAGGGTTGAACGGGCCTTTAGGCCCTGAAGCGGCATTGCTTCAGGGGCTAAAGCCCCGTCCTTCCGCTCGGGTATAAATAGTATCGCTCATTTCTCCAACTTGGCGCTTACAGCCAACAGCTTACAGCCGACAGCTAACAGCTTGCTCACTCCGCTTTCAGCATTCAGAATTCAGCATTAAGAATTTAGCTTTCCGCTTTCCGCCTAGTGCCTTGCGCTCTTACTGACGGCCGAAAGCTGACGGCTGACAGCTACTCAATACTTATATCCGCCGCCGTCTGAAAATTCCCGATACTGATTTGCGTCGCCAGGGCTCCCGCCACTTCCTGAAAAGCTTTGCCGTAAATCGTCGAGTCGTCCAGCGCCACCGGCTTGCCGGCATCGCTTTGCTCGCGAATTGACAAGTCGAGCGGAATTTCGCCCAGGAACGCGAAGTTGAGCTTCTTGGCGGCTTCGCGCGCGCCGCCGTGGCCGAAGATTTCCTCGCGGTTGCCGCACTTTGGGCACAAGTAGTAGCTCATATTTTCCACGATGCCGAGGATGGGCACGTTCAACTTTTGAAACATAGCAATGGCCTTGGAGGCCACGCTCAGCGCCAGATCCTGCGGCGTAGAGACAATCACCGCCCCCGTAAGCGGAATGCTCTGGGAAAGGCTTAACTGAATGTCACCCGTGCCCGGCGGCAG
Organism: Terriglobia bacterium; assembly: GCA_049519635.1. GTDB lineage: Bacteria > Acidobacteriota > Terriglobia > UBA7540 > UBA7540 > Bog-366. The sequence goes on along the minus strand of JBEKQO010000260.1, from coordinate 12,880 downwards.
ATCCATGATGAGGTAGTCGAGCTCTCCCCAGCGCACGTCGCCGAGAAATTGCTGGATGGTTTTGTGCAGCATGGGCCCGCGCCAGATTACGGCTTCGTCCTTGGGCAGGAAAAACGCCATTGACATAATCTTGACCCCGTAGACGACGGGGGGCTCGATCTTGCCCTCCACCACGAACGGCGCTTCGTTCCCGCCCATCAGGATGGGCACGCTGGGCCCGTAGACGTCGGTGTCCATCAGGCCCACTTTGGCGCCCGTGCGGTTCAGAGCCACTGCCAGGTTGGCCGCCACCGTGGATTTCCCCACGCCGCCTTTGCCGCTCGCCACCGCGATGGTGTAACTCACCTGGGGAAGCAGCGTGCGGCCGGGGGTGCGCGCCGGAGCCGGCGCCACCAGCCGAACGTCCACGTTGGCGACACCCAGCGCCGCCACCGCCGCGCGCGCCTGCGCCACCAGTTGATCGCGCGCCGGGCAGGCCGGCGTGGTCAGTTGCAGCGCGAACGAAACCCGGCTGTCGCCAACTTCCAATTGCTTCACCAAGCCCAGCGTGACGATGTCGCGCCCCAAGTCGGGGTCCTTTACCGCTCGGAGGGCGTTCACTACATCTTGTGGGCTGATACCGCTACTCATGCGTGTTCTCCGTATAATTCCGCGCTAGGGTCTGAGCTTTCATTCTGCGGTGCACCGGAAGGTTTGTCAAACGCCGGTTGTGTGCCTGGCTCGCAAATCGGAAGGTTGGGATTTGAAATCTCGACGCGCGCATTCATTCGTCATCGGTCTCTTCCCCAAATCTGATGATGGCGATGGGCGGAAAAACGCAAGGGCGAGGGGAGCGCCGCGGGATGCGGAAGCACCATGCCAATCAGGTGAGAATTTCGTGATAACCTCCTTTCTTTTCAGCAATTCATCCCGAAAACTCGATAAGTCGTGTGCTTTCATGAACTCATCCAGAGCACTTTTTTAAGCCTTTTGTTTTCAAGCAACCATCCAGACCTATCTTCATTTTTAACATCTTTTTGTCTGCAATCCCCGTGCCCGATCTCTTTCAGCATAACCTCCCTGTTTTCATATGCTTGATTTTTCATGGCCTCCATCGAAATTCTCCTAATTATTCGATAACATTATGTCTTTTCATAAAGTTATCCGGATCTCAGAGGACACGACGACACTGCTACGCGCCCCGCCGATGAGCCGCCAGATTCGTTTCCGTCATTTCCGCTTTTTCTACCCGCGGCATGGGAGCCTCTCGGCAATTTCTTCCGGATCGGACCTGCCCGAAGTCATGGGTAGCGCCTGCCTGTTTTGAAGGTCCGCGGCTCTTCCCCCCGGCCCCCGGGAGCAAGCCTCATGGCCTAGTATACAAGCGATGGCCGCCCGGGTCAAGAGCGAAATTGGCCTACAGATTATAGGCTATTGAGCAAAAACGATTATCCTGGCTAACTCTCACCGGCGGAACACCCAAAGGCGGAGAAGCCGGGAAGAAAGGATGTAGCGCAGGGCTCGCTCTTCCGCCCATGCGCGTTCAGATTTATACGCTACGCACGGACTGAGCCACGGCCGTGGCGGCATCATGTGGCCCATGGCGGAAGCCGTGGGATAGCGCAGGCCAGAGTATTTCGTGAGCCACGGTAGTGGCGACATAAGAACTCCGCTCGTTCCGTCGTGATTGTGTCGCCCCTGCGGGGCTTGAGAATTATTGGTACTTCCCTTTTTCCCACGGCTGTCGCCATGGGCCACATGATGCCGCCCGCTATGCGGGCTTGCGGGCATTGCTACCTTGCCATCCCGTAAATTCCATTTTTTGGGGTATCCAATTTGCGCCGCTTATAAGGGCACCCCTCGGGGGGTATAGGCGCTAGAATAAGCCACCCGATGATTCGCCGCCTTCCTTCCCGCGAAGCGGGACACGGGCCGACCTTTCCCACGGTCAACCCCGTCGGGGTTGAAGGGGCCATGGGGTTCTGCGAGCCGCAGGTTAAAACCTGCGGCTACCCACGGTTGGCCCCTTCGGGGCCGGACCGGAAATTGCTCAGTCTAGCGCCTATACCCCTCGGGGGGTACCTTTGCGGCGGGCAGGCACAAGGCCCTGCCCCAACAACCCGTGCTGCGTCGCGGCACCGCCGCGTGGCGCTGCTTCGCATCTTTGTAGCGCCGCCCAGCGTACAGCGGTTCTCTCACCAATTGGTAATTGACCCGTCGGGCCGGTGGAACATGGGGTTCAGGCGCTTGCGTTCCGTGATTTCCGCCGCCAGTTGCAGGGGCTTGGTGTCAAGGGTCACGCCCAGGCCGGGACGGCGGTTGGGCCACAGCTTGCCGTTGCGGAAGTCGTAGCATTCCGGCAGGTGCGCATAGGTGCCGTGGCCTTCGCCGGTCATTTCCATCAGCACCGGTCCGGAAAAAGCCGAGCACGCGTGTACCAGAGCGGCTTCGGAGACGGGTCCGGTGAAATGGGGGATCAGGCCTACATAATGGGTCTCACAGAGCGCCTGGATCTTCATGTACTCGGTGATGCCGCCGACGTTGGGAAGGGTCACGCGCGCGTAATCGATCAATTGCTGTTCAATGAGCTCGTTCACATCCCACTTGCTGCCGAATTGTTCTCCCACCGCAATTGGAACCTTCACAAGCTGGCGCAGTTGGCGATAGACGCCGGGGTCTTCGGAGCGCAGCAGGTCCTCGGCAAAGTAGGGCGTAAGGGGCTCGATTAAAGTGCTGAGGCGCACCGCGTCGGGAAAATCCAGCCGGGTGTGGTAATCGAGCGACCAATCGCCGTCTTTGCCCACGCCTTCACGAATTTCGACGCAGTCCCGGTAGGTCTGGTCAACCATCACATGCGAATTGAACGGTTGCCCCTCCGGCGGATCGGCCGTGGCGTAGCGATAAGCGCGGAAGCCGGCCTCAATGCAGGCCCGCGCCGATTCTTTCAGGCTGCCACGCGAGGGGAATCCCGTGGCATAACACTCCACGTGATCGCGGGAAGCGCCTCCGAGCAAGTCGCTGACAGGCACACCCAGGGCTTTCCCTTTGATGTCCCAAAGCGCCAAATCGAGGGCGCCCAGAGCATCCAGCTTTTCGCGGCCCGCCGGGTAGAAGTAACCGCGAAACATCATCTGCCAGAGGTGGTCAATGCGTGACGGGTCTTCGCCAATGATCATGGCGGCGCATTGCTCGATGGTGTCTTTGCTGCCGCCTTCGCCCACACCGGTAATGCCCTGGTCGGTTTCAATCGTCACGATGTGGAAACTCTGATTGAACAGCACGGGGGAACTGGGATTCAGGTAAAAGCGCACGCGAGTGATCTTCTGCGGCGGAGGCGTGGCGGCCTTCGCCGGCGGCGCGACGCCCGCTAACCCCGCGGCCCCTCCCAGGCTTGCCAACTGCAAAAAGGAACGACGCTTCATGGAGTCCTCCTGTTGTCGAGCCAAGTGCTCCTTATTCGTGACCCTATCATGCTACGTCCAACCCCTCTTTTACTAAAAAAATAGCAAGTGTAGCGCGGACCTGTTTTGTAGGCCCGCGGCTTTTCCCTGTTCATCAAGGCCGTATCACTCACCACGGTTTCGGAAGGGCGGGGCTTCACAGGCTGCGGAAAAACCCATAAATGCTGTCATCCTGAGCGGAGCGAAGGATCTCGCCCTGAGTATTTTTAAGGCAGTGCGAGATTCTTCGTCGCTGCTGCTCCTCAGAATGACCGCGCTTTCGCGCTTTTCCGCAGCCTGTCAAGACCCGCCCTTCCGGCAACCCCCAAGAGCGTTTCAGCTTGGTGAGAAATCAGGGTTAGGCACGAGCCGCGGACCTACAGAACAGGTCCGCGCTACCCCTGTTCAGCCGCTCTGGAGTCGAATGCCAGGGTTTCTCTCGCCTCAAATCTCCGATTGACCGCGCCGGTGGATTCCTCTATTTTGTGGCAGGCTCAGTGCCGTTCCGATTTTTGCGCCGGTTACGCGTAAGCCCGATGACGAGGCAATGCTTTGCAACACCTGAGGGAATGCAGGGCCGCAATAAGTTAGAGCAGCCCAAGGGCGGGTCTGAACAGGCTGCGGAAAAACTTGATGCTGTTGTCGTTATTGATGTCACCATTTCATTTCTTCGTCAGCACCACCCCGGCGCTCGGCGCGCCACCCCTCCTGAATCAGGGGGGGAGTTAAGAAGGAACTCCCCTCCTCAGATGAGGAGGGGTGGTTGCCCGCGGCGGAAGGTTTTTCCGCATCCTGTAAAGCCTCTACCTTCCATACCCGTGGTTAGAAATCCGGGTTGGGCTTTAGCTCTTTCATGAATTCTCCTGAAAACAGTTCGGGCACGACGGGTGCCGGCTCCGCACCGCCGCAATTGCTGCGGGCGCTGGGCGGGTGGCAAGCCACCGCCATCGTCATGGGGATCATGATTGGCACAGGCATTTTCATTGTGCCGGCCGAGATCACCCGTTCGATGGGCACGCGGGGCGCGGCGCTTTCCGTATGGGCGGTAGCGGGGTTGCTGAGCCTGTTCGGCGCGCTCTCGTTTGCGGAGCTGGCGGCGATGATGCCGCAGGCGGGCGGACAGTACGTTTTCCTGCGCGAGGCTTACGGGCCCCTGACGGGTTACCTGTGCGGCTGGTCGTTTTTCGTCGCCGCTCAAACCGGGGGCATCTCGGTGCTGGCCGTGGGTTTTGCCCTCTACGCCACCGAGTTCCTACCCCTCACGCCTTGGGAGCAGAAGGCTGCCGCGGCCGCTTCGATTGCGGTGTTGACGGCGATCAACTACCGCGGCGTCCGCGAGGGCGGCGCCGTGCAGTCGATCTTGACGGGAGTGAAGGTGGGCGCCATGGCGGTGCTCATCCTGCTGGGTTACGTGCTGGTAAGGGGATTGCCGGGCGGTCCCGCCGCGCTCGCCGCGCCCACGGGCCACCGATTTGTGGCTTCTTTCGGGGTGGCGATGGTCGGCGCGTTCTGGGCTTACGAGGGATGGAATGCCTGCACGTTCGCGGCGGGAGAAGTAAAGCGCCCGGAGCGCAACGTGCCCCTGGCGCTGATTCTCGGTACCGTGGTGGTGATTGCCCTCTACCTGGCGCTGAATCTGGTTTACTACCACGTGCTGCCCATGGATCAGGTGGCGCGCTCCTCGCACGTGGGAGCGGATGCGGCGGTGCGCATCTTCGGCCGCACCGGATCTTACCTGGTGTCGCTGTTGATCATCATTTCCACGCTGGGAAGCCTGAACGGCAGCATTCTGGCCGCGCCCCGGGTTTACTACGCCATGGCCATGGATGGCCTGTTCTTCCGGTGGTGCGCGCGCGTGCATCCGCGGTTCCACACGCCGCATGTGGCGCTGCTGGTGCAGGGGGGATGGGCGATCGTCCTGGTGGCGGCGGGAACGTACGAACAGCTTTTCACCTACGCCATCTTCACGGCGTTTGTGTTCTATGCCTTGACGGCGCTGGCGGTGATCGTGCTGCGCCGCACCCGGCCGGATGCACCGCGGCCCTACCGGGTGTTTGGGTATCCCTACGTGCCCGTCGTTTTCGTGCTGGGCTCAGCGTGGTTCCTGGTGAATACCCTGGTGGAAGAGCCGGTGGAGGCGGGATGCGGCGCCGTCATGCTTGGCGTAGGGGCTCTGGTGTATTGGTGGTGGAGGCGGGTTTGAGTTCTCCGACGACGCACCAATAGGCGAGGATGCCGGCCACCAAGACGCCGGCCGCGAGGGCGAAGCCCGGAAGGTAGGTGTGGGTGGAGGCAATCAGAAACCCGGTGACGAGTGGCGCCAGGACGCCGCCGATGTTGCCGGCGAAGTTTTCAAAGCCTGTCCAGATGCCCACCTCATCGGGCGGCGCGCAGCACTGAAGGACGGCGAACAGGTTGCCCGAGGCCAGACCGACGAACGAGGCGCCCGTGAGGAAAGCGAGCGCTCCCAGGGTGCTCTCCACGCGGGCAGCGGGAATCAGCAGAAGTCCACAGAGAAACGCGACCGTGAGCATCGCTTTGCGCGCGCGGGTCTCATCCCAGCCCCAGCCAATGAACCAGTCGGTGATCCATCCCCCCAGCGGCTCGCAGGCGCCGAAAATGAAATAAGGCAAGGCCGCATAGAGGCCGGCGCGCATCAGCGTCAAGTGACGCACGTTTACCAGATAGTCGGGAAGCCAGGTGACGAAGAGGTACCAGTAGTAATCAAAACAGAAGAATCCCAGGCAAATGCCTAGCAGGTTACGGTTAAAGTGAAACCGCCGCGCAGGGGGCGCGGCCGTGGCGACGGCGACACTGCGCACTCCTTGCAGATTCCTGGGTGCGGCGAAAAGCCAAGGCACTACCCAGATGATGGCCGTAAATCCCACCAGGGCGAACATGTTGCGCCAGCCGAAAAACATGATCAGGGCCGCGATCAGCGGAGCCCCCACCGCCATGCCCAGGCGCGTGCCGCTATCGAAGAGCCCGGAAGGAAATCCGCGCTTCGAGGAAGCGAAGAGCATGCTCACGATTTTGGTTCCGCCGGGAAGATAAATCGACTCACCCACACCCAAGAGGATTCGCAGCAGAATCAAGACCAGCAGGCTGCCGGCAAAGCCCGTCAATCCGCAAGCGAGCGACCAGATGGCAAAGAGCCCGGCGTAAAGCCAGCGGAGATTCCACCGGTCCACGCACCAGCCAATGGGGATTTGCATCAGCGCATAGGACCAGAAGAAAGAGGAAAGCACCAGCCCCTTGGTTTCGGGGCCAAGGTGCAGATCGATGGAAATAAGCGGCAAAGCGACGGAGATGGTGGCACGGTCGAGATAGTTGATGAACGAGGCGACGAAGAGTAGACCCACCAGCACCCACCGCCGCGAATTTGATATCGACAAAAGACCGGCGCCGGGGGCGCGCTCGACCGGGACCGAATTGTTTGATTTACTCATCTGCCCGAATCTTTGTGCAAGGTTCCGGCAGCATATCGCAATTTCCAGGAAGGTCAAGAGAAGAAAACGGCGGGCACTGTCCTAATTTCAGATGTTGCGCCGGCTTCCAGCCGTCATTAAGCCGCCAAGATGGCGGCGCTACATTCAAGCACCAAACGGCGCCCCAGGGCACCATCAAAATCTAATGGGATTGAAAGGGACCCCTCACCTGCCCTCCTCCGTCGGGCACCCTCTCCCCTGAGAGAGGGCTATGATTTTGATTTGTCTCGCACTGCCCGCTCAGGGTAAACCACGCGAAGGATCCCGCTCTGAGCATTTTCAAGGCAATGCGAGATTCTTCCTTCATCAAGGCTCAGGACCGCCGCTGCTCCTCCGCAGAAACTCGACGCGTAAGTCTTTGGAATTCAGCAAGCGTAGCGCGGACCTGTTTTTTAGGCCCGCGGCACGTCCCCGATGGACAAGGAAAAGCCGCGGACCTAAAAAACAGGTCCGCGCTACGCTTCCTCGGCCCGAGTTTCTGCCCATGCTCGGCAGCCGAGCGGCTGTCAATGCTCAGCATGACAGCGCTTTCGGGGTTTTCCGCAGCCTGTAAAGCCCCGCACTTCCGGAGTCGTGGTGAGACATCCGGATTAACTTCATTCGACCGCCCGCCTCAGAATGTTAACCAAATAGGAAATGGTCGAGCGAATGGGGATGCCGAAACCAGAATCCAAGGCGCAGAATCCTTGATGGTGCGGACGGCTTTGCTGGCAAGAAAGTGATGTAATACTTTACTGGCGTGTTTAACTTTTCAACGCTTCTCTACCCATCCTGATACATAAGTCATTTTGGATTTGATGCTTACATTTTTTGAATTCCTCGCCGGATATTTTTGAATTGACGAATAAAATACCCCTTGACAACTTAATATCGAACCGTTAATCTCCTTGCGTGTTTTATGCTCTGCGGTAGACAAGCCAGTTCTGAATTATTACTGTGGGGAACCCCCAATTGCAGTTGCGGCTTGACATACGACACTGATTCTCATTACCTCACAATTTCCGCCTCACCATTCCATACCCGGGTGGCGGCTTGATTCCCCTCGTGCTCAATTACATTGAGTAACATAGATTTATAAAATTCCTGGGATCGAAAAATAGGAAGGGAAATCCTTCCCCCGTACGACCGGCCGATTCGTAAACGCGACCTGGATGAGGGGGCGATTTACTCAAGAATGGAGAACTCCCATGTCAACCAATGCATTCATACAGCCAGAGATTGATTTTGCCACTCATCGCGCCAAGGTCCTTCTTGTCGATGAAGAAGCAAACGATTTGAGAGGCCTTCGTCTGATTCTGGAAGGACAAGGATGCGAAGTTTTCACTTGCACGACCTTTGAAGCCGGTATTCAATGCCTGGAAACAGTGCCTTTTGATTTTGTGGTGGTGAGCCAGGGCAGCCAAGCCTTTGAAGGGCGCAGCTTGTTGGAGCGCGCCAACCAGTTGGACCGCCGCCAGCCCGTTTTAGTGTTGACGCGCTGCTTGGATATGCCGTGCTATCTCGAAGCCATGCAATTGGGTGCGATCGATTACCTGGAGAAGCCGGTACCCCCTGCGGATTTGCTGCGATTTGTGCGAACCCATATCCCCTACGACCGGTTTAAGATGCAACGAAGCGTAGCCTAAAGCGAATTTCTCACCATGCTTTTGGAAGGGCCGGGCTTCAGCCCCGCCCTTCCAGCATCGTCCAAACGTGGTGAGAAGTCCGGGCTAGTGTGGTGTCCCACGTAAGAATTGACAATAGGCGAGACCCCCTCACCCGGCCCGCCCCGGCTGGCAATTACGCCGGATGCGCGCCACCCTCTCCCCCAAAGGGGCGAGGGCAATAAAATCCATCCTCCCCTCGGTGGCCGTGGCGACCGAGGGGCCTGGGGGTGAGGGGGTCCTTGCAACATGCCATTGTCAAATCTTATCCGGGACACCACACTAGAGCGGTAGCGTGCGCCTACCGGGCGGGCGCAGCCGTTTGGGAAATTTTCTCGATTTTCGGGACCAGCAGTTGGACGACGGCGATAGCCAGAGGATGCATGATGCCGGCGATGATAAACAGCGTCAGATACGAGTGATGTTGCAGGATATGGCCCGCTACCCACGCCAGGATCGCGCCTCCGAAGGCGCCGGCGGCTCCTCCGATTCCGACCACCGAACCCACGTCCTTCTTCGGAAACATATCTGATGCCAGGGTAAAAAGGTTGGCGGACCAGCCCTGATGGGCCGCGGTCCCCACCGAAATGAAGGCCAGGGCCGTCCAAGGGCTAGGGGAAAACACCGCCAGGATGCCGACAGGCATACACAGGGCACAGGCCAGCAGGGCGGTTTTACGCGCGAAGTTGACGGACCGGCCGCGGTGAAGCAGATGACCGGACAGCCAACCGCCCGCCACCGAGCCGGGCACCGCCGCGAGGAAGGGAATGAATCCGAAAAGCCGCAGGTTCTCGACCGAGAAGTGGCGCGCCTCGATCAGGTATTTGGGCAGCCAGAAGATATAGAACCACCAAACCGGGTCGGTCATGAACTTGGCCAGCATGAAGCTCCAGGCCTGGCGGTAGCGGAGGATCTTCCCCCACATCAGTTGCGCGCCCGGCACGTCATGATCGTCGCCGTGTTCGGTCTCAATATACTGGAGTTCTCCCGGCGTGATCCACGGGTGCTGGCGGGGCAAGCGGTAGAGAAGCAGCCAGAGGGCGACGCAGACCAGGCCCAGTGCGCCCGTCCCGACGAACGCCACTTTCCAGCCCCAGCGGATGAATAACCACCCCACCAGGGGATAGGAGATCACCGCCCCCACCGCCGTGCCGGAGTTGAAGATCCCCGTGGCCAGGGCCCGCTCGCGCTTGGGAAACCATTCGGCCACGGCTTTGATGGACCCCGGGAAATTCCCCGCTTCTCCCATCCCCAGCAAACCGCACGCCACCGCAAAGGAGGCCACGCCGCGCGCCAAGGCCTGCCCCATGGCGGCAAGCGACCACCAAGCCATGGCCAGCGCAAAGCCCGTCCGCGTGCCCACCCGGTCGATGATCCGTCCGAACACCAGCATCATGATGGCGTAGGAAAACTGGAAGGAGAAAATGATCCAACCATAGTCGCTCTGCGACATGCTGAAGATCTGCTGCACATGATGGGAGAGGATGGAGATGGTGCCGCGATCAATGTAATTGATAACGGAGCCAAAGAACAAAACTCCGCAAATCAGCCAGCGCAAGTCAGGCAACTGGAACGAGCTCGATGGAGGCGTGGGAGCGGATCCTGAGGGTATCGAGTTCGAGAGTGGAGTAGGCACAATTCTCCTTCCGGCGAGGCTCCCACGAAGAAGCGATGAGCCTGTCCAGCGTGCGGCTGGGACGGGCGGGCCGCAATCGCGGCGGCGGGTTGTTCAGGAATTTTTCACCCAACCGTGGCGGGGGTCGTCAGCCCAGGCGCCATATTTCCGCTCTTCACCCGCGAGCACCCAGGTGTATTGCACTTCGTAACCGGGCGCGGCCACGACGGGGTGATAGCCCTTCGGCAGCAGGACGGTGTCGCCATCTTCGACCACGAAAACATTGGAGAATCCCTCGGGGTCCTGGGGCGACGTGTAAGTCCAAATAAACCCAAAGCCCTGTGCGGGCTTGACGCGGAAGTAGTAGACCTCTTCCAGCACGGCTTCCTGCGGCGGATTCGGGCGGTCATGCTTGTGAGGCGGGAAACTCGACCAGTTACCCGAAGGGGTCAGGGTCTCGCCGGCCAGGAGGCGCTCCGCCGGTACGTTTTCACCCAATGCCGTATAGACCGTCCGCTGCCAGTTGTCGCGGCCCACTTGCTTGCTGATCACCGTTGACCCTTCCAGCAATGCGGCCGGGGCCTGGGAGTTGGAGGGAGCAGAGAAAATTCCCATGTCCACCGCCGAGTCCGCTTTGATTTCCAGTTGCGAGTTGGGTGGGATGTAGCTCATCACCGGCGGTCCGGAGAATACGTCCGCGCGTTTCCCGATGCCGCCATAAATCTCCTTGCTCCGGCCGACGGTGCTGATCGCCAGGGTAACGGCGCCGGAGAAGATATCGAGCACGTATTCGCGAGCGCCCGTGTGAAGAGAGTGGCGTCCACCCTTGTCCAGTTGCAAGGTGGCAAAGTCAAGGAAGCGCATGGTGCCGGGCGCCACGACCTGTTGAAACTTTCCATTCCTGCGGGCTTTGATAAGACGTTCCATGAAGACCTCGATAAGGCAGTGATGAGTGGCTAGTGGCTAGTAGCTGGCAGTTAGGATTTGGCGGCTAGCCACTAACCCCTGGCCCGGATTTCTCACCGGGCTAAAACGCTCTTGGGGGCTGCCGGAAGGGCGGGGCTTCAGCCCCGCCGAAATCGCGGCTCCAACCCTTTTTCCGTCCCGCGCCCCTCGCCGCTTGCAGCCGCAAGCGGCGAGGGGCGCGGGACACGGGAATAATCTGAAAGGCCCTCTAACGGCGGGGCTAAAGCCCCGCCGTTCTAAAATCGTGGTGAGAAATGCGGGCTGGCCACTGTGCCCGCTCTACTTTCCTCCGGCGTAACGGCTGTAGGCTTCGGCAACTTGGGCCTCTGCCGCGTCGCCGTGGTGGATCACCACGCGGTAGCGGAAGGTAAGCGATTCCCCTTTGGCGATCGTGACGCTGCCGTCGCGCTTGGGGTCCTTGTAGTAGTCGTGCTCGCCAAAGGGGTTGACCGCGAACAGCCCATAATTGCGCGCGTGCCAATAAGTGGGATGCTTGATATTGGCGGGATTATCGAAGATGGCGATGCCGAGCGATTCGCCATCCACGTTGCCGGAGTAATCCACCCAGTTGGCGCGCTTGCCCCAGATTTCGTCTTCGCCTACCTTGCCTTCCGAGTTCAGCATCTTGACGCCGGGCTTAGAGAGCCCATTGACAACGCGGATGGCGAAGGTCCCCTCTTTGGTGTCCCCCATTTTCAGCGCTATGCCTTGATTGGCGGTCAGCGTGAAGGTGCAATCGATGACGCGGGTGGAGGCGTCGCCGCTGAAAGTGTATTCCTGACTCTCACTGCCCATGGCTTTGCCGTCGGGGCCCACCAGTTCGAACTCCGCCTTCAAGGTTCCACTCTTGCCGTGGCTCTTGACCTCATCGAGCTTTTGGAAGACGGTGCGCCCCGTGGGCAATGTTCCGGCTGTCGGGTAATACACCCCGTTGGCGGTTTGTGCCGCCTTGCTGGGCGGGCCCTCGCCCCAAAAATCGATCCCATTGATATCGCCGTGAGCGAAGAACATGGCGCGATGGTGCGGGTGGTCAAGGTGCTCGCCGGGGATATCCGTGCGCATGGGGAACCCGCGCGTCACCACCGTGCCTTGCGCCGAGCGCAAAGGGTGCAGAAAGGGCTTGGGTGAATTCGGGCCAAAGTAGTAGGTGGTGAAGGCCTTCCCGCCGATGAGCACCTCGACGGAATCCGTTTGTTTTTGGAACTTCACTGCTTCATCGGCGCCCACCAGCAAGGACCAAGGAAGAAGCATGGCGAACAGGGTTAGACATCTGGTCTTTTGATAGCGACTCATGGGCTAAAGCCTCGCGTTCTTAAGAAATATGGTCGTGCTGGTCGGCCCTCGCGGAAATCTCCTCCAGTTGCTCGGGGCCTGCCGCCGGGAACCCATCACCGGTAGAGAATCGCGGACGGGAAGCGGTCGAAACACGTGCCACAACCTTGGGATTATCGGCACCCCCGCACAGGCTGTCAAGTAAAGGCGGGAACTGGCGCTGTCCTAATTTGGGGAACGCCTTACTTTATTCATCCACCTGTCCAACGCAGAGGCGCGCATGAGGCTTTGCTCGCCACGAAAGATGATAATAACTCCCCTCCTGATTCAGGAGGGGTGGCGCGCCGAGCGCTGGGGGTGGTTATCTCCTGCAGCCGAAAAAATCAAGTCGCAATCAGCACCACCCCCTACCCCCCCCTCAACTGAGGAGGGGAGTAGGGGCGGTTCGCGAACCGCCGCTACTTTTCATTGCTCTCC